>JBEGVM010000222.1:0-3505 GCA_041178365.1 Gemmatimonadota bacterium | reverse complement strand
GACGGTGAGGAGGAGGAGTGCGCGGCGGACCATCCCGAAAGTTAAGGCGCGCGCGTCCCCGTGACCGGTGACGCCGGCATTCCGGCCATCATCCCCTCCAGCTCGCGCGTCACCGTGCCGGCGAGGGCATCGCCGGTCACGGTGAACGACCAGTTGGAGATGGCCGTGACCGTGCGCTCCTCGCCGTTGGCGTTGAGTGTCGCCTGCGACCGCTGCACGAAGCTCACCGCGCTCCCGTTCGGCTTGGCCGCGGCGAAGCGCGAGGCGGGGCGCTCGGGCATCCCCTCGGGCGGCGTCACCTTGAGCGTCGCGATGAGCGAGTCGGCCGTCTCGGTGATGGTGAGCAGACCCTTCACCATGATCGGCGTGGATTCGTCGTTCTCCACGCGCATGCCGCCGACGAAGGAGATGTCCCACCGGCCGGTGAAGGCGGACTGCGCCGGTGCGGTGAGTGGAGCGCAGGCGACGAGTGCGACGGCGACGAGACGGGCGAGACGGGACATCGGTCAATCCGGGTTGGAGGTGGCTGTGGCGTTGGTCACGGGCGGTGCGCGCAGGGTTGCCGGCGCCCGGCCTCCTGCGCGCGTCGACGGCGACCCGCACGGAATGCTACCTTGGCGCCACCCCACTTCACGAGGTCGCACGATGCGTCTCCGCCTGCTGCCGCTCCTGCTGGCCCTGTCGGTCGCCACATTCGCCTGCTCCTCCAAGCCGGAGGAGCAGGCGCCGCCGCGCACGACGACGGAGCAACGGGCGATCGACTCCACCATCGGGGCGTCGTCCCTGCCGGGTGCGAGGGGGGTGCAGGGCGCGATCGCCGTGAGCGACTCGGCGGCGGCCAAGCGCGCGCTCGAGGATTCGATCGCGCGGAATCCGTAGCGGTGATGCACGGTCGGTGACGAGGGAAGATCGCGTGCGATGGCGAAGTGTTCCTGCTCGAGCTGTGCGGCATCGGTGGTCCACACGCGCGTCTGCGGGACATCGTCGCGGCCGAGCCGGAGGATGCCATCGGGATCGACGGTGAAGCGGATGAGTTCGGCGGACTCCGGCGCGGTGGCTTGGTTGCGCGTGTTCATGCGGACCTCCGTGCCGGCCGACGCCTGATGCTGACGTACGCGCTCACGCGATTCTCCGCGCGACCCGCATAGAATCGCTCGAGCTCGGGGTAGCAGGCTGACGTGACCCGCACGTACTCGCGGATCCCCTGCGGAGTGATCATCCTGCCGCTGGCGTGACGGTCGAAGAGGAGGTCGATGAGCGTGAAGCCCGGCCGCTCCGCGGACCGGAACTCGTCGAGCTGCGTGCCGTCGATGAGTGCCGTGACCTCGCGCAGCGAGAGCGGTCGCACGGCGAAGCGGCGCGGGATCCGGAGCAGGGGATCGTGTCGCGGGAAGCGCTCGGCGCGCAGGAGCCACGAGCGCCCCACGCGCTTCGCGCAGTAGCTGAGCGCGAATCCGATCGACGGTACGGTGAGCCGTGCGATCTCGATGAAGTCGCGCGGGTAGGACTCGGGCCGCCATTCGAGATCCACGCCCGGGACCTGCAGCGAGGGGAGATGGTCAGGGCGTCCCGGCTTCGCGCGCGGGACAACGGTGGAGCGCTCGGGCGGCAGCCCCTCCCACGCCCCGAGCCCGACGATGCGGGTCGGTACACGACACTCGGCGATGTCGGACCCGCGCGGCGTGATGGACATGACCCATCGGCCGCTACTGCGGGTTCCGGTGAGCCAGGCCTCGTTGAGCCGGTGCAGGGCGTGGCGCATCGAGGAGAATGAGCGCGCGGCCCCCAGGCGTTCCTTCATGCGCAGCGCGACGGAGAACCACGCCGCCAACGACGGCGCGGTCCCGTCAGGGAAGGTGCGGAGCGCCACGAGGAGCGCGATGTGGTTGGCGGAGAGCTTGAGCTCGCCGTCCTTGTAGCGTGGCTCGGGGCCGGAACGGAAGACGAACGGCGTCATATCGGTACCCTTTCGAGAGAGGTCCCGTCTCATTCGCGCATGGTCCCGATCCCGTGAGGGATCGGCCGGCATTGCCACCGTGGGCCCTCTGCGAAGTCAGAGGACAGGGGTACGGTCTGGCGGACGGGTCGGTGAGCCGGAGCTCTCGCCGTCACTCTGCATGCTGGCCACCGAGACGGAGGTGGCCGGTGGGTCTGTTGTGAAAGCTGGGAAGGGGGTCTGACAGTGGGGGAAAAGGAAAAGGCCGACGACGGGGGTCGCCGGCCGGGAGGCCTGCGACTTAGACGGATGAGCCGGCGGGGCCGGATGCGCAGCCCGTCAAGTCGGGAAATCGCTGCGCGAACGGAATATAGCACGGTCTGACCGCATTACCATTCAGCGCAGATGCCGACCACCCCGCACTTCTCCCGCTACGTCGCCCTCGGTGATTCCTCCACCGAAGGCCTCGACGACCCGCTCCCGCAGCGCCAGTACCGCGGCTGGGCCGACCGCCTCGCCGAGCATGTCGCGCGCACCAACGCCGCCGCCGACCCGCATCGCCCTCCGACGCTCTACGCGAACCTCGCCATCCGCGGTCGCAAGACGCGGCAGATCCTCGACGAGCAGCTCGCCCCCGCGCTCGCCATGCGCCCAGACCTCGCATCGGTCTTCGGCGGCACCAACGACATCATCCGGCGCGGCTTCGCCCTCGAGCCCGTGATCGCCGACATCCGCACGATGCAGCGCGCCCTGCGCGACATCGGCGCGACCGTCGTCACCATCACCATGCCCGACCTGAGCGAGGTCATGCCCCTCGCCAAGGCGGCCGCCCCCAAGCTGCGCGACTTCAATCAGGCCGTGCGTGAGGTCTCCGCCGAGACCGGCACCATCGTCGCCGATCTCGCCGCGTATACGTGGGTCACCGATCCCCGCTTCTGGTCGAGCGACCGGCTCCACGCCAACACCGAAGGCCACACGCGCATCGCCGCCGCCCTGGCGCATGCGCTCGGCCTCCCGGGCGTGGATGAGCGTTGGGCCACGCCCCTGCCGTATCAGCCGCCCCCCACCGCGCTGCAGCGTCGGGCGGGGGAACTGCGCTGGATCGTCGAGCACTTCGTCCCGTGGGCCTGGCGCCATGCGCGCGGGATCTCCTCGGGCGACGGCATCACCGCCAAGCGACCCACGCTCGCACCGGTGACGCTCCACGACTGAGCACTCGGCTGCGGTCCTAATCGTGTCGAGTAGGTCGTATCCCGCATTGCGCCGCACACCTCTGCGGGGACTTCATTACAGCATGACCTACTCCCCCGCCGCGCCCCTCTACGATTTCCCCGTCTCTACCATCCACGACGAGGAGACCACCCTCGCGCCGTACCGCGGCAAGGTGCTCCTCATCGTGAACGTCGCGAGCAAGTGCGGCCTCACGCCGCAGTACGGCGCGCTCGAGGCGATGCACGAGCGCCTGGCGCCCAAGGGGTTCACCGTCCTGGGCTTCCCCTGCAACCAGTTCGGCGGACAGGAGCCCGGCACCGAGCAGGAGATCGAGACCTTCTGCTCCACCACCTACGG
>JBEGVM010000221.1:0-2628 GCA_041178365.1 Gemmatimonadota bacterium | reverse complement strand
ACCGATCCCGCGCATGTCCATGGCATCGGTGACCGCGAGACCACGGAACTGCAGCGTGTCACGGAGCAGCGACTGGAAGATCGCCGGGACCAACGTGGCAGGGGTCGAATCCTTGGAGATGGCGGGGAGCGCGATGTGCGCGCTCATCACCGCCGCGACGTTGGCTCCGATCGCCGCCCGGAAGGGACGGAGCTCCACGCTGTCCATGCGTGCGCGCGTCGCCCCGACGATCGGGAGCGCGAGGTGCGAGTCGGTGTCGGTGTCCCCGTGGCCGGGGAAGTGCTTCACCGTCGCCATCACCGCGGCGGACTGCACCCCCTCCACGAAGGCGGCGCTCATCGCCCCCACGCGCTCCGGGTCCTCCCCGAACGAGCGGACGTTGATCACCGGGTTCGCCGGGTTGTTGTTCACATCCACCGTGGGCGCGAAGGCGAGATGGATCCCGATGGCGCGCGACTCTTCACCGATGATCCGCCCCGCCTCACGCGCCCACGCGACATTGCCCGTCGCACCGATCGCCATGTTGCTGGGGAGGACCGTGGCATCACCGCCACGCAACAGTCCAGGGGCGAAGACGCCCCCCTCGAGTCGTCCGAGCCCCGGCTCCACATCCGACCCGACGAGGAGCGGGAATGCCGCGCGTCGCTGCAGGGCGTTCACCTTGGCCGCGACCTCGATCGGGGATCCGAGCGACATGATCACCCCACCGACCTTGTCGACCGCCACGCGCTCGGCGGCATCCGCGAAGCTCTGGTCGGTCGTGCTCGTGTAGTCACCCAGCACCCAGATCATGATCATCTGGGCTATCTTCTCGCGCAGCGGCATCTCCCGGACCGTCGTCTCGATCCAGCGCCGCGCCTCGGGTGGGAGGGGCGCCGAGAGGGAGGGGGCGAGGCTGCGGAGGTCGGCGGGGATCGTGTGGGGCGATGGCGCGCCCACGGTGCTCGAGATGGCGGGAGCACAGCTGAGCGCGAGCATGACGCCGGCGAGGCCGGCCCAACGGAGGGAGGTCGGGTGCATCATCTCGGACGGTGGGGCGTGAAGGTGGTGTGGCTCATCCTGGTCACGGGGACGCTCGGGGCGTGCGCCTCGGCGCCGAAGGCACAGGGCGCGACCCCGAAGGGGCCGGCTGTCCGTGCGGGCATGACGGTCCTCATCGAGGATTCGCTCCAGGTGATCGCCGGGCGACGCATCGCGCTCATCACGAACCACACGACCGTCGATGCCACCGGGACGCATCTCATCGATGTGCTGCAGCAGGACCCGCGCATCAAGCGCGCGAATGTGACGCTGGTGCGGCTCTTCTCGCCCGAGCACGGGATCCGCGGCGACGTGGACCGCGAGAATCTCCCGGACCAGCTCGACGAGCGCTCGGGGCTCATGGTCCACTCGCTGTACACGAACGGCACGGTGCCGCCGCCCGACAGCTTGCTCAAGGACCTCGATGCGTTGGTCTTCGATCTGCAGGACATCGGGACGCGCACCTGGACCTATGTGGGGGTGATGGTCTACGGGATGCGCGCCGCGGCGCGCGCCGGGATCCCCTTCATCGTCTTGGATCGGCCGAATCCGATCACGGGGCGCATGGAGGCCCCGCTCCTCGATTCCGCCCTCTCCAATCCCGAGGATCCCACCCCGACCCGCCGGGGCCTTGCCTTCGCATTATACCCCGCGCCGTTGAGGCACGGAATGACGAATGGGGAGATGGCGCGGTGGTTCGCCGCCGAGTTGAGGATCCCGGTGCAGCTCACGGTGGTGCCGATGCAGGGGTGGCGCCGGTCGATGTGGTGGGACGAGACGGGGCTGCCGTGGGTGGTACCCTCGCCCGCGATGGCGACGGTGGCAAGTGCGCTCGTGTACCCGGCCCTCGTTCCGCTCGAAGGGACCAATGTCTCGGTGGGGCGGGGGACCAAGGCGCCCTTCCAACGGTTCGGCGCGCCCTGGATGGATGCCCTGCGGCTGGCGACGATGCTCAACGAGCTCGGCTTCGTCGGGGTCAGGTTCGAGGCCGAGCGCTTCACGCCGAAGGAGTCGCCGGATCGCAAGTTCAACGACCGCGAGATTCCCGGGGTACGGATCGTCGTGACCGATCGCGACCGCGCGCCGATGGGGCGGGTCGGGGCGGCGGTGCTCTGGTCATTGAAGAAGGTCCATGCGGATTCGCTCCGGGTCACGGAGCGGACGATCGATCAGCGTTTCGGGTCCGCCGCGGCGCGGCAGGCGCTCTTCGCCGGCACCGACCCGGACGAGGTGATCGACGCGATGCAGCCCGCGGTCGCCGCCTTCCAGCGGAAGGTGCGCCCCTACCTCCTTTATTGACGACGTCCATGCGCGGAGGCTCGGCGTTGCTCGCGCCCTGGCACGCGATCGTCCGCGGGTATCTGCGGCTCATCGACCCCCTGGTCGACGCATGCGTGCACCTCGGGATCTCCCCCAATGCCCTGACGCTGATCGGGACGGGGGTCGCCATCGTGGTCGGGGGGATGTTCGCCGCGGGGTGGATGCAGCTGGCGGGGTGGACCCTCGGACTCTTGGCCTTCTTCGACGTGATCGACGGGGCGGTCGCGCGGCGGGGCGGCCGCACCTCGCGCTTCGGCGGCTTTCTCGATTCCACGATGGACCGGGTCG
>JBEGVM010000220.1:0-10730 GCA_041178365.1 Gemmatimonadota bacterium | reverse complement strand
CGCCTGCAGGATGAGCTCGCGGGGACGGAGAACCGGATCGCGGTCTCACGCACCGATTACAACACCGTGGTCCGCGACTACAACACCTATATCCGTCGCTTCCCGGCGGTGATGGTGGCGGGGCTCGCCGGGGCGGCGGCGCGCGAGTACTTCGAGGTGGAGTCGGACGCAGCGCGCGAGACGCCGAAAGTCGCCTTCTAGTCCGTTCCGCTGCTCGGCCTACGGGGTCGCGTCGTCGGGGAGGACGAAGCTGAGCGGATCCACGGGGCGCCCATTCACGTGGATCTCGTAATGGAGATGCGGGGAGGTCGTGAGTCCGCTGTTCCCCACGGCGGCGATGAGCTGACCGCGCGTCACGCGCTGCCCGCGCCGGACGCTCAGGCTCGCGCAGTGCGCGAAGCGGGTGCGGATCCCATGGCCATGGTCGATCTCCACGGTGCGACCAAAGCCGCGATCCCACCCGGCGTAGACCACCACCCCTGAGGCGGGGGCGACGATCGGGGTCCCGATCTCCGCCGTGAGATCGATCCCATTGTGCGGACGGTTCTCATGCAGGATCGGATGGAAGCGGCTCTTGGCGAACTCGCTCGAGAGCCACCCCGAGGTGGGCATGATGCTCGGCAACCCTTTCACGCGCTCGGATTGGACCTTGAGGGTGTCGGTCACCTCGTCGAAGCCGCGCGCGAGGGCGGTGGCGCGCTCCATCAGCCGATCGATGCTCGGACGGGTGTTCCAGCCGAGGCGTCCGAGGAAGGGGCGGCGGCGATCGGCGGGTGCGGTCGCGAGGGTGCTGCCCAGGGTGGCATTGAGCGCTGGGGCATCGTCGGTCAGCGCGGCGCCGTCCCCGGCGGCGGCGTAGGCGATCCCATCTGAGGAGGTGTCAGGCGGGGTGAGTCCGGCAAGGATCCGGAGTTGTCCTTCGCGCTTGGCGAGGGCCCCCACGGTGTCCTCGAGGGCGAGGAATCGGGCATCGGCGGCGGCGAGCTCTCGGCGGAGCTCCGCGTTCTCCGCCGCGACCAGGCGTGCCCCCGGGGTCCCCCACGGCGTGACAAGGAGCGAAGCGGCCGCGATCACCAGGAGGGCGGCCGCCACGGCGCCGCCCACCGCCCAGCGCAGCTGTCGCCGAGAGAGCCAGAACTCGCGGGTACGCCCCCCCTCGGGGGGCATGATGACGAGGGTCCAGCGGCGGCGGTCCATCCTCCAAGGTACCGAAACGGGCGAGCGCGGGTTCCCAAAGGGACCCCGAATCGGCAGGGTCCGGTCAGCGACGGGCCGGCTGGGTCAGGTCGCGGCGGTTGGCTCGGGGCGGGGGAAGAGCCCCTCCCCCTTGGTCACGCGCCACCCGGTGCAGTCGAGGGCATCGGCGGCGGCAAAGGAGGTCCCAGCCGCGCTCCCAGGGCCGCCCAGCGCGCTCCAGAGGGCCGCTGCCTTCCCCGGCATGAACGGGGCCAGATAGACCGCCTGGCGGGCCAGCTGACGCACGAGCGAGGCGAGGACGCGCTCCAGCTCGGGGCGTTGGGCGGGATCCTTGGCGAGGACCCAGGGCTTGGCGTCCTGAATCGCCTGGTTGGCGCGCCCGACCGTGCGCACGATCGCGGCGAGCGCCTCGTGCAGCGGGTAGCCGCGCGAGCCATCGAGCGCGGCACGGGCCTCGGCGTAGTCGGCGAGATCGGCATCATCGTCGCTGGTCCGTGCCCCAGCGGGGACGATCCCCTCGCAGTACTTCTCGACCATCGCGGTGGTCCGGCTCGCGAGGTTGCCGAGCCCGTTGGCGAGCTCGGCGGTGTAGACCGCCTCGAACCGCTCCCAGGAGAAGGCGCCGTCGCCATCGAAGGGGATATCGCGGAGCAGGTAGTAGCGGAAGGCGTCGGGGCCGAAGCGGGCGATCGCCTCGCTGAGCTCGAGCTTCACGCCGGCTGACTTGGAAAAGCGTTCGCCGCCCAACGTGATGAAGCCATGCGCCCAGACCTGCGCGGGGAGGGGGAGCCCGGCGGCCATCAGCATCGCGGGCCAGATCACCGTGTGAAAGCGAGTGATGTCCTTCCCCACGATGTGCACGCTCGCGGGCCAGGAGGCGCGTGAGCCGGGGAAGAACTGCGCGGTCCAGTAGTTGGGGAGCGCGTCGAACCAGACATAGGTGGTCTGCGTCTCGCCGGTGGAGATCGGACGCGGGAAGGGGACGCCCCAGGCGATACGCGCGCGGCTCGCCGAGATGTCCTCGAGTCCCTGATCGAGGAGGGAGAGGATCTCGTTCCGACGGTGCTCGGGCTGCAGGAACTCCGGATGCGCGGCGAAGTGCGCCTTGAGCCGCTCGGTGTACGCCGAGAGGCGGAAGAACCAGTTGCGCTCGGTGACCTCTTCCAGCGTGCGTGTCGGATGGAGCGCGCACCGTCCCTCGTGCAGATCGGCGGCCTGCTTGAAGCTCTCACACCCCACGCAGTACTGCCCCGTGTAGGAGCGCTCGTAGAAGGCGTCCGGGGTGTGCGTGAAGATCCGCTCGAGGAGCTCGGTCACCGCGCGATGATGCGCGGCGTGCGAGGTGCGCATGAACTGATCGTGTGAGAGCGCGAGGGTCTCCCACATCGTGGTGAAGCGCTGCGCGACGCCATCGACGAACTGCTGTGGGGCCACGCCCGCCGCCTCCGCGGTCTGCGCGACCTTCTGGCCATGCTCATCCATCCCGATGAGGAACCAGACGTCGTCGCCCAAGGCGCGGTGCGCGCGGGCGATGGCATCGGCGCCGATCTTCTCGAGGGCGTGGCCGAGGTGGGGATCGCCGTTGGCGTAGTCGATCGCGCAGGTGATGAAGAACGGGGACATCGGTGAGGTCAGGTGGATGGGGCGTCGCCGCCCGAGGGGCTGTCACCGCGTCCACGACGACCGCCACGGCGGCCGCGGCGGCGCTTGGGGCGACGGCTCTCGTCTGCCGACTCAGGGGGCGTCCGCTCCTGGGTCGGTGGCGCCGGCGTGGTGGGGTGCGGAGGACGCGGCGTCGCGCGCGCGAGCGGGACCACCGGGAGGCGCTCCTCCTCGCGGTCGTCGCCCTCGAGCTCCGGCTCCACGTCAGGCTCCGGCATCGGCCCCTCGCCGAGTTCATGCCGCAGGAGGGCAAGCGCGATCGTGCGATACTCCCCCGCCGCGTTCCGCAACGTCACGCGCTCGCGGAAGATGTCGTTCGAGATGATCTTCTCCTCCCCGATCGCGGTGGTGAGGAGCTTCCCCTCCTTGGGAAAGCGCTTCCGCTGCTGCACGTAGAACTCGTGCTCGTAGCGTAGGCAGCACATCAATCGCCCACAGGTCCCGGAGATCTGTCCGGGATTGAGGGTGGAGAGGCGCTGATCCTTCGCCGCGCTCGACTTCACGGGGCGCAGCTCGGGGAGCCAGGTGCTCGAACAGAAGGGACGCCCACAGCGCCCGATGCCATCGAGCCGCTTGGCCTCGTCGCGCACCCCGATATGCCACATGTGCACGCGGGTCGAGAAGCGGCGCTCCATCTGGCGCACGAGGTCGCGGAAGTCGACGCGCTCCTCCGCGGTGAAGTAGATCGTGAGGCGCCGACGATCCCACTGCCACTCGGTATCAGAGATCTTCATGTCGAGCTTCAACTCGCGCATGAGCTCGATCGCCGCGCGGCGCACCGCATCTTCATCCGCCCGGAGGCGGACCGCGGTGTCGATCTCCTTCGGCGTCGCGATCCGCACGATCGCTGGGAGTGACGCAGGGGACGCCTTCCCATGCGTGGTCCCTGCCTTGCGCGTCTCCGCGAGCGCGCCGGTGCTGTGGACCCGCGCGAAGTCCTCCCCGCGCTCCACCTGGACGATCACGGGCGTGCGCGCCGCCGGCGTCGCCTCCCCAGCCCACGTGTAGAAGGCCCGACGATGCCCCTTGAATTCGACCTCGACCAGATGGGTCGCCACGGCGACGGTCACGACGTGAAGCTCCCCATCGAGAGGTACTTCTCACGGCGCTTGCGCACGAGCTTGTCGGGCTTGAGCCGCTTGAGCTCCTCGAGGTGCCGAAGGACCACATCGTGCACGGCGCGTGCGGTGGCCTCGTGATCCGCATGTGCCCCACCCAGCGGCTCCGGGATCACCTCGTCGATCACCTTGAGCGCGAGCAGCTCAGGGGAGGTGATGCGGAGCGAGCTCGCCGCCTTCTCCCGCATCTCGGGGCTCTTGCCGTCCTTCCAGAGGATCGCCGCGCATCCCTCGATGGTGATCACCGAGTAGACGGAGTGCTCGAGCATCAACACGCGATCGGCAACGCCGAGGGCAAGGGCCCCACCGGAGCCCCCTTCACCGATCACCGTCGCGATGATCGGCACCGTGAGCTGGCTCATCTCGAGGAGGTTCCGCGCGATCGCCTCCGACTGTCCTCGCTCTTCCGCCCCGAGCCCCGCCCAGGCGCCTGGCGTGTCGATGAAGGTGAGCACGGGGACCTGGAACTTCTCGGCGAGCTTGAGCAAACGCAGCGCCTTGCGATACCCCTCGGGGTGTGGCATCCCGAAGTTGCGATAGATGTTCTCCTTGGTATCGCGCCCCCGCTGCTGCCCGATGATCATCACCGTGTCGCCATCGAGCCGAGCCCACCCGCCGACGATCGAGGGATCGTCCCGGAAGGCGCGGTCGCCATGGAGCTCGATGAAGTCGCTGAAGGCGAGGCGGATGTAATCCAGGGTGAAGGGGCGCCGCGCGGAGCGCGCCACCTGCACCCGCTGGAGCGGGGTGAGATTCTGGTACGTCTCGCGCCGGAGCTCGGCGAGCCGTTCCTGCAGCGGCGCGACCTCGGCGGAGAGATCGAGCTTCTGTGCCTCTGCCTTCTCTCGGAGCTCCTGGATCTGGCGCTCCAACTCAGCGATCGGCTTCTCGAATTCGAGGACCGAGGTTCCCATCGTCAGCCTCCACGGACGAGGCGCACCCGCTCGTCGCCGAGCAGTGCGCGCAGTTCTCCCAACGCAGGGCCAGCCGCGGCCACCTTGAGGGAGGTCGAACGAAGTCGCGCCGGGAGCCCGTCGCGACCTTTCCAACGTAGCTCCAGCGGGGCCGACCCGGGATGGGCCTCCGCCACCGCGCGCACGTCACGGATCACGTCGGCAGGGAGCCCCGCCTCCGCATCGAGCTCCAACGCGATGGCGAACTGCCCCGTGGCCCGCAGCTCGGCCAGGCGCGTGATCTTCTCCACGATGAAGGTCGGGTGCTCGGCTTCCTGGTCGCGCCGCGAGTAGCCGCCCGAGATCAACACCGGGATGTCGACCTGCACCCGATCGCCGATCGCCGCCCAGGCCTCGGGGAAGACGAGGAGCTCGGCGGAGCCGGCGAAGTCCTCCACGGTGAGGCGTGCAAACTCGTTCCCCGACTTCTTGCTCACCTGTCGCTTGATCGCGGTGATGACACCCGCGAGGGTGATCGCCTCCGAGGTCCACGTCCCGAGCCGCGCCACGGTGTGCGAGGCGAGGAGCTCGCACTCCGCGCGGAAGGGGGCGAGCGGGTGCCCGGAGATGTAGAAGCCGAGGATCGCCTTCTCCTGCGTGAGGCGCGCCGACTCCGAGAGCGGGGGGATGTTCGGGAGGACGGGGAGCAGCGGCGCCTTGGAGGCGCCGTCGATGGGGGCGTCGGCGATGTCACCGAAGAGCGAGCCCTGACCGGTCGCGATCTCCGCCTGCGCGAGCGAGGCGGATTGGATCGCGCCATCGAGGGCGGCGAGGTACTGCGCCCGGTGGCCGCCGAGGTTGTCGAGCGCGCCGGCGTGGATCAGGGCCTCGAGCACGCGCTTGTTGCAGGTGCGGAGGTCGATCCGCTCACAGAGGTCGTAGAGCGAGGTGAAGGGCTGGGTCGCGCACGCCGCGAGGATCGACTCCACCGCCGAATGACCAACGTTGCGGATCGCGCCCAAGCCGAACCGGATCTTGGTGTCGGAGATGACGGTGAACTTCCACCCCGATTCGTTGACGTCGGGGGGGAGGATCTCGAGGCCTAAATCACGGGCCTCGTTGATGTACTTCACCACCGCATCGGTGTCGCCGATGCAGGCGGAGAGCACCGCTGCCATGAACTCCGGCGCGTAGTGCGCCTTGAGGTAGGCGGTGTGGTACGAGAGGATCGAGTAGGCGACGGAGTGCGACTTGTTGAAGCCGTAGCGACCGAAGGTCTCGATCTGCCCTGCGATATCCTCGATCACCTTGGGTGGGAAGCCATTGGCGACCGCCTTTTCCGTGAACTTTCCGAGCTCCTGTTTGATGAGCTCGGCGTCCTTCTTTCCGACGGCCTTGCGGAGCACATCGGCTTCGGCGAGGGAGATCCCCGCGAGCCGCTGCGCGATCCGCATCACCTGTTCCTGGTAGGTGATGACGCCGTACGTGGGGGCAAGGATCTCCTCGAGCTCGGGGAGCTGATAGGCGACCGGCTCCTCTCCCTTCTTGCGGCGCTGATAGACCTTGTGCATCCCCGCGTCGAGCGGGCCAGGCCGCATCAACGCATTGGAGGCGACGAGGTCGTCGAACCGGTCGGCGCGCATCGCGCGCACCATGTCGGTGGCGAGGGGGGATTCGAACTGGAAGACGCCGGCGGTCCGTCCGGCGCGGAGCATCCGGTAGGTGGCCTCGTCGTCGAGCGGGAGGGCATCGAGATCGATCGAGATCCCGCGCCGTTGCTGGATCGCCTTCACCGCGCCGGTGAGGATGGTGAGGGTGGTGAGGCCCAAGAAGTCCATCTTGAGCATCCCCGCCTTCTCGAGCGCGACCATGTCGTACTGCGTGACGACGACGCGCTCTTCACTCCCGCTGCCGCTCCCCTTGGATTCCGCGGTGCAGATGGGCACATAATCGTCGAGAGGGCCCGGTGCGATGACGATCCCCGCGGCGTGCACCCCGGCGTGGCGCGAGAGGCCTTCGAGCGAGATCGCGAAGTCGAAGAGCTGGGCGTGCCGCTCATCCTGCTCGTAGAGCTTCCGCACCTCGGGGACCTTCGCGATCGCCTCGGCCACGGTGAGGGAGAAGTTCGGCTGATTGGGGATCAGCTTGGCGATCGCGTCGGTCTCGCCGGGGGTGAAGCCGAGCACACGGCCGACGTCCTTGATGCAGGCGCGCGACTTGAGGGTCCCGAAGGTGATGATCTGCCCGACTGACTCGCGCCCGTACTTCTCGCGCACATACTCGATCACCTCACCGCGCCGCTCTTCGCAGAAGTCGACGTCGATGTCGGGCATCGAGACGCGTTCTGGGTTGAGGAAGCGCTCGAAGAGGAGATCGAACTTGAGGGGGCAGACGTTGGTGATCCCGGTGGCGTAGGCCACGAGGGAGCCGGCGGCCGAGCCGCGGCCCGGCCCCACGGGGATCCCGCGGTCGCGCGCCGCCTGGATGAAATCGGCGGTGATCAGGAAGTAGCCGGCGTACCCGGTCGTGGTGATCACGCCGAGTTCGTAGTCGAGCCGCTCCTTCACCTCAGGGGGGAGGGGATTTCCGTAGCGCGTCTTGGCGCCGGCGGTCGCGATCTTCACCAAGAGATCGTTCTCACTCTTCACCCCCTTCGGGAGGGGGAAGGCAGGGACGAAGTACTTCTTGTCGAAGACGACGTTGACCTGGTCGGCGATCGCGACCGTCTGCTCCAAGACGTCAGGGCGATCGGGGAAGTGTGCCCGTACCTCATCGGCGCTCTTGAAGAAGAGGCCGTTGTCGTAGCGCATCCGGTCGGCGTCCATCCGGTCCTTCTTGAGCCCGATGCAGAGGAGCACGTCGTGCGCGTCGTGGTCCTCGGCTTTCAAGAAGTGCGCGTCGTTGGTCGCGAGCACGGGGAGCCCGAGGTCCTTCCCGAGCCGGAAGATCTCCTGGTTGAGACGGCGCTGATCGCCGGCCTCGTGCGCCTGCACCTCGAGGTAGTAGCGGTCCTTGAAGAGCTCGGCGTACCAGGCGGCGACCGCCTTGGCCTCGTCGTAGTGGTCCTCGAGGAGATGGCGCGCGACCTCCCCTGCCATGCAGGCGCTCGAGACGATCAGCCCTTCGTGGTGGCGCGCCAGGAGCTCACGGTCGATGCGCGGTTTGCCGTAGAACCCTTCGGTGTAGGCGAGGGAGGAGAGCTTGACGAGGTTGCGGTACCCGGTGAGGTCCCGCGCCAGGAGGACGAGATGGTAGTAGTTCTTCTCCCCCTGCTGGGCGCGGCTCTTGAGGCGGCGGTCCCCGGGGGCCACATAGGCCTCCATCCCGAGGATCGGCTTGATCCCCGCCTTCTTGGCCTGCTCCTGGAACGCCCAGGCGGCGTGCAGGTTGCCATGGTCCGTGATCGCGAGGGCGGGCTGCTCGAACTCCTTGGCCCGGGCGATCAGGTCGTCGATCCGGTTCGCCCCATCCAGCAGGGAGTATTCGGAGTGGCAGTGCAGGTGCACGAAGGACATGGGAGGAGAAGGATAGCGCCTCGGCCCCCCCCTCGCGATCTTCCACTCTATGGTTGTGAACCCGGGGCGCCGGCGGCGCTGGCGATGGGGACGGATCGTGCTCGGGGGGGTCGTCGCGGTGGGGCTCGTGGCGGCGGTCACCCCATTAGGGTGGTTCGTGATCCGGGCGGGGTGGGAGGAGGCGCGGATCCTCTGGCGGCGGGAGCCGATCGCGGGCTTGGTCGTCGATCCTACCCTTGATCCAGTGACGCGGGGGAAGCTCCAGTTGGTGCTCGAGGCCCGGGCATTCGCGGCGGTGCGCCTTGGGCTCCCCGCCGATGGGGCGTTCGAGCAGTACGCGGACATCGGGCGCGACACCCTGGTCCTCGTGCTCTCGGCGGCGGAGCGGGACCGATTGGTGCCGGTGACCTGGTGGTTCCCCGTCGTGGGGCGTGTCCCGTACAAGGGATTCTTCCGATGGGACGAGGCGACGCGGACCGAGTCGGGGCTCCGGGCCTCAGGGCTGGATACTTATCTGCGACCAGCGCCGGCGTTCAGTACCCTCGGATGGTTCGAGGATCCCCTGCTCAACACCACGCTCCAGGGGGATTCAGCGTCCATTGTGGAGACGGTGATCCACGAGCTGACGCATGTGCGGTACTTCGCCACGGATGCGGTGCCGTTCAATGAATCGTTCGCGAACTTCGTCGGCGCGCGTGGGGCGGAGCAGTTCTTTCGCGCGCGGGGGGATCGCGTGAACGCCGATCGGGTGGCGGCGCGCTGGGCCGATGAGCGGCGCCTCGCTGAGTTTTGGCGGCGGCTCTACGGGTCCGTTGATTCCGTGCTCGCCGCGAATCCCGGGGAGACGCAGCGTGAGCGGCGTCTCGCGCTCCGGGATTCCGTGTACGCGGTGGCGAGGCGGGAGCTCGTCGATTCCGTAGCGCCCCTCTTCCAAGCCATCGACCTGCGTTACGCCGAGCGGGTGCGGTTAGACAACGCCGCGCTGATCGCTCGGCGGATCTACCTCACCGACCTCGAGACCTTCGAGGGGGCGTATGCGCAGGCGGGGCAGGATCTGGATCGGGCGATGACGGCGATCATCCGGCGGCATCTGGCGGGGCGGCGGTAAGTGGGGGGATGAGGCCGGGGCTTCTCTGGTGACCTCAGCTGATCGGTGTCATGTTCCTACCGTAGGATCCACTCTCGGAGACCCCCGCATGCGTCGACTCCTCCTGTCGTTCATCGCCCTGCTTAGCCTCGGAGCCCCCGCGCTCCTCTCGGCCCAGCGCGACACCGTCCTCACCGTCGCCTCGTATCTCGATCTCGAGACGGTGAGCGACCCCCAGCTCTCTCCGGATGGCAAGCAGATCATCTACACCCGTCGCTATGTGAACACGCGCGAGGACCGATGGGACACGGCCCTCTGGATCATGGACGCCGATGGTGGTCGGCAGCGCTTTCTCACGCTCGGCAGTGGGCCGCGTTGGTCCCCCGATGGCACGCGGATCATCTACCTCAACGCCGGTGAGCCGGCGGGCACGCAACTCTTCGTACGCTGGATGGACGCCGAAGGGGCGACGAGTCAGGTGACGCGTCTCGATGAGGCGCCGAAGGATCCCAAGTGGAGCCCTGATGGGAAGTCGATCGTCTTCGGGCGCTTCGTGGCGACCCCCTCGCGCTGGGCGATCCCGATGCCCGCCGCGCCAGCGGGGGCGCGCTGGGACGAGGGGCCGCGCGTGATCGACGATCTCCACTACCGGCAGGATTACCGCGGCTTCATGCGTCGCGGCTTCGTGCATCTCTTCTCGGTGCCTGCCGAAGGCGGGAGCGCGCAGCAGCTGACGTTCGGCAGCTGGAACGTCGGCTCACGGTTCGATGGGCTCGAGGCCGCGGTGAACTTCGACTTCACCCCCGACGGCCGCACGATCCTCTTCGATGGATGGAAGGGGGATTGGGATGCGGTGTATCGGCGCTCGCACATCTATGCGCTCGATGTCGCGAGCGGAGCGGTCCGGCAGGTGACGCGGACGGAAGGGAACTGGACGAGCCCAGCGGTCTCACCGGACGGACGTCTGGTGGCGTTCCTCGGGTATCCGGAGGTGCCCGACACCTATTCGCAGCCCGATCTGCAGGTGGCGCAGCTCGATGGGAGCAACCAGCGCAATCTGAGCCGTATCCTCGATCGGTTGGTGAGCGACATGCGGTGGGCGCCGGACAATAGCGGGATCTTCGCGAGCTACACCGCGCAGGGCACGACGAATGTCCGCTTCTTCCCGCTGACCGGCGCCTCCCGCGAGGTGACGACGGGGCAGCATGTGCTCGGGCTCGCCTCGATGGCGGGGGGACGCGATGGGTTTGGCGTCGGG
>JBEGVM010000219.1:0-8078 GCA_041178365.1 Gemmatimonadota bacterium | reverse complement strand
GACCACCCCGCTCGTCTTTTGGACGGCCACCTTGGACAGGGTGGCGACGTCGTCGAGGAGCGTGGTGATGTCGTCGAGGAGGGCAAGAAGGCCGGCGCCGGCCATGCGTCAGATGGTCTCGAGCGTGAGCACGGGGAGCTGGGAGACCAGAGATGCATGTTCGATGGTCATGCTTACCAGGTTCCCGGAGCGATCCAGGTCGACGTAGACGCTGTCGGAGATCTCGACCGTCTCCTCGACTGTCGACTCGGCAAACTCGAGCAATGCCGTATCGGTGTCCTTGAAATATTTGACTTTCATATGCGGAACCGGCGGTCGAAGAAGGCGTTGTGGACGGTCACACCGTCCGCAAGAAGAATCACGCGGAGGAAGCGGCCCTCCACAGGAATGTACACCCAGCGCCTGATCCGACCATCCCGTTGAATGAGTTCGGCAACTGGAGATCGGATGGCGCTGAGAATCCATTCGTCCAAGATCCGGGCACGGTCGGAGCGCTGCCGGATCTCCCGAAAATACTCCGTTGAGCGAAACGGCAGTCGCGGTGATTCCTGCGACGGGGGCGAGGGCATCCCCGAACCTCAGGGTGAGGTACTCAACTCCCACCGCCGTTCCGACGCCGGTCGGACCAATCGAGCGTCAGCGTTCAGGTCACCCAATCCGTATTTGAGAACGACCCCCACCTGCCGTTTGCCGTCCCGGGACACCGGGCGCATACTGCAGGCGGTGCGCACGCTCCACGCACCGGTGACGCAGGCACCCTGACCCCCGACCCCCGATGGCCGCCTGCCCCGCCGGCCATCTCGCATGGAGCACCTCGTGAGAGCATCCCGCACGATCCCGGCCCTCGCCCTCTGTCTCGCCAGCTCGCTTGGCGCCCAGCAGGCCTCGCGCCTCGAGCCCGTCACCGGCCTGCGCGACAACGGCACCGGGTTCCACGCCCTCGTCGGCGCACGCGTCGTGACCGCGCCGGGCCAGACCATCGACAGCGCCACCGTCGTCATCCGCAACGGTCTGATCACCGCCGTCGGTCGCAACCTCAAGGCGCCCGCTGGCGCCCGCGTCTGGGACCTCAAGGGGCTGACCGTCTACCCCGGATTCATCGACGCCCACGCCGATCTCGGGATGGATGCCGTCCCAGCAGGCGGTGACGTTGGGCCGACCCATTGGAATCCGCAGGTGCGCGCCTGGTTCAGCACCACGACCAATCTCAAGGACGATTCGACCCGTCGCGTCGCCCTGCGCTCCCTCGGCTTCGGCGCCGCCCTCGCCGTCCCACGGCAGGGGATCTTCCGCGGCACCGCCTCCGTGGTGAACCTCAGCGACGCGGGCGTGCGCGAGCGCGTCCTCCGCGCCGACCTCGCCCAGGCCGTGGGCTTCCAGCGCTCCTTCCAACTCGGGGGCATGTACCCCAACTCGGCCATGGGGACCACCGCGCTGATGCGGCAGACCCTGATGGACGCCGAGTGGTACATCCGCGCGAACGCGGCGTACGAGGCGAGCGGCCGGTCCGTGCTGCCGCCGGAGCGGAGTGAAGCGTTGGGAGCTCTCGCGAACGTGGTGCAAGGGAAGCAGCCGGTCCTTTTCCAGACCGGAAGCGAGGAGGAATACCTCCGCGCCCATCGCATCGCCTCCGACTACAAGCTCGCCCCCTGGTTCCGCGGCAACGGCACCGAGTATCGGCTCATCGACGTGCTCAAGGGCCGGACGCAGCCGCTGATCGTGCCGCTCAACTTCCCCGATGCCCCCGACGTCTCAAGCCCTGAGGCCGCGCTCAACGCCTCGCTGGCCGCGATGCGCCACTGGTATCAGGCGCCGACGAATCCGGCGCAGCTCGCCGCCGCCGGGGTGCCGTTCGCCCTCACGACCGACGGACTCTCGACCCTCACGCAGTTCCTCCCGAACCTCCGTATCGCGGTGTCACGCGGGCTGGCCGCCGACAAGGCACTCGCCGCACTCACCACCGTGCCGGCGAGCTGGCTCGGGATCGACCGCACGCATGGCACCATCGCGGTCGGGAAGGTCGCGAACCTCGTCGTCACGGAGGGGGATCTCTTTGCGCAGGACGCGAGCATCCGCGATGTCTGGGTGCAGGGCGCACGCTATGGCGTGACGCGCCCGCCGCAGATCGACCCGCGCGGAACGTGGGCGATCACCTCCACCGATGCGGACGGCTTCAACGCCACGCTTCGCCTCGAGGGGCCGATCAACCGGATCCGTGGGACGATCGAGCGCGCGGGCCGCAAGGAGCTCCCACTCGCCGCCGTGCGCTTGGTTGCCGAGACGGGTCGACTCGAAGTCACGTTCAATGGTGAGCAACTCGGCTACGAGGGCACCGTGTTGATGTCGGGCGCCGTCAGCGGTGAGGAGGTCTATGGCTGGACCTCGCTCCCGAACGGCACCGACCCGACCTTCAAGGGCACCCGCACCGAGCCGTACACCGGCGCGACGCGCGGCACGGTGGCGCAAAAGGTGCCGGTCATCGAGCTCCCCTTCGTCCGGCCGATGATCGAGTTCGGTCGGTCGTCGATCCCTGAGCAGCCCGCCGTACTCCTGGTGCGCAACGCGACCGTGTGGACGCAGGGGGCGCAGGGTCGTCTCGAGAATGCGGACCTCCTCATCCGTGCCGGGAAGGTCGCGCAGGTGGGCCGCGGGCTCACCGCGCCGCGTGGCGCGATCGTCGTCGACGCCACCGGCAAGCATGTCACGCCTGGCCTGATTGACCCGCACACCCACACCGGCGTCAGCTCGGTGAACGAGAGCGGCTTCGCGATCGTCCCCGAGGTGCGGATGGGCGACGTGCTCACGCACAACGACATCTGGATGTACCGTCAGCTCGCCGGTGGCCTGACCATGCAGATGGTGAAGCATGGCTCAGCGAACCCGATCGGCGGCGAGAACGTCTTCGTGAAGAACCGGTGGGGGATGCTCCCCGATGACTACCGGCTCGAGAATGCGCCGCGCACGGTGAAGTTCGCGCTCGGCGAGAACCCGAAGCGCAGCCCCAACCGGTACCCCAACACCCGCATGGGGGTGCAGGAGATCATCCGCGACCACTTCAACGCGGCGCGCGATTACCGCCGCGAGTGGCAGCGGTGGGAGAAGGAGAAGACGGGGATCCCCCCGCGCCGCGACCTCCGCATGGAGGCCCTGCTCGACATCCTCGATCAGAAGCTCCTCGTCTCCTCGCACGGCTACCGCGCCGACGAGTTCCTCGCGCTGGTGCGACTCGCCGAGGAGTTCGGCTTCCGGATCCAGACCCTGCAGCACGGGGTCGAGGCGTACAAGATCGCGTCGGAGCTCAAGGCTTCAGGTGTCGCCGCCGTGGTCTGGAGCGATTGGGGTGCGTTCAAGCTCGAGTCGTATGACGCCACCTCCTACAACGCGCGCCTCCTGATGGAGGCCGGCGTCGTCACCTCGCTCCACTCCGACAACGCCGAGATCTCGACGCGCATGAACTGGGAGGCGGGGAAGCTCCTCCGCTCCGGTGTGGATGAGATCCAGGCACTCTCGACGGTCACTAATCAGGCCGCGCGCGCCGTGGCCATTCAGGACCGCGTCGGATCGCTCGAGGCGGGCAAGGACGCCGACTTCGTGATCTGGAATGGCAACCCCCTCTCGCAGTTCACGCGCGCCGAGCAGACCTGGGTCGACGGGCGTCGCTACTTCTCACTGGAGGAGGATGCGAAGCAGCGCGAGGAGATCGGCAAACAGCGCGCGCAGCTGATCCAGGCCATCCTCGCCGCCGCCCCAGCGGGCGGCGCGAGCACGACTGCCACCGCCGCCCCGGCCAGACCATGACCTTCACCCTCTCGACTCCTATGACTCCGATGACTCCTATGGACCGCAGGACCGACCGCGCCCCCACGCGCTGGATGGGACGGCGCGCCGCGACCCTCGCTCTCGTGCTCGTGGCCGTCCTCTCGGCGCGCGCCACCGACGCACAGGTCACCATCCCCGTCGCCCCGCAATCGCAGCCCGTCGTGCTGCGCGGCGCGACGATCCACACCGTCACTAAGGGCACCATCGCGAACGGGTCGATCGTGCTCGACAAGGGGCGCATCATCGCCATCGGCGGCGCGGAGCTCGCCGTGCCGCGCGGCGCCAAGGTTGTCGATGTCTCCGGGAAGCACATCTACCCCGGACTCATCGATGCCTACAGCACCGTCGGGATCACCGAGATCGGCTCGGTCGACGTCTCGAACGACATCACCGAGCTCGGTGACTTCAACCCGAACGTGCGGGCGGAGGTCGCGGTGAACGCGGAGAGCCGGCACATCGGCACCTCCCGCTCGGCGGGGGTGCTCGTCGCGTTCAGCACCCCCGAGGGCGGGGTCA
The DNA here is from genome assembly GCA_041178365.1 of Gemmatimonadota bacterium. Lineage (GTDB taxonomy): Bacteria > Gemmatimonadota > Gemmatimonadetes > Gemmatimonadales > Gemmatimonadaceae > Pseudogemmatithrix. Next base: position 3,743 of record JBEGVM010000219.1, on the reverse strand, counting down.
TCTCGGGGCTCTCCTCAGCGATGTCGCTCGAAGGATGGACCTGGGAGGAGATGTCGATGAAGGGCGCCGCGGCGCTCAATGTGAACTGGCCCGACCCCACGGCGCGGCCGCGCCGCTTCGGCGGTCCGCCGCCGGGCGCCATGGGTCCTGGGGCACGTCCCCCAGCGCCCAAGACCTATGCCGAGCAGGTCCAGGACCTCAAGGACTTTTTCGCTGAAGCCCGCGCGTACCGTGATGCGCAGGTGGCGGGGCAGGTCGCGCGCACCGATGTCCGGTATGCCGCGATGATCCCGGTGTTGGACAAGGCGATCCCGGTGGTCGTCGCCGCGAACTCTGTCTCCCAGATCAACGACGCCATCACCTGGGCCAAGGGAGAGGGGGTGCGCTTGGTGATCCGCGGTGGGCGCGATGCGATCCATGTCGCCGACCGCCTGAAGGCGGAGAATATCCCAGTGATCCTGACCTCCACCCTCGATGCGCCGCAGCGGAACCACGACGGCTATGACGGGGGCTACAACGCGCCGGCGCAGCTCTATGCCGCTGGGGTACGCTTCGCGATCGCCGGTGGCTCTGGCGGACTCTACACCTACCGCCTGCCCTGGGAGGCGGGGGTCGCGGTCGCCTTCGGTCTCCCCGAGGAGGAAGCGCTGAAGGCGGTGACGATCAACGCCGCCGAGTTCATGGGGATCGCCGACCAGGTCGGCTCGCTGGAGGTCGGGAAGCAGGCGACGTTGCTGATCACCTCGGGGACGCCGCTCAACATGACCTCGGATGTGATTCAGGCCTACATCCAGGGCCGCGAGATCGACATGAACGACATGCAGAAGCAGTTCTTCAAGAAGTATCTCGAGAAGATCAAGCAACAGCAGGGGAAGATCGCGATGTGAGTCGGGGGGGGCCTGCTCAGTAGCGCCAGCTGCGCAGGTCCGCCCCCGGCGGTGCGGTCAGCAGCATCCGATCCACCGCCCACGGCAGTACCATCTGCGGATACCGTAACCGTGAGTAGGCGTTGGACCGCGTGTGATCGCCGTTCCAGCAGTGTTCGTCGCGATCGCCGTAGTCCACCACCGCATCGCTCGGCGGGTCGGCCTGCCGAAGGAACTTCTCCACCTCGTAGACCGCGTTGTTGAGATAGTAGTTGTCCATGTCGCCCACGTAGAGGCGCAGCTTGCCCCGCAGTTTTGGGCCGAGGGTGCGCCAATCACGGCGCAGGATGTACGAGAGGTCGTAGTGCTCGCGCCAGTAGGCGGCGACCGTCGTGTCGATCACGCCGGTGCGCTTGTCCCAGATGGGCTTGGGATAGCCGTCGGCTCCCACGGGGGAGTAGACACTTTCCCAGACATCCCACTGGTCACCTGAGCGCGAGCGGGTGCCAAGAGCGAGCTCGCGGAGGTTGGCCTGCTCGAGTGTGGTGGAGAGGTGGCCGAGGTAGTTGCGCTGACCGGGCCGCGGTACGCGCTTGAATGGACCCTCGACGTAGTACGCATTTCGGTCCTTATAGATGTCCACCACCGTGTAATGTCGGAAGTCGATCGGGTCCGGGCAGGCCACCCAGGCACCGTTGAACTCGTCGGGATAGAACATCTGCACGGCCATCGCCTCCCAGCCGCCAGTGGAGCCACCGTAGGTGAACCGCGCCCACCCTTGGCCGAGCCCTCGGAACCGCTGCTCGATCGCTGGCACCAGCTCGTACATGATCGCGTCGCCGTACGGGCCATTGTTGGCCGAGTTCACGGCGTAGGAGTCGTCGTAGAATGGCGTCGGGTGTTGGATCTCGATCAGGAGCGCCCGCGGGAAGCCTGGACCCGTCCACGCTTTGTAGAGGTCGTAGGCGAGCTCCTGCTGGATGCGGTTGTAGCCGGCGAGGTTGAAGCGCGCGGAGAAGTCGGGCGTGAGGGTCGGGTCGGGAGGCGTCTCACGCCAACCGCCGAGCGAGGACGGGAAGTGCCCGTGGTTGATCACGAGCGGGTAGCGCGCCTCAGGGTGCGTGTCGTAGCCCTCGGGGAGGAGCACCCAGGCGGCGAGGAAGATATCCCTGCCCCAGAATGTGGAGAGCCGTTCGGAGCGGATCCGCACGTACTTCACATACTTCGTCTCTTGCAGCCTGGGATCTGGGAGCGAAGGGATCTCCTCGGTGAGCTCGAGCGACAGGGCCTGTGCGGCGGCCCGACCATCGCGATCTGCAGTGATGGTGACGGTGACCGGCTTCGAGAAGAGATTGCCGGGCTTCGCATTCATCTGCTGGCCCTCGCCCTTGTCGGGCGCGAGCCAGACGGAGTGGCCGTCACTTCGCGTGAACCGCTCGTAGCGGTTGAGCATCGCCTGAATCCGATATCGGCCTGGCGTGAGGTCCCGCAGGGACTGGAGCGGGTAGCCGAAGGCGGTCGCGTCCACGGTGCGCGCAGTGGCGGGGCGCCAGTCGGCGACATCCACGCCGAAGACCTGCGCGGTGCCAGGGCTGTCGTTCACCTGCGTGCGCGGGGCCCCGGTGGTGTCGGCGGAGACGTAGAGGAGGAGGCGGCCGGTGAGGGGCTGAGCGGCGCGCGCCGGGCTCAAGGTGATCGTGGCGCGAGGCTGGGCGTGAGCCGTCGCCGCCACGGCGACGGCGAGCGCGAGCGTGGCGCTGATGCGGATTCGGCGCATGGTGATCAGTCCATGTGTCTGGGGAAAGTGCTCTCCTACCACGCCGAGCCGAACGACAGGCCAGCGGGAGTCAGCGCTCCTGGCCGCCGGAGGCCGGAAAAACGAAGATGGCGATCGCCTTCCCCTTCCGCTCGACGGTGGTGTTGAGAAAGTATCCCGCAACTTTCTCTCCCGCACTCGGCTCGCGCATCGAATCCAGGATGATGCCATTGGCGCCGATCGCCCCCGCCCGGACCCGCATGCTCCGGTACATCGCCTCTTCGTTCGTCCACGGCGTGCCAGTCGGGGCCGTCGAATTCAGGAGCGCCACTTCCTCGTACTTTCCCGGCACCTTCTCCGCGGTGCGGTAGATCACGACCGATTCGGGCGCGACCTGTGGGCGACTGACCGAGGTGCCGATCTTCGTCACGGCCGTACTCACGCAGGCCGCACTCACCAACATCACGGACAGGAGTGCCGCGACACGCCCATTGACACGCTTCATTTCCGATTCCTCAGGTGAGATGACGAGCTCAGCGTGGCCGTCACAGCCACTTCGGTTTGATCTGAGCTCAACCTTACCCCACGAACGATACGGCGTGTGCGCGCTCTTGTGGAAGCACCGCGGGATGGAATCGTCCCACATCACCGCATCCAAAAGGCAAAGCCCCGCACGCTAACTGCATGCGGGGCTTGCTGTTACGGACATGGGCCTGGGAGGAGTTGAACCTCCGACCTCACGCTTATCAGGCGTGCGCTCTAACCACCTGAGCTACAGGCCCGGTCAGAATCTTGAAATAAAACCGGTCAGGGGCACCGGGTCAACGCGAAACGCCGGCCCGGGGCGGGCGCTCAGTCGTCGTACCGCCCCGGACCCCGGAGCTCTTCACCCTCCTCCCCGAACGCATCGTACTCGTCATCGAGGTCGATGAGGTCGTCGTCATCCTCATCTTCGTCCTCGTCCTCCTCGACGTCGTCATCTTCGTCGTCATCGAGCTCCTCCTCGTCGAGGTCGTCCAGATCCCCGTCGAGATCCTCCCCGTCGACGATGCGTAGCCCCTCGAGGTCCTCCCCCCCCACCCCGAGCTCCTCCTCTTCGGCGAGCCCGACGGCCCACCCCG
>JBEGVM010000218.1:0-4681 GCA_041178365.1 Gemmatimonadota bacterium | reverse complement strand
TACTGAACATTGTCGACTGACACAACGAGTCGTGTTTCCTCGAGGATGGCTCCAAGGAGTTGTTCCACAGCCCATGCGATGTCTGCATTTGATATTGCTGCCGAACCCGTCAGAGGAGCCTCTTCTTTCGGATTATGGCCTCCCTTTGTCCTGTTAATTATCGCTAGTGCTCGGGGATCTGCTCCCGGGCTTCCACGTAGCCCAATCAGCCGATGCGATAATGCTATTAGGATGCTATTTGGCGTGTCGATGTCGCGCTCAGTAAGCTTTATTGCGACATTTGTCATGCCATTCAGCTCGGCTATCTCAGCGCACTCTTCGATTAACCGCGTTTTACCAATGCCCGCGGGTCCGTAAATGAAAAATCCCTGCGGCTTCAGTTGTTCTCTTCCATACAACGCCTCCGTCACCCGCCGGATCTCCTCCTCCCGCCCCACCAGCGGCAACACCTGCTCCCCCTCCCGCCGCTCCGCCTGCGCCTTGATCCGCCGCCGCAACAGCTTCGCCGGCAACCCGATCTTCTCGGCGTTCGGCCCAAGCTCTCCCAGATAGCGATCCAGCTGCGCCATCGCCTCAGCCTTGGAGCCCAACATCGCCGTGCCCTCCGCACGGGCCAGGATCGCGGTCTCGTTCAGCGGGTCCGACCGCAGGATCATCAGTGCCCAATGCTCCACGTCGAACCAGCGGCCCTCAGACTTGGCATCGCTCAGCACGCGCAGCGACGCGCGACGAAATTGGCTCTCCAGCCGCGCACGGACCCCGTCGATCCACTCGCCATAGCGCTCAGAGAAGCGCCGCGTCAGCCAGGGCAGCGCGTCGCAGGCCGCGGCAATCGTCGACTCTTCGGCCTCGATGATCCAATCGGCGCGCATCGCATCAGCGAGATCGCACCGCACCCGGAGTGGGTTGAGGGAGAGGAGCTCCCCGTCCTCATCGAGCGTGAACCCGATCTCCTTGAGACGGTAGAGCATCTGGCGCAGGTTGTGCCGACCTCTGACCTCATCCGCCTGAGGCCAGAACATCTCCACCAGTTCGGCGCGCGGCACATGCTCGCCCGCCCGGACACACAGATAGAGCGCAAACGCAAAGACCAACTCCGACGACGGCTGGATCTGCCCGCCAGGCGCTACGATCTCACTGCGTCCAAAACACCGAGCCTCAATCACGTGAATCCCCCTCCAGGGCACTTGGTCCCAGAGGGTTCCACTGGGCCGTCACCAGCCCGTCAAATCCCACGTACCGAAAAGCTTATGGCCGTCATCACCGAGCTAGGATCGCCTCGATCCCGACCCCCTCGGCCTCGGCCTGGAAATTGAGCACCACCCGGTGCCGGAGCACGCTGAACGCCACCGCATCGACATCCTCGAGGTCGGGCACCGCGCGACCGTCCATCGCGGCGCGGGCCTTGGCTCCCAGCACCAGATTCTGCCCGGCGCGGGGACCCGCCCCATAACTCACATACTTCCGCACGGCATGGGAGGCCTCTGGCTCGCCGGGCCGAGTGGCGCGCGCGAGGGCGACCGCATGGCTCACCACCGAGGGCGGCGCTGGGATGCGACGGACGAGCCCCATCAGTTCCCGCAGCTGCGCCGCCGTGAGGATCGGCCGAACCTCGCCACGCGCCACGCCCGTGGTGGACGCGACGATCGCCTCCTCCTCCTCGCGCGTCGGATACCCGATCCGCAGCTCGTACATGAACCGGTCGAGCTGGGCCTCAGGGAGATGGTAGGTCCCCTCCTGCTCGATGGGGTTCTGCGTCGCGAGCACGAAGAAGGGGTCGGGGAGGGCATAGGTCTTCCCCGCGACAGTCACCGTCCGCTCCTGCATCGCTTGGAGGAGCGCCGCCTGCGTCTTTGGCGGGGCACGGTTGATCTCGTCGGCCAAGATGATGTTCCCGAACACGGGCCCCTGCGCGAAGGTGAAGGCGCGCCGCCCCGTCCCATGGTCCTCCTCGAGGAGCTCGGTCCCCGTGATATCACTCGGCATCAGATCGGGGGTGAACTGGATCCGACTGAACTGCATGTCGAGCGACTGGGCGATGGTCTGGATCAACAGGGTCTTCGCCAACCCCGGGACGCCGACGAGCAGGACATGGCCCCCCGCTAGGACGGCGGAGATCATGTTGTCGATGATGTCGTGCTGCCCGATGATCCGCTGCCCGATCTGGGCGGCGATCTCACCCCGGGCCCGGGCGAGGGTGGCGAGGAGCTCGAGGTCGCGGGAGTCGGTGGTCGACACAGGGCGGGGAAACGAGGAGACCATCTGGAGGGAGCTCCCCAATCTACAGCGCCCGTCTGGACTCAATCACCCCGCTACGCTGGGGTCACCCATTCACCCCGCGGGCACCACGAAGGCGACGCGCTCCGTGATGGGATACTCGGCGCTGCGCAGGGTGGCGACGGCGGTGTAGGCGCCCGGAGCCGACGGGATCCAACGCTCGCGGAGCGTCAGTTGATCGCCGCGGCGGAGGACCCGCTGTTGCACGGCACGCGTGAAGAGCCGCCCCTCGCTCCAGCGCCAGACCGGGGTCCCCTTGGCGTCGAGGATCACGACCTCATGCGTGCGGCCATCCCGGAAGGTGAGCTCGAGCCGGCGATCGGCACGCTGGGTGACGGTGAAGTCGAGATCGACGGCCTCCCCGACCTGGACCGCGAGGACTCCCTCTAGGGGGGACACTCGACCGGCGGCCATACGCGAGGGACGCTCCGCAGCCTCGGCGATCCGTCCCGGGCCCCCCTCGTTCCAGGCCCCGACGGTGAAGGTCAGGGCAGAGGCGCAGAGCAGGCCGACCGGGAGCTTCAGGATCACGAGAACCATCCGGGAAAGCGGTGAGACCACCCCTGCCACCTGATACCTGACACCTGATGCCTGACCCCTGCCTTTAACCCGTGTTTCCAGGCCAGCGTTATCAACATTTTGACGAGTGGAATCCTCTCAAGTCACAGCGAGGCTTCGCTTGCGCTTTTTTTCACAAGCTCCTACGATTCAAGGCTGTCATGCCTGAGGATTCCCGTTCCGCCCTGGGCTCCGTCGGACGGTTCGCCGGACTCGGGTTCCAGCTCGTCGCCTCCATTCTCCTCTTCCTTTATGGAGGGCAGTGGGTGGACCGGCGGCTGGGTACGGATCCGCTCTTCCTCCTCCTCGGCGTCTTCATCGGTGCGGCGGCGGCCATCTACTCGATGTATCGGAGTCTGATGGCGCAGCAACGGCAGGACGAGGCGGCGCAACACCCCAAGGAGAAACCGTGAGAGCGTGGCTGCGATTCGCCGTGCTCTCGACGGCGATCATCACCGCGCTGGCCTGGGTGGCGGTGCTGCGGTGGTCGGACCCCGTGACCGCTCGCGCGATCTGGACGAGCGCGGTGGTCGCCTCGGTGGTACAGATGGTGAGTTTCGCGGTCGCCCGTGGGTTCGTGGCATCCAACCCGATCGCGGGCTGGGGTCTGGGATCGCTGGTGCGGTTCGCTGCGGTGATCGGCCACGCGGTGCTCGGTGTGCCGGTACTGGGGGTCCCGTCGGGGGCGGCCCTGATGAGTCTGGTGGTCTTCCTGTTCGTGACGATGGTGATCGAGCCTCTCTTCCTGAGACCCTGATGCTGCGTTCGTTCCTCGCCTCTCTCGCTCTTCTTCTCCTTGCGGCAGCGCCTGCGCGCGCGGCGGGGAGCGGTGCCGGTTGCCATCTCCCTGAGATGGGACACTCGGCGGAGAAGGTCGACATCATCACGCCGCACATCTCGAACTCGGATCACCTCGAGATCCCGTACTACAAGTTCCCGTTCTTCATGGAGTGCACTCTTCCCAAGTGGGCGCCGGTGCACATCGGCGGGGTCGAGATCGACCTCTCCCCCTCCAAGCATGTGGTCTTTCTGCTCCTCGGGAGCACAATCCTCTTCCTGATCATGCTGATGGTCGCGCGCTCCCATCGCCGTGCGGTGGAGCGTGGCGGGGTGCCCGCAGGTGGCGCCAGTGCGATCGAGGCGATGATCCTCTACATCCGCAATGAGGTCATCCTCCCCAATGTGGGCCACCATGGCGAGGGGTTCGTCCCCTACCTGCTCACCGCGTTCTTCTTCATCCTCACGCTCAACCTGCTCGGGCTCGTCCCGTACGGATCGACCGCGACGGGGAACATCTCGGTCACGGCGACGCTCGCGATCATGACCTTCCTGACGGTCGAGATCGCGGGGATCCGCGCGAATGGCCTCGGGTACCTCAACACGCTCTTCTACTGGAACAACGAACTGCCCGTGGCGATGCGGCCGGTCATGTTCCTGGTCATGAGCCCGGTCGAGATGATCGGGAAGCTGACCAAGCCCTTCGCGCTCGCGATCCGTCTCTTCGCGAACATGACGGCGGGGCATATCGTCGTCCTCGCGCTCATGGGGCTGATCTTCGAATTCGGGAACCTGCTCTCCGGCGCCCCGCTCCTCATGGCAACGATGATCATGGTGCTCGAGCTCTTCGTGGCGTTCCTCCAGGCCTTCATCTTCACCCTCCTCTCGTCGGTCTTCATCGGCCAGATCCGAGAGGCGCACCACTAGTCGGACCCCGCAGCTCCGCAGCACCCCGTACCCCGGCGAGTGTCCGGGGGAGGTCCGTTGGGTCGCGAGACCCGCTGACGGACGGCGCCGACCGGCGCGCAGGACCACGCAGGACTAAGACTCTTCAGAGGATCGTACCATG
>JBEGVM010000217.1:0-12222 GCA_041178365.1 Gemmatimonadota bacterium | reverse complement strand
CTCGGGCAGGTCTTCCTCGATCGATACGGTCAGCGCCTCACTGGCTCGCCGCAGTCGGATGCGGCACAGGAGTGGCTCGTCCGTACATATGCCGGTTGGGGCGTCAGCGCGCGCAGGGAGCGCTACGGCACCTGGCTCGGGTGGAACAAGGGCATCACGCATCTCGACCTGATCGCCCCGCGCGTCCGCTCGCTCGAGGCGACGGCGATGGCGTGGAGTCCCGCCACCAACGGCACGATCGAAGGCGAGGTCGTCGCGTACCCCGTCGGCATCTCGACCCCCGAGGCGTTCGACGCCTGGCTCCCGAACGTGAAGGGGAAGTTCTTCGCGATGAACGCGCCACGGATCTCCTGCCGCTCCCCGCAGCAGTGGCGTGAGTTCAGCACCGCCGAGGAACTCGAGCGGGTGAATGCGCAGCAGCAAGCGATGCAGCTCGAGTGGAATCAGCTCAATGTCGCGATGAGCGGTGGGCGCTCGGTGTGGCAGAAGCTCAAGGACGCCGGCGCGATCGGCGTGCTCACCTTCCAGTGGTCGAACTACCCCGGCGTGAACAAGGTCTTCGGTTCACCGAACCAGACGTTGCCGACCTTCGCCGTCACCTGTGAGGACTACGGGCTCGTCGTGCGCCTCGCGCGCAACGGTCAGGGGCCGACGCTCCGCGCCTTCACGGATAGCGACCTCATCGGCGAGCGTCCGGTGTTCAACGTGGTGGCGGAGATCAAGGGACGTGAGAAGCCGAACGAGTACGTGGTCCTCTCGGCACACGTCGACTCGTGGGCTGCGGCCTCCGGCGCGACTGACAACGGGACGGGAACGCTCACCATGCTCGAGGCGCTCCGGATCCTGAAGCAGGTCTATCCAAACCCCAAGCGCACCATCCTCGTGGGCCATTGGAACGGCGAGGAGCAGGGGCTCAACGGCTCACGTGCCTTCACCGAGGATCATCCTGAGGTCCTCGCGGGACTGCAGGCGCTCTTCAATCAGGACAATGGGACGGGACGCATCGTCAGCTTCTCCGCCGGGCCATTCCCTGGGGCCGCCACGCGACTCGAGCGCTATCTCGGCGAGATGCCGAATGAATTGACGCGCTGGATGCGTTTCACCCCGACGAGTGGCCAGTCGACGGGGGGCACCGACCACGCCTCATTCGTCTGTCACAAGACGCCGGCGTTCAGCATGGGTGCGCTCGGCTGGGATTACTCCTTCAGCACCTGGCACACCGATCGCGACACCTACGACAAAGTCGTGGAGGCGGACCTGAAGCACAACGCGACGCTCACGGCGATGTTCGCCTACCTCGCGAGCGAGGATCCGGAGCGGATGCCGCGGGATCTGATGAACCCGCTCCCGGGCGGACAGAATGGTCAGCCGGGCGTCTGGCGCGAGTGCCCCAAGGCGCAACGGTCGCTGCCGGCTGCGGTACGCTGAGCACCCGCCGCTGACGGGAGGGCCGAACGGCTAGCGACCTCGGTCGCTAGCCGTTCGCCTTTTTGAACTCTCGCACCAGCGTCTGCATCATCTTGGTGCGCTGGTCGTACAGCCGCTTCAACTTCCGCGGCTTCCGCTTAGCGAGCGCATAGCTCGTGAGGATCGGGAGGGCGATCGTCGAGTCGAGATAGCAGACGACGGCATCGGGGAGCTTGTCGGGATCGATCTTCCCCCAGCTCACCGCCTCGGCCGGCGTCGCGCCGGAGAGCCCCCCCGTGTCGGGGCGCGCATCGGTGATCTGCAGGAAGTAATCATGCCCCTTCTCGTCGATCCCCAAGACCTCTTGGATCTGCGGCTCGGTCTGGAGGGCGAAGTTCTTCGGCGAGCCACCCCCGGCGATCAGCACCGCACTCTGCCCCCCCGAGCGCTTGGCGTGCAACACGATGCTCGCTGTCTCGTTCACGTCGCGGTTGGGATCGATCACGCAGGTCCCACCCTCGAGGGCCAAGGCGGCGATGTTCATCCCGATGCTGGAGTCGCCAGGCGAGCTCGTGTAGATCGGGACGCCACAACGATACGCCGCGGCCAACAGCGACTTCTGCGGGATCCCGAGCGCTTTTTCGCGCTCCACCAGATACTTGCCGCAGAGATGATGGAACTCCGCGCTCGACATCGTGCGCTGGAACTCCGGTGCGCGGATGATCTTCCGGAAGAAGGCATCGGTGGAGAGGAGCACATCGTAATCGAAGAAGACGTCGTAGATGCGGACGACCCCCTCCTCGCGCAGCACGGTATCTGACGCCTGCGGATTCCCGCGATGCATCGAGAGCCCCAGCCCGAAGTGCGTGTCGTGGTAGAGGTTCGCACCGGTCGAGATGATCCAGTCGACGAACCCCGCCTCCATGAGCGGGATGATCGTGCTCATCCCGAGGCCGGCCGGCGTGAGCGCCCCCGTGAGGGTCATGCCCACGGTCACATCCTTCTCGAGCATCAACTCCGTGAAGAGCGCGCACGCTTCACGGAGCCGCCCCGAGTTGTAGCTCTGGAAGGTGCCCTCGACGAGCTGTACGACCGTCTCGCGACCATCGATCTTCCGCGGCTCGATCCGTTTCCCGCGCAGGAACGAGCTGACGGTCTTGGTCCCCACCTTCGGGCTCTTCGCCTCACGCTGTTCCGCCGCCTTCTTCTGCGTGCTCTTGTTCCCGGCCGCGCTCGCCCGGGTCCCCGCGGAAGTCGCTGCGCCGGTCCCATGGCGCGAAGCCTTGAAGCCACCGCGCGTCCTGCCCGTGTCCTTACCACTCATCGTCTGCGCCCCTTGGCCGCCCGTGCCTGGGCCGCCTGCAACTGAAGTTCATACGCCTCGGCCACCACCCGGGCCGCCTCGGCGGGATCATCGGTCAACGTCAGGAGCTCGAGATCGGATCCGCTGATCTTCCGCTCCTCCAACACGCGGCTCTGGAGCCAGCGCACCAACCCCGCCCAGTAGTGCGTCCCGAACAACACCACAGGGAACTGCGAGATCTTCCCCGTTTGGATCAACGTCAAGGCTTCGAACAGCTCATCGAAGGTGCCGAACCCGCCTGGGAAGATGATGAAGGCACTGGAGTACTTGATGAACATCGTCTTCCGGACGATGAAGTAGCGGAAGGCGACGTTGGTATCGACATAGGGATTCGTCCCCTGCTCGAAGGGGAGTTCGATGTTGCAGCCGATCGACTCACCGCCACCGAGCTTGGCCCCCTTATTCGCAGCCTCCATGATCCCCGGGCCGGCGCCGGTGATGACCGAGAAGCCGTGCTCGGCGAGGAGACGTGCCGTCTCGACCGCCGCCCCGTACATCGGATCGTCGGGATTCGTGCGCGCCGAGCCGAAGATCGAGACCCCCTTCTCGATGTGCGCGAGCTTGTCGAAGCCTTCGACGAACTCCGACATGATGCGCATCACACGCCAGGGATCGGAGCTCCGGAAGTCGGCGCGCGGGCCACCGTACTGCAGGAGCAAGGCGTCCTCGGTAAGCGCCCACGCGGTGTCTCCGATGGCATCATCGGTGGCGGCGCGCGGGACAGGGGCCGTCGTTGGGGGACGCTTGGGAGCCATGAGCCCTGAAGTCTATCTTGTGCCGTGGCCCACTGCGACCGCCTCCGCGCGAGATGACCGTCGTCCTCCTGATCGCGGACGGCGCCCGCCCCGATACGCTGACCCGCGCGATCGCCGCGGGCCGAGCCCCCGCCCTCGCGCGTCTCGCGGCGGAAGGCACCCAACGGACGATCACCTCAGTCTTCCCCTCGGTGACGGGGCCGGCGTACCTCCCCTTCCTGACCGGTTGTCATCCGGGACGCATGGGGATCCCGGGGATCCGCTGGTGGGACCGCACGCAGCGCCGGGCACGGAGCTACGTGGGGATCGAGGCGATGGTCGCCGATCGCGACCTTCACACCGAGCATCCCACACTCTTCGAATCGGTGCCCGGAGCGATCGCCGCGCTCTCCCCCTTCAATCGGGGACTCGCGCGCGCGCAGCGGCTCGATGGCTCCGCTGCGTTCTGGCTGCGCCTTGCATGGCATCACTTCCGTGGCGATCTCCCGGGGTGGCTCCGCTTCGAGCAGGAATTCGCGGCGGCTTTCACGCAGCGCGTACACAAGGAGCAACCGCCCGTCGCGATGCTCGCGCTCCCCGGCATCGACAAATGCTCACATCGGTTCGGCCATGCGGCCTCCGAGGTGCTGGACGCCGTGGCTGTGGTCGATACCACCGTCGCGCAGCTCCAGCGCGATGCCGAACGGGCCGGCCGACAGATCGAGATCTGGATCACGAGCGATCATGGGCACGCCTCCGTGAATACACATGATGACCTCGCCGACCTCCTGCGCACCCATGGCTACGGCATCCGCGCCCACCCCTGGACGATGCGCGGAGGGGATGAGATCGCCGTGATGGTCAGCGGAAACGCGATGGCGCACCTCTATCTCGATCTCACCGCACGCGAACGACTCGGCTGGGATGACCTTCGCCCGCGCTGGGCTGGGCTGCTGGACCTGCTACTGTCACGCGAGTCGATGGACCTCGTGATCCTGCCGATCGCATCGGATCGCTGTGAGCTCCACGGTCGCGGACGTGGGAGAGCGCGCATCGCGCGTGATGAGAGCGGCCGCTACAGCTATCACGTGATGACCGGCGACCCGCTCGGACTCCTCGCGCATGGATCGACCGATGCACTCGACCCGCTGGACAGCGATGCCGCCCACGCCATCACCCTCGACACTGACTATCCCGATGCGCTGGTACAGATCCTCGCCCTCGCGAATGCCGCACGATCCGGAGAGGTGATCTGTTCGGCCGCTCCGGGCTGGGACTTCCGGGAACGCTACGAACCGATCCCGCACCGGTCGTGCCATGGCGCGCTCCATCGGGAGCAGATGCTCGTTCCCTTCCTGATGTCGTCTCAGCCACGCGGCACCCCACGCCGGACCGTCGACCTCTACCCGAGCCTCCTCAGCGCGCTCGGACAGCGTCCCCGCACGACGATCGACGGCCGCTCATTCCGCTGAGGGCGGCCGCGGTGACGACGGAGCGGTCGCCCACACGACTGTCTCGTCGTAGAGGGATTGCAACGCGTGCGCCAACCGCGACTGACGCTCGCGGAGTTCGGTGAGCGCTGACCTCAGTTGCCGCGTCCGGAAGAACGCCCGGACCGACTCCCACGCCATGCGGGTGCGATCGCCCACCGCAAGCGCAGCCATCCCAAGTACGGGCTGGACGCAGAACGCCACGATCCCCCAGGCGATCCCGAGCATCCACCCGGTGCCGATGCCGATCAGGAGCGCCCAGACGAGAAAGGTCAGCGCGCCCACGAGCACCCGATGGGTCGCGAAGGCATCCATCCCCTCCCGATGCGTCATCCCATCCGCGATCGCCTTCGTGATGGTCGTCGGGATCCAGAACAGCAGGGCGGCCACGAGGGAGACCGGGAGCGCCACGATCAGCGGCAGGCGCGCCACGGTCCACCGCATCGCCCGACGCACTGGGACCCGATCCTTCACCTCCTGCGGCGTGAGCCCGAAGCGTCGGAGCGCCCGCGCATGGCGCTGCAGCGACGCCGCGACCTCTCGCCAACGACCATCCTCGCGACCATCCTCGCGCGCACGGAGTGCCCGCAGCGCTGCGGTGATCCGCTGCAGGCGAACGAGCGCCGCCGCCGGATCAGCCGTCGCCCCGACCTCAGCCCGCCAGACCGCCTCCGCCGCATGCACGAGCGGAGCATCCTCCCAGTCTTCGAGGTTGAGTGTCACCGCTCGCATCGCCTCATCGATCCGCGCCGTCAGCGCACGCACGGCGGCGGCGTCATCGACCCCACGCGTCGCCAGATCGTCCCAGACACAGGGCGCCCCGATGATGATATGCGCCTCACTCCGATAGGTCTCACGATCGGGGAGGACCAGCCCGACCGGCACGATCGGGAAGGCCCCACCGATGCGCGACGCCGCACCCAACGCGATCCGCGCCGCCCCCGTCTTGAGCGGGACGAGTTGTGACCCCGTATGACTGATCCCCTCTGGGAAGATTCCGAGCGCATCGCCCTGCGTGAGCGCCGCCAGGGCATCACGCAGGGAGTCGATGTTCTGGCCGACCTTCCTCGGATCATCCTGCACCCGATATACCGGCACTGACCCAACCCCCTTGACGAGCCACCCGATCATCGGGTGGATGAAGAGCGGGGCTTTCGCGAGGAAACGCATCGGGCGATCGGCACCGATCACCACTAGAGCCGGATCGATCAGCGAATTGTTGTGGTTCCCTACTAGTAAGACTGGCCCCGCCGCGGGGACGCGCCCCCCCGCCACCGTCACCCGGTAGTACGAGCGCACTGCCGCATTCGCCACCGCAGGAAGAACCGGGTAGAGCCACATGGTCTGGAAGATAGGGGCTACCTTTCACTCCTGATGCTCGGCCTCGCCCTCCGCCTCCTCCCGCACGCACTCCTCCGCCCCCGTACGGCGTGGGCACTCCTGGTCGTCGCCTGGCGATTCCGTCGGAATCGGTGGTGGGCCCGCTTCCCCTTCCTCCCCCTCCCCGCGCGCGACTATGTGCGGTGGCGGATGTACACCGCCTACGGCGATCACGATGCCGTCCCCCCGGTGGAGGACCTGATCCGCTACGCCCACTGGGCCGTCCGGATCGGATGACCACCGACGGCGCCTTCGAGACTCGTCTCAAGGCGCAGGCCCTCGGCCTCGGCTTCGACCTCGTCGGGATCACGCAGCTCGGGCCAGTCGAATCAGCCCCCCTGTTCGGGGAATGGCTCGCGCAGGGCTACCACGGATCGATGGACTATCTACGACGCGGCGCCGAGCTCCGGCAGGATACCACGCGCCCTGAGCCCGGGATGCTCTCCGCGGTGGTGGTCGGGCTCGATTACGGCGGCCAGTCACCCTCTGGCCCCATCGCCCGATACGCGCGGGGAGCAGACTACCACCGCGTGATGTGGGACCGCCTCGACGTGCTGCTGGGCTGGGTGCGCTCGGAGCGTGGCGAGGCGGTGCGCGGCCGTGCCTACGTGGACACCGGCCCCATCCTCGAGCGCGACCTCGCGCGCCGCGCCGGTCTCGGGTGGTTCGGGAAGAACGCGATGCTGATCAATCCGAAGAAGGGGTCATTTTTCTTCATCGGCTCCCTCTTGCTCGATCTCGAACTCGCAGCCGATGCGCCATTCGCGAATGATCACTGTGGGAGCTGCACCCGCTGTCTCACGAGCTGCCCCACCGATGCCTTTCCCGCACCCGGTGTGCTCGACGCGCGGCGCTGCATCGCGTACCTGACGATCGAACACCGCGGCCCGATCGCCGAAGAATTCCACGCGGCGATCGGGGAGCACCTCTTCGGATGCGACGTGTGTCAGGACGTCTGCCCCTGGAACGTCCGCTTCGCCGCGGCGCCACCGACGGAGGGACCACTCGCCCCGCGCCCCGATCTCACCACACGCGACGCCGCCGCACTCGCGCAGGAGCTCATCAGGCTCGATACGACCAGCTATCGCGAGCGTTTTCGCGATTCCGCGATGTCCCGAGCGAAGATCGAGGGGCTCCAGCGGAACGCCGAGATCGTGCGACGGAACGTGACCGAGGCAACGACCTAAGCGACGCCGACCCGCAGCAAGGAATAGATCCCGAGTTCCATCGCCGATCCTCGATGACGAGCGACGGCTCAGCTCAACCGCGCGCTACGCAACCGCAGCGCATTGGTCACGACACTCACCGAGCTGAACGCCATCGCCGCGCTCGCGACGACCGGGCTCAACAGAATCCCGAAGGTCGGGTAGAGCACCCCCGCTGCGATAGGGATCCCGACCACATTGTACGCGAAGGCCCAGAAGAGGTTCTGTCGCATGGTGCGCATCGTGCGGCGCGCGAGCATGAGCGCCTGCGCCGCCGCGCGGAGATCCCCGCGCATCAACACCACGTCGGCCGCATGCGTCGCGACATCGGCGCCACTCCCCATCGCCATCCCCACATCGGCCTGCGCGAGCGCGGGCGCATCGTTGATCCCATCTCCCACCATCGCGACCACGCGCCCCTCCTGCTGCAGCCGCTGGATCTCGGCCACCTTCCCCTCGGGCATGACGCCAGCCACCACGCGCGTGATCCCCGCCTCGCGCGCCACCGCTTCACCCACGCGCACCGCATCTCCGGTCAGGAGCACCACTTCGAGCCCGTGCGCCCGCATCGCCGCGATGGCCTCGCGCGAGGTGGACCGGATCGGATCCGCTACGGCAATCACCCCGGCCGCGCGCCCATCGAGCGCGAGGTACAACACCGTGCGGCCCTCGTCCGCGAGTCGGTCGGCATCGCCCTGCAATCCACCCACATCCACCTGGTATTCGCTGAGCAGGGCCGCATTGCCGACGAGCACGGCGTGCCCATCGACCGTCCCGCGTGCGCCACGCCCCGTCAGCGAGGCGAACCCCTCCACCTCACCGAGCACGAGCCCGCGCGCGGTCGCCTCCCGCACGATCGCATCAGCTAGGGGATGCTCCGAGCGCCGCTCCACCGCCGCCACGAGCGCGAGCACCGTCACTTCCTCCGGCGCACCATCAGCACGGACGACATCCGTCACCACAGGCCGCCCCTCGGTCACGGTGCCCGTCTTATCCAGCACCACCGTATCCACCTCCGCCGCACGCTGCAGCGCCTCCCCTCCCTTGATGAGCACGCCGAGTGAGGCACCGCGTCCCGTCGCGACCATCACCGCCGTCGGCACGGCGAGCCCCATCGCGCACGGACAGGCGATGATGAGCACGGACACCGCGACCGCGAGTGCCCGCACCGGCTCCCCTCCGACCATCACCCAGGTCACGAAGGTGAGCGCCGCGATCAGCACGACCACCGGAACGAAGATCGCGGAGATCCGGTCGGCGAGATGTTGGATCGGGGCGCGCGACCCCTGCGCATCGCGCATCAACTGCACGATCCGCGCGAGCGCGGAATCGGCGCCGAGCGTCGTCGCGGTGAGGCGGAATGCCCCGGTGCCGTTCACCGTGCCACCGTAGACGCGATCCCCCTGCTGCTTGGCCACCGGGATCGATTCGCCCGTGAGCATACTCTCGTCGACCGCGCTCTCCCCGCGGAGCACGACGCCATCCACTGGGACGCGCTCCCCCGGCTTCACCGCGACCAGATCGCCGGGCACCACCTGGTCGATCGGGATCTCACGCTCCATAAGGTTCCGCACGACGCGAGCGATCTTGGGCTGCAACTGCACGAGGGCGCGCAGGGCCACTGCAGTGTTCCGCTTGGCGCGCGCCTCGAAAGCATTCCCCGTCAAGATGAAGGCGATGATGAGGACGACCGCCTCGAAGTACACCTCAGCCGGGATCCCGCGCGAGGTGAAGAGCGATGGCGCGAGCGTCGCCGCGACAGAATAGAGGAAGGCCGCGCCCGTCCCGAGCGCGACCAGGGTGTTCATGTCCGCCGTGCGGTGCCGGAGCCCCTGCCACGCCCGCACGTAGAAATGCCGACCCGCCGTGAGCATCACGCCGAGCGTGATCAGTAGCTGCACGGGATTCACCCACGCCGCATGATGGGCGAACGGCATCACGGCCATCATCGCCACGCCGATCACCCCGGAGAGGATCGCCCTCCGCTTGAACGATGCGAACTCCTCGGCCGTCTCGGCATCACGACGCTCCTGCTCGGCGATCGCCGACTGCGCGGTATCCGGGAGCGTGGCACCGTAACCGGCCGCCTGGATGGCGCCGACCAAGCCAGGCGGCGTCATCCGGGCCGGATCGTAGGTGACGGTCGCGATCGCCGTCATGAGGTTCACGGCGGCCTCGATCACACCGGCTTCACGGATGAGGGCGCGCTGCACATTCGCCTGACAGGCGGCGCAGGTCATCCCGGTGACCGGGATCCGCGCAGTCTCCTGATGGACGGCACCAGCAGGGTCGTTCACGACCGGATGAGCCATAGGATCAATATACCCCCCTCCCCTATCAAAATCGAGTAGCTTTCGCCCGTGTCCACCCTCAGTCATACCCCCGTCGGCGCCGTACGGCGCCTGATCGCCTGGCGACGTGCCCGCCCCCGCACCCCGCCCCTGACGCGGCGGACCGCCCGGGTGCGCGGGCTCGACTTCGCGGTCTGGGAGAGCCCTGCCGTCCCGGGCGCGATCCCCCTGCTCGCCATCAACGGCGGGATGATCTACGGGCACGACCTCCTCTGGCCCGCCTTGGCACCGCTCGCCGAGGGGCGGCAGATCATCCTGTACGACCAGCGCGGCCGCGGCGAGACACCGGCGCCGCCGGGCGCCCGCACGGCGCGGATCGAACACGACCTCCTCGATATCGTCGCCCTCCGCGAGGCGCTCGGCATCGCGCGATGGGATCTCACCGGCCATTCGTGGGGGGGCGGGATGGCGCTCCTCGCGGCAGCGGCAGACCCCGATGGCGTCCGACGCGTGGTGACCTTCGACGCCGCGGGCGCCACATCTGGCTGGCTCGACGCCCTGCACCCGCGCGCCCTCGCCCATCTCGCGGCGCGCGGGGCCACCACCGCGTACGAGGCCCTCGCCGCCCTCGACCCCACCGCGCTCTTCGAGCCCGACCCCGAGCACCACGCGACCTACAGCCGCACCATGTACCCGGCCTGGTTCCACGATCAGCAGATGGCGGTGGCGGGGCCACCGTACACCCTGAGCGCGACCGGGGCTGCCGTCGCCGCACGACTGCGGCGCGAGGGGTTCGACTGGCGCGAGGCGTACCGATCGATTCGCGCCCCCGTGCTCCTCATCCATGGAGAGCACGACGCCCTCCCCATCGAGGAGGCCGACGCGAGCGCCGCGCTCATCCCGCGCGCCGAGGTGGTGCGGATCCCCGAGGCGGGGCATATGCCCTTCTTCGAAAATCCTGAGCCGACCTTCGCCGCCGCGCTCGCCTTCCTCGCGCGCTCACCCTAGTGCGACGGGTTGCCCCGCATGGGCGCGACCCGTCATGATGTCACAGACCGATGCTCCTTCCCCTCCTCGCCCTCGTCACGACCCTCACCCTCGGTGATGGGGTCCCCGCCGCCGCGCCGCGCACCGTCGACATGTCGTCCGCGCGCCTCGCCACGGTGGACCGGATCGTCCGCCGCGGGATCACCGTCGGCGCCTATCCTGGTGCCGCAGTGATCGTCGGCCGGCGCGGCTTCACCGTCTGGAAGAAGGGCTATGGGCGCATCAGCTGGAACGAGCATGCGCGGCCCGTGAGTCCGGACGAGACGATCTACGATCTCGCCTCCCTCACCAAAGTCATCGCGACCACCACCGCCGCGATGATCCTCTACGATGAGGGGCGACTCCGCCTCGACGCCCCGGTCCAGACCTATCTCCCGGAGTTCATCGGCGCCGGCAAGGAGCAGGTCACGGTGCGGCAACTCCTCTCGCACCACGCAGGGCTCCCCGCGGGCCTCGCCATCTGGCGCACGGCGACCGATCCCTCGGGCGGACGTCTCCAGATCCTTCAGACGCCGCTCAGATACGCGCCCGGCACCACCATGCTCTACTCCGACCTCGGTCCGATCATCGCCGGGTTCGTGATCGAAGCGGTCACGCAGCAGCCGCTCGATGCCTTCGTACAGGAGCGCGTCCTCACCCCGCTGGGGATGACCAACACCGGGTTCCGCCCGGGGATGGCCCTGCGCCCACGGATCGCTCCAACAGATAAAGGGACGCTGCGCGGCGTGGGCATGTTGCAGGGCGAGGTCCATGATGAGACGGCGTTCCGATTGAGCGGCGTCGCAGGGAACGCGGGACTCTTCGGCTCCGCGGGGGATCTCGCGATCTTCGCGCAGATGCTCCTCAACGGCGGGACCTACGGCGGCGTGCGGATCGTCAGCGATACCACGATCCGCCGCTTCATCACCCCAGTCGCGAATGCGCGGGCCGTCGGGTGGGAGGTGGCAGCGGGGGAGCGCGGTGCCGGAGAGTTCCTCAGCATGAACGCCTTCGGCCACGTCGGTTTCACCGGCACCTCCCTCTGGATCGATCCCGATCGCGAGCTCTTCGTGATCCTGCTGACCAACCGGGTGCACGAGCCGCGCGCCAAGCGCCCAGGGACGGTGATCGCCGATGTGCGGCACGACCTCGCCGACGCCGCCGCGCTCGCGATCACCGATGCGCCAGAACTCAAGACCCTCGCCTGGCCTCGGACCTTCCGCGTGGACCTCGCCCAAGGCTGGACCTCGCGCCGTGCCCCGACGGGTCCACGTCCCACGACCCGTCCGCGCCGCACCCGCGGCTGACCCCCTGACCGAGTCTCAC
>JBEGVM010000216.1:0-3314 GCA_041178365.1 Gemmatimonadota bacterium | reverse complement strand
CATCGCTCGCGTGCAACACCCCCGCCGGCGTCGGCGGCACATTCAATAAGAGCTTGGAGTTCCGCCCCACCGAGGTGAAGTAGAGGTCCACCAGGTCCGCCGGCGTCCGCACCCGCGCGTCCTCCGTGGCATGGTAGAACCACCCCGGACGGATCGAGACATCGGTCTCCCCGGGACGCCAGACGCTCCCCCCGCGGTCCCCCTCGGTGAGCGAGCGCATCACCTCGTCCCCACTCAGCCCCGGCACGGGGACGATCGTCGGATCGACGGTGGACCAATTGGTCTCCCCCGCCACCCCACGCTCGTTCCCGATCCACCGCACATCAGGCCCCGCATCGGAGAAGATCACCGCCTTGGGCTGGAGCTTCCGCACGAGCTTCCAGGTGCTCGGCCAATCGTACTCCTGCCGCTTCCCGTTGGGCCCCTCGCCATTGGCACCGTCGAACCAGACCTCGTGGATCTCCCCGTAATCGGTGAGCAACTCGGTGAGCTGCACCGCGTACACATCGCGGTAGCGCGGGGAGTCGCCGTACGCGGGATGGTTCCGATCCCAGGGCGAACAGTAGAGCCCCACCCGTAACCCCTCGGCCCGGCAGGCGTCGACGAACTCGCGGACCAAGTCGCCCTTCCCCTCCTTCCAGGGACTCGACGCCACCGAGTGCCGCGTGGTGCAGGTGGGCCAGAGACAGAAGCCGTCGTGATGCTTGGCGGTGAGGATCATCGCCTTGAAGCCCGTCTCCCGCGCGACCCGCGCCCACTGGCCGACATCGAGCGCGGTGGGATTGAACAGAGCAGGATCCTCGCGCCCATCCCCCCACTCGCGATCGGTGAAGGTGTTGATCCCGAAGTGGATGAACATCGCCAGCTCGTCGCGCTGCCAGAGGAGCTGCGACGCGGTGGGGCGCGGGCGGGGCGGCGCCATGGCCCCCAGGAGCTCCGGCCCCACGAGGGTCGCCCCGCCGAGGGCGGCGAGGAAGGTGCGCCGGTCGATCGCCATAGGCGGAATATGGGGCGGGGTTCAGGACGGCGCCTTGTCCCGCGGGGGACCCCCTGCTTCTATAAATGGGTATCAGTTGGCTCACCCTTCGGAGATCTCGCAATGACTCGGCTGCTCTCGTCCCTCGCGCTGCTCGCCACACTCGCCCCCGCCCTCACCGCGCAAGATGCCGACCGTTCCGTGAAGGACGGCGGGATCAAGGTCGCCGGATGGCAGGGGCGCGTGGACCGTCGCCCCCTCTCGCAGGGGAAGACGATCGCCGATTCCAAGTTCGCCGCCGAGGGGCGCGGGTACCGGGTCTCGGTCGGGCCCGCGGGGATCTTCTACAACCCGGCGAATGCGCTCAGCGGGGACTACGAGGTGATGGGGACCTTCAAGGAGCACAAGATGACGGCCTCGCACCCGCACTCGTATGGGATCTTCATCGGCGGGCAGGAGCTCGAGTCGCCGAGCGAGACGCTGATGTACTGCATCGTCTACGGGACGGGGGACTACGCGATCAAGACCTTCCGCGGCGAGAAGGTGACGACGGTGGTGAAGAACACCGCGCACCCGGCGATCAAGAAGGCGGATGCGAATGGCGAGGCCACCAACACCGTGGGGTGGCGGGTGAAGGGGGGCCAGGCGAGCTGCGTGGTGAACAACCAGGTGGTGAAGACGGTGGCGAAGGAGGAGTTCACCGGGGCGGACAAGCTGGCGTCCACGGATGGGGTCTGGGGGCTCCGGGCGTCGCACAATGTGGAGCTGAGCGTGACGGGGTTGATGAAGCACTAGGCCCCTGGATTAACTGACATATATATGCCCCTTATTGGCGAAAAAGGCTGATAAGGGGTATATTTATGTCACTATGGTGATCCTGCCCCCCATCGAACCTGTCCCACTGGTTCTGGCGCGGCGCTTGAAGGAGCGCCGACTCTCCCTGGGGTGGTCCCGGAAGACTTTGGGGGCCCGGGCGGCGGTCTCACCCTCCACCCTCCGTGCCTTCGAGCGCACGGGCCAGATCTCCTTGCGTCGCCTGTACCGCTTAGCGGTGGTCCTTGGTGTGGACGGTGAACTGGAGCGGCTCTTCAGCGTGCCGCCGCGTGCGCAGACCCTCGACGAGATCGCCGCGCAGTCCAAGCGGCGGCAGCGGGGACGCTGACACGGCGGGTTCCGAGTAGGACCGCGGGGTCTACTTGCGGGGTGGTGCGGATGGGCGTATAACCCATGGGTAATAAGGTTCCCCCCGCCCCACCCTGCATCGGAGTCCCCCGCATGCGTCGCCCCTCCCTCCTCGCGCTCACCGGCGCCGCCCTCCTCCTCACCGCCTGCGGCGGTGCCAAGGACGCGACCCCCGCCGACGGCGCCACGTCGACCGTCTTCACCGAGGCCGCCTGGACGCCGAAGCGCGAGGCCGATATCCCCGCCGACTCCATGGGGGCCTCGATCAAGCGCGGGCTCTACCTGCTGCGCTACACGCCGGACAGTCTCCCGGCCTACGCGACCTCGAACTTGAAGTGCACGAGCTGCCATCAGGACGATGGGCTCGATCCCGATGCGGCCCCCCTCACCGGCTCGCATGCACGATTCCCCAAGTACATGTCGCGCTCGGGCACGGTGATCGCCCTCGCTGATCGCGTGAACTACTGCTTCACCCGCTCCCTCGCAGGGAATGCGATCCCGGTGGGAAGCCGCGAGATGACGGACATCCTCGCCTACTTCGCCTTCATCTCCTACGACGTGCCGATCGGGACCAAGATCGCCGGCACCGACGGCCTCGTCGCGATGCAGGACACCCTCGTCGGTGACATCGCGCGCGGGGAGCAGCTCTACGCCGCGAAGACCTGCGTGGCCTGCCATGGCGCGGACGGCGCGGGGATCGACGGCGCCTTCCCCGCCCTCTGGGGCGCGAAGTCGTATTCCGTCGGCGCCTCGATGGCGCGCCACGAGCGCGCGGCGAGCTTCATCTGGCACAACATGCCGCAGACGGCGCCCAAGTCGTTGACGCCGCAAGAAGCCTTTGACCTCTCGGCCTACATCAACTCCAAGCCGCGCCCCGACTCGCCGGGGAAGGAACTCGATTGGCCGATGGGGGGCGCCCCGAAGGATGTGCCATACAAGACCAACGGGCGTGAGGCGTTCAATCCCCCGCCGCTCCTCCCGCGCGCGAATCCCAAGGGGGCGGTGGTGCCGAACCCGCTGGTGATCGGACGCGGAGCGCGCTGACGATGAGTGAGGTCACTCGTCGCGAGCTCTTGGTCGGTGCCGCCGGTGCGCTCGGCGGCGCGGTGATCGCGGGACTGCCGATCGCGGTGGAGGGACAGGAGGCCGCCGCGGG
>JBEGVM010000215.1:0-3396 GCA_041178365.1 Gemmatimonadota bacterium | reverse complement strand
CTCCTGCGACGCCCGGATCCGATCGGTCAGCGCCGCTGCATCGGCACCGCCTTGCGGCTTGCTGCGGAGCTCAGACGAGAGGCGATCGATCTCGGCGCGCGCCTCTCGGATCGCCGCCGCTCCCACCCCGGTCTGTGAGAGGCGGGCGTCGAGGAGTCGCGAGAGTGAATCATTGGCGGCGATGAGGGTGGCGATCGCCTCCTGTCCCGCGCTCGCCGAGCGCATGGACATCTTGACCGCGGCGGCCCCACCGACGAGCACGACCGCGAGGAGCAGGAGCAGCATCCAGCGCAGGGAGCCTGTCTCCTTGCGTACCGCCTCGGCGATCCGCACCTCCGTGTTCTTGCGCGCGGGGGCGACCGTCGCCGGCTCGGCGCCGATCGGGGCGGAGGAGCGCGTGCGTCGCACCTCAGGACGTGGCGCCCCTGCGTCGATGAGGGTGATGCCGACGGAGGGGCCGTTGGGGCCGAACTCGATCACGTCACCGTCGTTCACCTCCCGGGGTCCCGAGATCCGTTGGCCATTCAGCAGGGTGCCGTTGGTGCTCCCGAGATCGGTGAGGAGGTATCGCCCATGCTCGAGCCGGAGCTCGGCATGCCGGGACGAGGCATCGCGGTCGAGCTCGACATGGAACCGGAGATCGTTCTCCGGATGCCGCCCGATGCGGATGACCGTCTGGGTGAGACGGACTCGTGTGCCCGCTTGGCTGCCGCGGTGGAAGAAAAATTCGATCCCAGTCAACTGAGGAGGATCCCGAGGGCGACGAAGATGAGGACGAGCACCGCGAAGACGGTCAGGGAAGGGGCGAGCGAGGGCTCACTCTTGGGCGCGGCCCGTTTGGCGGGTGTTGCCCTGGGCGTCGAGGGTGCCGATGGGGGGGGCGTCGGCGCGACCCGAGTCGCTGGTACCGCATCTGGAGCGGCCGAGGTCGCTGCCGCTACGGCCGCTGCCACCGCCGCCTGATCGATCGGGACGGTCGCACGATCCTGCGGCGGTCCCTCGTAGCGCTGGTAGCCAGGGATCTCCGCCATCGTCGCCGGCAGTCCCGGGCCGTCGACGCGCACCACGATCGCCGTGATGTTGTCTGGTCCTCCGGTGGCGTTCGCTCGGTCGATCAGGGCACGGCACCCTGCGTCGAGTGAGGCGGCGGCGGTGAGCAGCTGCGCCATCTCCGCTCCGCGCACCTGTCCGGAGAGCCCATCAGAGCAGACCACCAACAGGTCACCGCGCTGCACGCGTTGCGACGTGAGGTCGACCTTCACACGCGCTTCAGGGCCCAAGGCTTGCAAGATGATGTTGCGCCGCTCGGAGACCTCGGCCTCCTCGGGGGTCAGCTCTCCCGCATCGACCAACCGCTGCATGAGCGACTGGTCCTTGGTGATCTGCGTCGCGATCCCCCGACGGATGAGGTAGGCTCGCGAGTCTCCCACCTGGCAGAGGTAGAGGGTGTCGCCGACGAGTCCCGCGAGTGTCACCGTGGTCCCCATCCCCTTCGTATCGGGATGCGAGGTGGCGTGCGCGTGGATCCGCTGGTTCGCTTGTTCGGTGGCGATGCGCAGCGACTGCGCGAAGCGGTCTGGATCGGTGGCGTCGGTGTCAGCCCACTGCCGTCGGACTTCCTCGAGGACGACCGCGCTCGCCATCCCGCTCGCGAGCTCACCGGCGGCAGCGCCTCCCATCCCGTCGGCGACGAGGAAGAGCGCGCCGCGCGATCCCAGCGGCCGTGCCGGCCACAGCAGTCGTTCGCGCTCCTCGGTCGCGGTCTGCGCCCCGGCCTCGGCGGAGAGATCCGCCACGAGGAAGGCGTCCTCATTGTGTTCACGTCGCTGGCCCACATCAGTGCGGCCGGCGACTTCGATGGTGATGGCCCCTCCTGTGCGCGTCCCGCTCACGGGTTCTCACACCCGAAGAGCTCGATCGCGCGCGTGGCGAGGTTGATCCGCGGACGCTCATTGTGCAGGGCACGCACCTGACGCGCCGCACGACAGACGCCGACCTCATCCTCGAGCTTGGTGTACGCGAGCATCTGCACGTAGTACGACTCCGCGAGTGCGTTGCCCGCGAGCGACCCTTGGATCTGCTGGAGATCCCCGAGGACGCGACGTGCGGTGGACGGGGTCGCTGCGGTTGCCTGCACCTCACGGAGCCATCCTTCGAGCTGCGTCATGGGGCTCGGCGCCGCGGGGGCGGGTGGCGCTGCGGTGCTGGGGGCTGGTGTCGATGGGGCCGGCGTGCTTGCCGTGGTCGTGGGGGCGGCCGTGGGTTTGGCGCCAGCTGTCGGCACTGGGGTCTTGGAGGTCCCCGGCTGCGGGTTCGACATGAGCTGCGTCCCGCCCCCCTGCGCGGGGAGCGTGGTCGGTGCAGCGGTCGCGCTCTCAGCGGCGGCCACGACCGCGGTGCTGTCCGTGGTCGCGCCCGCGGTCTGCGATGCGCTCGGGTTCGCCCCACCGATCAATCCCATCTTCCATGCCACGACGGCGATCGCGAGGGCGGCACCGACGCCACCCAGCGCGAGCGGGGTCTTGCTCTTGGGGGCGGGCGCGGTGGTTGCACCGGCCACGGTCCCTGCGCGGCCTCCCACGCGGGTGGGCGGCATCGGGGCACGGGCGACGGTCGCGGCGGGGGCACTCATGACCACCGTACCCGCCTCGTCGGTCGGATGTGCCGGCATCTCGGCGAGCGCCGCCGCGAGCTCGCGGCCGAACTGCGCCGCGCTCTGATAGCGATCCTTCGCGTCACGGGCCAACCCGAGATCGAGCGTGGCCTGCACCGCCTCTGGCCAGGCGACGTCAGGACGTACCTCGGCCAGCGAGCGTGGCATGTCGGTGAGCCGCATGATCATCGCCTCCTGCGCCGAGGTGGCGGAGAAGGGGAGTGCGCCGGTGAGGCAGTTGAAGGCGACGAGTCCCAGGGCATAGATGTCGGAGCGTCCATCGAGTTTGTCGCCGGCCAGCTGCTCTGGGCTCATATACTCCGGCGTCCCGACGACCATCCCCGTCTTCGTGACGTTCTGCGCTTCGCTGGTGCTCGCCTTCGCGATCCCAAAGTCGACGACCTTCACGAGGTCCGACCCATCACGGTTCTTTGCGATCATGATGTTGTCGGGCTTCAGGTCGCGGTGCACAATGCCCGCGTCATGGGCGATTTGCAGGGCATCAGCGGTCTGATGGATGATGCTACCGGCGCGGGCGGGTTGTAGCGGCCCTCCCTTCTCGATGATATCGGTGAGCGCGGAGCCCTCGATGAATTCCATCGCGAGATAGATCATCCCGTCCGAGGTCTCGCCGAAGTCGTAGATGCCGCAGATGTTCGGGTGACTGAGGCGTGAGGCGTTGGAGGCCTCGCGGTTGAAGCGCGCGACGGCGTCGGGGTCGGTGTTCATCCCCGGGTTCATCA
>JBEGVM010000214.1:0-5850 GCA_041178365.1 Gemmatimonadota bacterium | reverse complement strand
GACAGGCGGGACGTGACTGCAAAATGTGTCGCCGGACTCGGACGCCGGCCAGAGCCGCTCTCAGCTTACCCTCACCTCGGTTCACCCACATCTTCCCGCGATGATCACCTCCGCCCTCGTCGTGCTCCAGGCGGCCCTCCTCCTCCGACCGATCCGAAGGATCCGTCGGGGATGGCTCGGGGCCCTCGTCCTCCTGCTCGTCCCATCGCTTGGCGCCCAGGCCCCCGAGGCGATCTGGTATATCCGGAGCGATTCTGCGGGGCTGGCCAGTCTGGAAGCCAACGCGGCGAGGATCAGCGTGATCGCCCCGCAAGCGCATAGCATCGACTCGAGTGGCACCATCCGCGGCACCATCCATCCGCGGATCCTCGCGGTGGTGCAGCGCCATGGGGTGAAGCTGATGCCCCTGGTGATGAACCCAGGGTTCGATCTGGGGATCCTCCATCATATCGTCACGGACCGCGTCGCCCGCACGGCCTCGGCGCACAACTTCGCCGGACTTTGCCGCGAGCTCCGTCCCTGGGGGATCCAGCTCGACCTCGAGAACCTTCATGTGAGTGACCGGGACGCGTTCACGGCATTCGCGAAGGAGGTGGCGGACTCGGTGCGCGCCGCCGGGTGTGGGCTCTCCGCCGCGGTGGTGCCGCGCCCTGATGATGCGCGCGGTGTGCTGCCGTACCATCACTATCTCTCCGACTACTGGCGCGCAGCCTACGATTACAAGGCGCTCGCCGAGGCGCTCGACTTCCTCTCGTACATGACGTACGCGCAGCACACGGGGGGGAGCACCCCAGGGCCGGTCGCGGGTTATCCATGGATGGAGGCCTCGCTGCGCTACGTGCTCGCGCAGGGGGTGCCACCCGCCAAGATCTCCTTGGGGCTCGCCGCGTATTCGGATTATTGGTTCAGCGACTACGATCCCAAGGGAGGTGCGCGGCCGCGGGGCGAAGACATCGACTATCCCACGGTGATGGGGATCATGCGCGCCGCGGGCCACACCCCGCGCTGGGACCCCGTGCAGAAGGCGCTGGTGGGGATGTGGGAGCGGCATGGGGTCTTCGAGCATGCGTGGGTGGAGGATGCGCGCGCCTTTCGTGAGAAGCTCACGCTCGTGCGACGGCACGGGCTCCGCGGGTACTCGGTCTGGTTGATCGGGATGGAGGATCCGAAGACCTGGGAGATCGTGGGTCGGGTGGCGCGATGACGGTGGTCCGACCCCTGCGAGGTGCGGTGTGCGCCCTCGCCTAGCTCGTCCTCTGTCCCGTGATGGGGTCCGCGTAGCGCTTCACCTTGAAAGGGATGCAGCGGGAGTTCCGCGACGCTGCGCGTAGGAAGTCGGAGCGGGGGGAGCTCCTTGGGCGGAGGGGGCGGCGGAGGTTGGTGAAGGGCCAGCTTTAGGGCCGACTCCGCATCACGGGTAACATTGTGAACAGGGAGATGAGCGAGGTGATATTCGATGTCGCGCACGTCTACACCACCGTCGACCTGAGCGCACAATTCTCTCGAACTCGTCGCATACTTCCTCTATGACCGACCGCCCGTGGATCCTCGCCGAGCAGCCGCTGCCGGCGGTGCGTGCCGCCGCCTTTGAGATCGCCCTCCTCCCCTGGGGCGCGACCGAGCCCCACAACTTCCATCTGCCGTACGGCACCGACACCATCCAATGCGATGCGCTCGCGGCCGAGTCCGCGCGACGGGCGTGGGCGCGCGGGACCAAGGTGGCGGTCCTCCCGACGGTGCCGTTCGGCGTGAACACCACGCAGCTCGATCTCCCGCTCACGCTCAACATGAACCCCACGACGCAGCTCGCGCTGTTGCGCGATCTGGTGGGGGCACTCGGCGGTCAGGGGATCCGGACACTCGTGCTCTTCAATGGGCATGGGGGGAACGATTTCCGCTGGATGATCCGCGAGCTGCAGCCGAGCACGCCGATCTTTCTCTGTGCGCTCAACTGGTGGCAGGTGGTGGATCCGCGCCCCTACTTCACCGACCTCGGGGACCATGCGGGCGAATTAGAGACGAGTGTGATGCAGGTGGTGGCCCCTGATCTGGTGCGGCCGCTCGCGGAGGCAGGAGACGGTCACGCGCGCGCCTGGCGCGTCGCGGCCTTTCGCGAGGGATGGGCCTGGGCCCCGCGTCGCTGGACGCAGGTGACGCGCGACACGGGAATCGGGGATCCCCGCGCGGCCTCCGCGGAGAAGGGGACCGCCTTCCGTGAGGCCGTCTGCGAGAAGATCGCCGGGTTCCTCTCGGAGCTCGCGGCGATGGATCCGGCCGACCTCTACACGCCCTGAGGGGCCTGACGCGAGAGCCAGGCGACGGCCTCGGCGGTCGTCGCCACGCCAAGTCGTGCCTTCAAGTTCTTCTTGTGGAAGTTCACCGTGCGTTCGGCGATCCCCAGGCGCTCGCAGATCGCCTTGGCGGTGAGGCCGTTCGCCACCATCGTCAGGATCTCGCGCTCGCGCTCCGTGAGCATGGCCGCGGGGCTCGCGTCGGTCCCCTCCTGCTCATTGAGCGGGATGGAGGGGCTGCAGAAGCGCTGCCCGCGCATGACCGTCTCGATGGCGAGGCGCAGTTCCTGTGCGTCGGCGCTCTTGACGACGAATCCCAACGCCCCCGCATCGAACGCGGCTCGGGCAATCACCGGATCGGCGTGGACCGTCAGCACGATCACCCGTGGTGGATTCGGGAGGGTCCGGAGGAATCGGGTCGCCTCGATCCCGTTACGACCCGGCATCGAGAGGTCGGTCATGACCAGATCAGGCTGTGTGTGCTGCACGAGGTGTATCAGGTCGTCACCGTCGGTCGCGGTCCCCACCACGGTCGCGACGCTCGAGATGAGCAGGCTCATCGCGTCCAGGATGAACCGGTGATCATCGGCGATCACGAGACGCGGTAAGTGTTTCGGAATCATCAGGCCTCCGCGAGCGGGACGGTCAGGGTCGTGGTCGTGCCTTCGTTTCGGGCTGAGGAAATGAAGAAGCGACCACCGACCACGGCGGCCCGCTCCCGCATTCCCAGGAGCCCCAGTCGGGCGTCCGATGGTGCGTCGGGGTCGAAGCCGATTCCATCATCACGGATGGTCAGCTCAATGGCCGTCTGCACCACGTCGATGGTCACCATCACCTGTGTCGCCTGCGCGTGACGCCGGATATTGGCGAAGGACTCTTGGCAGATCCGAAAGACCGCCGCGCGGATGGGCTCCGGGATCGGGCGATCGAGGCCTTGTTCATGCAAGGTGACCTCGACGGCCGATCGCGCGCGAAGATCGTTGACGAGTTGCTGCACGCCGGCTTTGAGATCGAGGAGCTTCATCGCACTCGGATGGAGTTCGTGGGTGATGGCTTCCACACGTTCTACCGAGCGGCGTAATCGTTCGACGAAGGTGGGCTGATTCGGAGCCGCCGCATGGGGCGCGTGGAGTTGGAGGTCGAGGGACTGACTGATCAGATCCTGCGCCAAGGTGTCATGGAGCTCGCGGGCCAGCCGCGCCTGCTCGAGCTCCTGCGTCTGTTGGAGGCGCCGCGTGAGCCCACTCATTCGCACCTTCGCGTGGGAGAGGTTCCGCCGGTTCACCAGCAGACCGACGATGGCGGCGGTCAGAACGAGGACTAGGAGGGTCACGGCCCAGAAGGTGCGTGGGTAGTCTTCCCAGACGGGGGTGGGTCGACCGAGGATGCGTGCGCCTCGCGGGAGCTGTCGAGGGTCGATGCCGAAGCGGACGAGTTCCTGCCACGAGTAGATGGAGGGCCATCCCCCAAGGGTGTCGACGGTGTGACGCCGTGCGATCTCGGGGTCTCGGAGGACGGCGAGCGTCTGACGGGCCATGGCCTCGCCGATCCGGGCCGGATCGATGAGGGGGCCACCGAGGATCCCATGGCCCAGCAAATTGCGATACGTGCCGAAGACGGGCTGGGCGGATGCCCCCTGGAAGGCCTCGAGAAAGTCTGCCGGGGTCCACGGGCGTCCATCCCCATCTCGGTGGATGGAGAGATAGAGGACGGCCGCATCCGATCTGAGGCGGCTCACCGAATCCCGAAGCGCTGGGATGGTCGGGCGGAACCAGGGGACGATGCTGACCCCCGGCAGGAGCGCCTCAACCTGCTTGGTGACGAGCGAGAGCTCGGTCGGATTCTGGTGGATGACCAGGAGGGAGCGGAGGCCGGGGCGGAGCTGCCGCAGCTCTGGGAAGAGCGCTGTGGTCGCATCGCGGTACACCACGCCAGTCGCCAGAGGGGTCTGTGCCGTGCGGCGCCCTTCTTCCTCCGTGACCGTGACTGATCCGACGTACACGATGGGGATCGTGCGCCCCAGTCGGGCCCGGAGCTGCGTCGCGAGCTCAAGCTCTACGAGATTGTTCGCGACAAGGACGGCGATGGGGACGTCTGCATACCGCGTCGCCCAATAATCGACCGCCTGTGTGACGAAGGCCGTCGTATCACGGGCCAGGCGCAGGTCCTGGTGTTCCCGATACAGGATCGGCCGCAGGGAGGCATCCGCTTTCACCCCCTTGAGGAAGGCCTCGATGTAGAGCGCGAAGGCTGGACGATGCGCGTCGCCGACGTCGATCATGAGGATGCCGCGGTCGGCCGACGGCGCGGACGGCTGTGCCGGCAGGGGGGAGCGCTGCAGGACGCCGAGGACGGGGACGGCGAGGATGGCGGTGAGCCACAGGCCGCGGAGCGTTGCGGAAGGCATAGAGCGGGGAAGGTGAGCGAGGGGCCGCGCAACGGGACCTACTGGAACTGACAGGTCCGAAGGCATCTCTTTTCCACGATAAATGTATGGATGCCGTACATCCGCTGCTCCGCCTGTGCCACGAAGCATCTCCCGGTCGCGTCGACCTGCACGAGGTGCGGTCATCTCCTGACCTTGCCCTCGGCACTTCGGCAGCTGTCGACCTGTGCCCGATGCGACTCCGTCGTCGACTGGCATCTGACCTGCTGCCCCTGGTGTGGGGCGCTCCGGTCCTTCCTGCGCCGGTACCGGGAACTCCTGCTCATCTCCATCTCGCGCTTCGTGCAGCTTCGATAGACGGTCTCGTCTCTCCGGCATCGGGGAGGGAGCCGACCCGGGACCTGGAGGACGCTGACTGGCACGGCGTCTCGAGGGTGGCGACCTTTCCCGCATGCGGCATTCGCTCGTCCTTCGCTCCTGCCTTCTCGCCCTCGCCATCAGCCGCGATGCGCCGCTGAGTCAGGCGCAGGCATCGCCCGCGACGCCACCGGCGAAGGCGCCGCGGGTCTCCGTCGTCTACACCGGTCGCAGCCTCGGGGCCCTGGGGGCGCGTCGCCAACAAGATGAGCATGAGCTCCTCACCGAGCAGGCGCATGCGGAGGGGATCTCCTTCGCCCTCGTGAGCCATGTGGCGTGGCGGGTGCCGGGGATCGTGGTCTTCCTCCCGGGCGCTGAGCCAGAAGGAGACGAGCTCGAGTGGGTGCTCGCGAACCGTGGTACCGCCGAGCGGGCGGGGGAGGTCCGGGCGCTCCGCTCCGAGAATGGGCTGCTCCTGCAGGACCCGTGGCAGCCGGGTCCTGACCTCCTCGGCATGTTGCTCCGCAATCCGCGGCAGCGCCTCGACTTCGCCGATCTCGTCGAGACCACGGTGACCGTCTCGCGGCTCCGCCAGCCGGCGGGGAATCGGATCATCATCGTAGAGGATGCGGGGGCGGTCTGGCCGGCCGATGTGCGCGCCTGGCAGCTCGGGGTGATGAATCGGATCGACCTGCTCAATTCGCGCGTCTTCGAACTCCCGATGAATATCGGTGGGGTCGGGCCCCGGGCGACGCTGATGCGTCAGATGGCAGGGGAGACCGAAGGGCGGGGTGGGGCGGTGGTGCGGGTCGATCT
>JBEGVM010000213.1:0-10981 GCA_041178365.1 Gemmatimonadota bacterium | reverse complement strand
GCTGGAGACCTTCCAGCTCCGCCCGACAGAGACGTTGAAGCCGAAGGACCCGGTCCAGTCGGGGATGCCGTCACCGACGAACTGCTCGGCGAGGTTCCCGTTCCCATCGTAATCCGCGAGGAAGGGGCGGAGGGCGCTCTGCACGCCGGAGTTCTTGAGATCCCGCGGGGTGGCGAAGTAGGCGAGGAGCTGATCGGTCGTCGCCGCCGAGCCCTGACCGTTGAGATTGATCGGCAGCTGGTTCGCCGGGTTGTAGCAGGCGATCGGCTTGCCCGCCGAGTTGGTGGCGGGGCCCCCAGCGGGGCAGGCCTGCGCCAACCGTGGCGCGAAGAGCGCACCCAAGGGGAATCCTTCCTTGAGGAAGCCGCGGTAGCGGATGTAACCGATCTTGAGCGGCGGGGCGCCACCGAGATCGGTGAGCGTCTGCTTCAGGTACGCGGCGTTGAAGAAGACGTCGGCGGAGACCTTCTGGCCCTGGAGGGCGAACCACTTCACCCCCATCTCAAGGCCGTTCGCTGACATCGAGCCGATGTTGTTGAGCTGCGTCGCGCGGAACCCGCCAGAGAGGGGGAACTGCTGCGCGACGAGGAGATCGTTCACCTCACGCTGCCACGAGGTGAATTCGAGCGAGAGACGGTTGTTCAGGAGTCCCGCCTCGAACCCCATCTCGATCTCGGTCGAGATCTCGGGCCGGAGATCCGGATTCCCGAGATTCGAGGGGACGAGGCCGGCGCCGAGCTCGGAGGCCAGGGGGGAGAAGGTGGTGAACTTGTCGAAGGCGCCGGGCTGGCGGCCCGACTGTCCCCACGCACCGCGGAGACGAAGGGTGGAGAGGAAGCCCGGGAGCTTCGCCTGCACCGACGGGTGGTCCGACACGACGTACGAGACGGAGGTCTTCGGATAGAAGACGCCCCCCGCGCTCGCGCCGAAGGCCGACGAGAAGTCGTAGCGGCCACCGACGGTGAGTGTCAGGTAGTCGCGGAAGGAGAGCTGCTCCTGCGCGAAGTAGCCGCCGTTGATCGAGGTGAGGAAGCCCTCGCCGACCTGGATGTTGGCGCCGCCGGCACCGAGGACCTCGATGCCCGGACCCGGGAAGTTGGTCGAGCTCCCCGAGGCCGCCGAGGTCCGGTTGTTGAAGACCTGCAACCCGGTGACGAATGAGGAGGTGAAATTCGAGCCGAACGATCGGTTCCACGCCGCCTTCGCATCGACGGTGATCACCCCCTGTCGCTCGTTGCGCAAGAAGCGCGCGCCGTCGGGGGTCTGCACGGTGAAGAGATCGACGTTGTAGCCGAAGGGGGAGAACCCGACATCCTGCTGGGAGGTGAAGTCGTAGCCGCCCGTCAGGGAGAGGGTGACCTGCTCGGAGGCAGTGTACTGCATGTCCAATGCGCCAGCGTAGCGGGAGACCTGTTGGTCGTTGACCTGCTGCATCGACTCGCGGACCGTCATGAAGGCCTGGTTGCCGAAGGGGTTCCCCGCCGCGGAGCACTCGAAGCGTGCAGCCACGGTCGAATTGTTGCAATTCGCGAACTCGGGGCGCGCCATCATCGCCAACGAGTTAGAGCCGTAGATGTTGTTGTTCGCCTCTGGGCTTCGGAGGAACGAGTTCGTGTAGGAGGTGCGGAGTCCGACGCGGAGCTTGGAGGTCGGGACCAGCTGCAGGTTGATCGTCGCCTGCTGCCGCCGCGCCACGTCGTCGGAGGGACCGAGCTTGGCATTACCGAATGGGCCATCTTCGGTCTGATTGCGGATGCTCGCGAAGTAGGTCACGTTCGGCGACCCGCCCTGCACCTGCGCGGTGATCGTGGTTCCCGTCCCCTGCTCCGTGAGGAAGTCGCGGAAGATCGGCTCCTCGTAGACCTGGTACGGGGTCGGCTTGTAGCCGAGGATCGGCGCCACACGATCAGCCACCGTCGCGTCCTTCACATAGAAGGCGTTCGGGGCGACCACATCGGGGAAGCTGATGGCATCCTGCTGGAGGGAGATATTCCACTTGGGCGCGCCGACGGTGCCCCGCTTGGTGAAGATCTGGATCACCCCGTTAGAGGCCTCGGTCCCGTAGAGGGTCGCGGCCGCCGCCCCCTTCAGGATCTCGACCCGCTCGATCGAGGCGGGATCGAAGTCGTCGAGGCGCGACGACCCGACGTTGCCATTGGCGGCCTGGCCACCCCCCGCATTGATGCGGATCCCGTCGACGAAGATGATCGGCTCATTCGTCTGTGAGAGCGAGGCGTTGCCGCGGATGCGGATCTTGGTCCCTTCGCCGGTGAGCCCACCGGAGGGGAGCCCCACCAGCCCTGGCTCACGCCCCTGCAGGATGTTCGAGACATCCGTCATCGGCATGTTCTCGGGGGGCTTCACGATCGCGATCGTGTTCCCGAGCTTCTTCACCTCGGTCGCCTGGCCGGACCCCGTCACGACCACCTGGTCGAGCTGGAGGGAGGACTGCGAGAGGGTGAACTCGACGCGGGCCACCTCGCCCGACAGGCTCACCGGCTTGGTCTGCTGGGAGTAGCCGATGGTGCGGGCCCGGAGCTGGACCGTCCCCGACCCGTTCGGGATGACGAGGCGATACTGCCCCTGCGCATTCGTCACGGCACCGGTCTGCGTCCCGACGACGACGACCTGCGCCCCTTCGAGCGGGCGGTTGCTCGCGGCGTCTTTCACGCTCCCCTCGACCGTGGCACTGCGGCCCTGAGCGATAGCGAGCGACGGGAGGAATGCCCCCATCACGACCATCGCACGGCGGACCCACCTACCTGGGCTGCCATTACGGATTCGGAACACAGTCTTCTCCCCTATTTGAGGTGTGGAACGGCGCACGTGTCGGCGGACACCCCCGTGGGCCGGTCCGACGGATGCGTACACCCCCCCCTCTTATAGAAGGAGGAGTATCTGGCGACGATACGGTGTGTGGGAAAGACCCGCAAGAGCCTAACGGCGTTACCGGCTCGGCGGCGGGGGGGGGGGGACGGCCTCTGGCCCCCCACGGCAGGTGATGCCAGCCTACGTCAGCATCCCCGCGATCGAGGCGGAGGTGAAGGCCGCGAGATTACCCGCGATCATCGCGCGGAGGCCAAGGGAGGCGATGTCACGCTTGCGATCCGGCGCCAACCCGCCGATCCCGCCGATCTGGATGGCGATCGAGGAGAAGTTCGCGAAGCCAAGGAGCGCGTAGGTGAGGATCACCGCGCTGCGTGGGTCGAGCACCTGCCCCGCGCCGAGGTCCCCCGCGAACTGCGCATAGGCAACGAACTCATTCAGCGTCGCCTTGATCCCGATGAGGCTCCCCACATACGCGGTATCGGCCCATGGCACCCCCATCACCCAGGCGAGCGGGCGGAGGATCGTCCCGAGGATCGATTGCAGGCTCAGACCGTCGATCCCGACCAGTCCGCCGAGTCCCCCGAGGAGCGCATTCAGCAGCGCGACGAGCGCGACGAAGGCCATGATCATCGCGGCCACATTGATCGCGA
The DNA here is from genome assembly GCA_041178365.1 of Gemmatimonadota bacterium. GTDB lineage: Bacteria > Gemmatimonadota > Gemmatimonadetes > Gemmatimonadales > Gemmatimonadaceae > Pseudogemmatithrix. The sequence goes on along the minus strand of JBEGVM010000213.1, from coordinate 7,502 downwards.
GCTGTACACCCTGCGCCGCGCCATTGGCCGCCGCCTCGATCACCCCACCCTCAGCGCTGTGGCCACCGAGGCGCCAGCGCGAGCGTCCCGGCCCAGGCGTCGCCGTCGCCATCGCGCTCGCCGCCTTCGACATCCCCGCCTGCGTCTCGGGGATCTCGGTCTCGGGGAGGATCATCTTGGAGAGGATCAGCCCCGCCGGCGCATTCATCACGCTCGCGGCGAGCAGATGCGCAGCGATCCCCGGGAAGGAGCCCGAGAGCATCCCGACATAGGCGGCGAGCACGCCCCCCGCGACGGTCGCGAAGCCACCGACCATCACGGTATTGAGCTCGGAGCGCGTCATCCGCGCGACGAAGGGCTTGATCAGCAACGGCGCCTCGGTCTGGCCGAGGAAGATGTTCCCAGACGCCGAGAGGGTCTCGGCCCCTGACGTGCCAAGGGTGCGCTGCATCACGCGCGCGAGCCCCTCGACGATCAGCTGCATGATCCCGAGGTAGTACAGCACCGACATCAACGCAGAGAAGAAGATGATCGTCGGGAGCACGTTGAAGGCGAAGAAGGCCCCCGTCTGTGCCATCATCGCGGTCGTGGATCCCTCGCCGGTCACCGGAACGGCAGACTGGACGAGATTCCCAAAGACGAAGCGCGCCCCCTGTTCCTGGAACCCTAGGAGCGAGGTGATCGCATCACCGATCACGCGGAAGACGGTCCGCCCCGTATCCGTCTTGAGGACGACGAACCCGAAGAGAGCTTGGATCCCGAGCCCCTTCACGACCAGTCGCCAATTGATCGACTTCCGGTCGTACGACATCAGCCACGCGATCAGGAGCATCGTGGCGACGCCGAGGAGGCCGATGAGGCGCTGGCCCAGCGGGATATCGAGGCCGGCTTGGGCGGCGGCGAGGCGCTCCGCCGCGGTCTGGGTCTGCAAGAGGAGGGGGAGGGGCATGGGCGCAAAGCTACCCTTCCTGTTTGATTCCAACCATGCCTGACCGGATCCGCACCCGCTTCCTGGTGATCGGTTCGGGGATCGCCGGCCTGCAGACGGCCTGGCGGTGCTCAGACCATGGGGAGGTCGTCGTCCTCACCAAGCGCACGCTTCGCGACTCTGCCACGTCGTGGGCGCAGGGAGGGATCGCCGCCGCCCTCGGGGCGGGGGACTCCCCGGCGCTCCATAAGACCGACACGCTCGCGGCCGGTGCGGCGCTCTGTGACGCCGCCGCCGTCGAGGTCTTGGTGGCGGAGGGTCCCGATCGCGTCCGCGAGCTCGCCTCCGCTGGCGCACGCTTCGACATGGATGCCTCCGGTCGATTCACACTCGGCCGTGAAGCAGCCCATTCGCGGAAGCGGATCGTCCACGCCCAGGGAGATCAGACCGGCGCCGAGGTGGCGCGGGCGTTGATCCACCGCGTGCAAGAGCGAGCGAATATCCAGGTGCTCGAGACCGCGCGTGCGCTCGATTTGATTGTCGTCGGTGGGCGCTGTTGCGGGGTGCGTGCGAATGTCGGCGGGCGGGCGGTGGAGATCATCGCGGATGCCACGGTCCTCGCGACCGGCGGGTGTGGCCAGCTCTACAAGCACACGACGAATCCCCTCGTCGCGACCGGCGATGGATACGCGATCGCGTGGCGCGCGGGCGCGATGCTCGCCGACATGGAGTTCGTGCAGTTCCATCCGACGGCGCTCGATACCCCCGAGAATCCACTGGCGCTCGTCTCCGAGGCGGTGCGCGGCGAAGGGGCGGTGTTGATCAACGACCGCGACGTGCGCTTCATGCCGCGGCGGCATGCGCTCGCGGAGCTCGCGCCGCGCGATGTGGTGGCGCGTGAGATCTTCCGGCAGGAGCAGGGGGGGCGTCAGGTCTTCCTCGATGCGCGCGCGCTCAAGCGGAGTTTCGCGCGCCGTTTTCCCGGGATCCTGCATCTCTGTCTGGCGCGCGGGATCGACCCGCGGCGCGATCCGATCCCGGTGACGCCGGCCGCGCACTACATGATGGGGGGGGTCGTCACCGATCTGGCGGGACGCTCGACCATCGATCGCCTGTACGCTGTCGGGGAGGTCTCTCGAACCGGCGTGCATGGAGCGAACCGGCTCGCGTCGAACTCCCTCCTAGAGGGGTTGGTCTTCGCCGAGCGAGCGGCGCGGGATGCGGTCAACCAGCGCCCTCTGCCGCGCGTCCCGCGCGCGACGCGTTGGTCGGTCTCCCTGCTGGATGACCGGGGGGCGGCGGAGGTCGCCGCGGATGAGATCCGGCGAGTCATGTGGGAGCATGCCGCGATCGTGCGGGATGGGACGGGGCTCCGGAAGGCGCGGCGGCTGCTGGAGGGAATCCGGACCCGCCTGGCGCCGGGGATGACCGAGGAGCTCAACATGGTCGATACCGCGCAGCTCATCGTGGCCTCAGCCCTCGGCCGCCGAGAGTCCCGCGGGGGGCATTTCCGACGGGATTACCCCAAGGCGCTGGCCGCCTGGAAGGGGCGTCATATCGAGTGGGCGCGCTGACGGGAACGGAGACCCCCGGGGCGTGGTTCGTCGGGGGAGCCTTGGCCCCTATCATTCGACATGGTCGACACCGTCTCTCCCGATGATGTGAAGGTCCTCCAGACCCGGATCCGCGCCCTCGCCGCCGAGCGAGGGGCCGTGATCCTGGCGCACAACTACGAGCGCCCCGAGATCCAGGATGTGGCTGATTTCGTCGGTGACTCGCTCGGGCTCTCGCGCGAGGCCGCCAAGACCGACGCGCAGACGATCGTCTTCTGCGGCGTGCACTTCATGGCCGAGACCGCGGCGATCCTCTCGCCAGAGAAGACGGTGTTGCTCCCCGATCTCGCGGCGGGGTGCTCCCTCGCGGAGACGATCACGGCGGAGCAACTGCGCGCGTGGAAGGCGGAGCACCCCGGGGCCGTCGTGGTCGCATATGTGAACACCACGGCGGCGGTGAAGGCGGAGAGCGACTACTGCTGCACCTCCGGCAATGCCGTCGAGGTCGTACAGTCAATCCCCGCCGATCAGGAGATCCTCTTCCTCCCCGATATGTACCTCGGCGCCCATGTGCGGCGCCTCACCGGGCGTGAGAACATCCACGTCTGGATGGGGGAGTGTCATGTGCATGCGGGGATCGATCCGGAGAACATCCGGTTGCAGCGGAGTCTGCATCCGGAGGCGGAGTTCCTGATTCACCCGGAGTGTGGGTGTGCGACGAGCGTGGTGGAGGCGGTGAGCGCCGGCGATGTGGATCCGGACGGGGTGCATATCCTCTCGACGGAGGGGATGATCCGTCGGCCGAGTGAGTCAGCGTCGGAGACGTTCATCGTCGCGACCGAGGTGGGGATCCTGCATCGGCTGCGGAAGGCGTATCCTGGGAAGACCTTCCATGCGGCGAATGAGCGGGCGTCCTGTGCCTACATGAAGGTGACGACGCTTCCGAAGGTGATCGCGGCGCTGGAGCAGCGGCAGCATCGGATCACGGTGCCGGTGGAGATCGCGAATCGGGCGCGCCTCGCGATCGAGCGGATGGTCGCGATCGGTGGGGGGATGCCGGCGTGGTCGGCGCCCGGTGTGGATCCCGGAGAGTGATGATGTCTGCCGCGCTGATCTTTCCCGTGGATGCCGAGATGGTGCGCACGGTGGTGCGCGCGGCGCTCGAGGAGGATCGCGCCTTCGCTGATGTGACGACCCTCGCGACGGTCCCGGCGGATCGGATGGCGGGAGCCGCACTCGTGGCCCGCACGCCTGGCGTCGTCGCGGGGATCGCGCTCGCGGTGGAGGCCTTTCGGCAGATCGATCCGGCGGTGCGCGTGGAGATCGAGGTGCGCGATGGCGAGGCGGTGGAGCGCGGAACGGTCGTGATGGCGATCGAGGGGCCGGCGCGCGCACTGCTCAGCGCCGAGCGCGTGGCGCTCAACTTCGTGCAACGGCTCTCCGGGGTCGCGACGCTCACCGCACGGTACGTTGCGGCGGTGCAGGGAACGCGCGCGGAGATCGTCGATACGCGGAAGACGACGCCCGGCTGGCGCGACCTCGAGAAGTATGCGGTGCGCTGTGGAGGAGGGGCCAATCATCGGCGCGATCTCTCCGATGCGGTGTTGATCAAGGACAACCATCTCGCCGCCTGCGATGGGGATGTGCGCGTCGCGGTCGCCCGCGCGCGCGAGTCGGCGCCCGAAGGGATGGTGGTCCAGGTGGAGTGCGACACCGTCGAGCAGGTCGATGCGGCGATCGCCGCCGGCGCACACGGGGTGTTGCTCGACAACATGTCGCTCGAGGATCTCCGCGAGAGCGTCCGCACCTGCGGGACGCGCTGCTTCACCGAGGCCTCCGGTGGCGTGACACTCGAGTCAGTGCGGGCGATCGCCGAGACCAAGGTGGACCGCATCTCGATCGGAGCGCTCACCCACTCGGCGCCCGCACTCGATCTGGCGCTCGATTTCGCATGAGCCAGCGCAGCGGCGCGACCAGTTCGTCGCCAGACGAGCGCTGCGACTACTGCGGCTCGACCAACCTCGCATGGCGGAAGTGCAAGTTGATCTGCGGCGATTGCCAGCAGATCAACAAGAGTTGCGCCGACCTTTAGCGCACCGGCAGCACACACCCATCCGGCCCACAGATCGCGCCGACCGGTGGCGCGCCATGGATGAACTGTTCGGCCACACCCAACAGATGCCCGAAGGCGAGTGGACTCCGTTGCATCGGCGCCGCGAGGGTCGAGAGCGCGTAATGTGCGCGATGATGCGCCGTAGGGTCGCCGGTCCGCCGAGCGACTTCGGTCTGTAGCTCGATCGCGAGCGAGGTCCCACTCGGGATCGCGTTGTCGGTCACATCGCGCGGGCGTGTCACCAACCGCTCGGCGTCATGTGCGGTATCGAAGAAGGCCTGCGACTCTGCGTCCCAGAAGTACCGCACGGTCGTATCAGCGAGCTGGAGCGCCTGGTCGAGCCATACGGCCTCACCCGTCAGGTCATGGAGGGCGAGGCATCCGAGTGCGACCGCGGCGTGATCCTCGAGGAAGCCGGGGATCGAGGCCTGGCCATTGCGCCAACTCCGGAAGACGCGCCCGTCACGGATCATCTGCGCGCGGAGGAACTGCCCATTCGCGATCGCGAGCGCGCGCCAGGTGGCGTCTCCGAGGATCCGCGCCCCCTCCGCGACCGCGCGGAGCATCAGCCCATTCCATCCGGCGAGGATCTTCTCGTCTCGACCCGGCCAGATGCGCGCCGCGCGATGCGCGTAGAGCGCCTCTCGTGCCCGAGCGAGGCGCATCGCGGCGTCGTCGAGTGGGATGCCGAGGGAGGTCGCGACCTCGGCGAGGGAGCGTGCGACGTGCGGGATACTCGCCCCCTCGAAGTTCCCCGATGCGGTGATCCCCCAATGTGCCTCCGCCACCGGAGCGTCCTCACCGGCCACCGTGCGGAACTCGGCGAGCGACCAGACATAGAAGCGCCCCTCGTGCCCCTCGCTATCGGCGTCGAGCGAGGCATACCACCCGCCCGAGGGGTCGGTCATCTCACGCCGGAGCCAGTGGACGATCGCGTCCGCGACCTCGCGATAGGCAGGCTCCTGCGTCACCTCCCAGAGGTGGACCGCGAAGCGCGCCAAGAGCGCGTTGTCGTAGAGCATCTTCTCGAAGTGCGGCACCTGCCAGGCGCCGTCGACGGTATAGCGATGGAACCCGCCACCGATCTGGTCGTGGATCCCACCCTCCGCCATCTGCTCGAACGAGAAGCGCGCATGCGCGAGCGACTCGGCATCACCGGTCCGCCGATGGAAGCGCAGGAGCGCGTCGAGCACCTGTGTCTGCGGGAACTTCGGCGCGCCGCCGAAGCCGCCATGCTCGTGATCGAACCAGCTGCGCATGGCGCGCATCGTGTCATCGAGACGCGAGGCGCTCAGGGCGAGTGCGCCGGTGGTGGGGCCCTCGGCGGAGGCATAGATGCCGCGGAGCGAGGTGGCACCCTTCAGCACCTCATCGCGGCGGTGCTTCCACGCCTCCGAGACCGAGACGAGGACGCGGCGAAACGAGGGGATCCCGTGGCGATCCTCAGGAGGGAAGTAGGTCCCGCCGTAGAAGGGGACCCCATCAGGAGTGAGGAACATCGTCATCGGCCACCCGCCATGGCCGGTGATCGCTTGCACCGCCTGCATGTAGATCGAATCGAGGTCGGGGCGCTCCTCACGATCGACCTTGATGTTGATGAAGTGTTCGTTCATCACGCGCGCCGTGGTCTCGTCCTCGAACGACTCATGGGCCATCACATGGCACCAGTGGCAGGCGGCGTAGCCGATCGAGAGCAGGATCGGGCGGTCGGTGCGCGCCGCCTCGCCCAGCGCCTCGGGGCCCCATTCGTACCAGTCGACCGGGTTGTCGGCGTGCTGCAGGAGGTAGGGGCTGGAGGCGCCCGCGAGACGATTCGGCATAGGTAGATTGAGGATACCATGGCGCACACGGCCGCCCAATCGTCGGAGTCGCCGCCTCGCATCTGGGGCGCCCTCCTCGGCATCCTGCTCCTTCGCCTCGTCTTCGCGGCGAATGTCCCCCTCGTCCCGGACGAGGCCTACTACTGGACCTGGTCTCGGCAACTCGCCGGCGGGTACTTCGATCATCCCCCGATGATCGCCTGGTTGATCGCCGGCGGGACGGCGCTGCTGGGTGATACGCCACTCGGGGTGCGGCTCCTCCCCAACATCGCCGGGACGGTCGCGACGGCGGCGATCGCCTGGACGGCGGATCGGCTCGCGGGGCCGCGTGCGGCGGCGTTCGCGCTCTTGGCCTTTGCGGCGATTCCGATCGCCGCGGTAGGGATGGTGCTCGCGACCCCAGATGCGCCGTTGCTCATGGGGATCGCCTGGACCCTCTGCGGCGTGGTGCAGGCGCTCTCGCATCCGAGGGGAAGTACGCGCGCGACGCGGTGGTGGCTCGGCGCGGGATTCGCGATCGGGATCGCGATGGCCTCCAAGTTCACCGGGATCCTGATCCCGTTGGGGCTCACCCTCACGATGCTCGCGGTGCCGACGCTACGGCCGCGGCTCCGCGAGCCCGGCCCCTGGCTCGCCGTCGGGGTCGCCTCCCTCGTGATGGTGCCGGTGCTGCTGTGGAACGCCTCGCACGATTGGACCGCTTTCCGCTTCCAGCTCGGGCATGGGCTCGGCGGTGGGGCCAAGGAGTCGGTGCTCGCCCGGCAGCTCTCGCTGATCGGAGGCCAGGCGGCGCTCGCCTCGCCGATCCTCTTCGGGCTCTTCCTCGCGGCGATCGTGGCACCCCTCCGCGCGCAGTATGCGCGCCGCGCGGTGCGCACCGACGCCGATGCGGCCGAGGCACTCGTCGGTACCGTGCGTGATCCTCGTCGAGTGGCGCTCGCCGGCGTCGCACTCTTCTGTCTCGCCTTCTTCGTCTTCAGTGCCACCCGCAAGCGGGTCGAGGCCAACTGGCCGGCCATCGCCTGGGTGCCCGGGGTGATGTTGCTCGCTGCGCGTGTGCCGGGGATGCGCAGCGTGTGGGAGCGGCG
>JBEGVM010000212.1:0-22010 GCA_041178365.1 Gemmatimonadota bacterium | reverse complement strand
CGCGACATCCACCGGGACACCCGTCCCCCGAGGCCCGATGACCACGAAGCGCGCGGCGCCCGCGATCTCAGGGATCGCGAGCGCCGCGCGTACGATCTCTGGACCGATCCCACGCGGATCCCCCAGCGTGATGGCGATCGCCGGGGTCGTCACAATCGCAACGAGACGTACATCTCGCGCCGGAGGTTGTCGAGCGTCCGGCGAATCGACTTCTCCTCGCGGAGCTGCTTGCGGATGCGCTCCTGATGCTCGGCGAGGGTGTACGCCCCCGGCGGCTTGATCGCGAGCACCTGCGCGACCGCCCACTTGTTGTAGCCGGAGAGCGGGTCGGGGATCGCGAAGATCTCCGAGAGTCCGCGCTCCGGGACCTCCTTCAGCGCCACCCGGTACTCCGCCGGGAGGGAATCGCGCGGCCACCCATCGGGGATCGCGCGCTCCTCATCCGTGTCATGAAAGCGCGCGACGAGCGTGTCGTAGGCGGTGCCCTTCGTCCACAGGGCACGCACCGAGTCCGCGCGTTCGCGCGCCACACGGACATCGGCGGTATCGATCGCGGGCTTGATCAGGATGTGACGGGCCCGCACCTCCGCCGCGCGCACCCGATCGACGCGGATGATGTGGTACCCGTAGGTGGTCTTCACCAGCGGGCTGATCCGGTTGGGCTGAAGCGCGAACATCATCCGTTCGAACTCCGGCACCATCACCCCACGACGCTGCCAGTCGAGATCACCACCCCGCACCGCAGAGCCGGGATCCTCGGAGAACACCTTGGCCAGCGAATCAAAGTCGGCCCCCGCCTCGAGCGCGAGGCGCAACGAATCGGCGCGGAGCCGCGCCCGCTCGACGCTCGCTACGCTCGGCGTAGGCTCCACGACGACCTGTCGGAACGCCACCATCGCCGGCCGAGGCGGTAGCTCGCGCTTGAGCTTCTGGAACGCCTCCTCCACCTCTCGCTCGGTGATGTTGGCCGGCGCGAGCCGTCCCTTGGCGCGCAGCGAGTCGATCGCGCGGCGCTGCTGCTCATCGCGGATGGCGGACTCGATCGCCTTCTTGCGGTACTCCTCGGGCGTCCCGAATCCCTCGGCCTGCAAGGCCTGCCGGTACTGCTGCTCACTCTGGAACTGCTTCCGTGCGCCGTCGACCTGCTGATCGACCGCGGCGGCGACATCGACCTCGGTCACCTCGATCTTGTATTCCGTAGCGACCGCGATCAACACCTCTTTATCGATGATGCTGTTCAGGAACTCGCGCGCCAGCACCACCTGGGCCGCACTGTCCTGTGGCACCTGGAGCCCACGGCTCCGCGCGAAGTTGATCGCCTCGAGTACCTCACTGAGGAGGATCGGGTGCTTGCCGACGACGCCCACGACCCGATCGACCTCGACGTCACGCGCCCCACGCTGCTGCGCCTCCGCCGCCGTCACACTCGTGACGACGGCGAGGCTCACGGCGAGGAGACGCCGCATCCCGTGAGGCAGGGACGCGACCACTTACGGCTGCTGGACGGGCGCCGCCGGGGCAGGCGCAGCGGTCGGCGGCCCCATCGGGACCGCCGAGGGGGGCATGCTCGCCGCACGCGCGGAGTCCGCGACCGCACGACGCTTGGTCGCCTCGGCGAGGACGCGATCGAGCCCGGCCGGCGTCACGCGATGATCGAACCGCTCGCGCAGCACGCTCGCGAGCTGCTCCGGGACCTCGATGTACTGCACCTCGTTGCGGATCACCTGCCCGAGGAAGGTGTTGGCCCGGCTGGCGGCGAGGGTCACGCGCGCCCCCTCGTCCGAGGCACTATCGGCGAGCTGCGTCGGCGTCACCCCGAGCGCCTCCATGATCCCCTTCACCCCGCTGAAGAACGCCTGCCGTACCTGCGTGACCTCGGCGGTGTCGAGCGTGATCTTGAGCGAGTCCGCCACGCGGAGCACGAGCTCATTCCGCATCAGGTTCTCGACGAAGGTCGGGATCACCGAGTCCGGGGCCTGCGCGACCTGCGCGCGCACGCGCGACTGCGGCGGGAACGCCGCCATCCACTGTGCCACACGCGACGCCGTCAGGGTGACCGGCTTGGAGGTCGCGATGACGGTCTTGTCGCCGCGGAAGCCATCGGGATCCTCGGCGATCGCCTTCACCAGCTTCGCGGCGCTCGGCTTGATCTTCACCTGCGCGGTGCTGTCCATCTTGGCGAAATAGGTGCTCTCCGCCTCCTGCGCGGCGATCGAGGCATAGGCCGCCCCGAACTGATCCCTGATCTCCGCGAAGGTGTGACGGCGGATGATGTGGTAGCCGAACTGGGTCTCCACCACCCCGGAGATCTCCCCCGGTTGCACCGAGCGGATCCCGGCATCGAACTCGGGGACCATCTGGCCACTCGGGAAGACGCCGTAGCTCCCCCCGCGGTCCTTGGAGCCCGGATCATCCGTGCGTCGCTTGGCCGCCGCGCCGAAGACCTCCGCCGACGCCCCCTTCAGGGAGGCCAGCAACTTCTCGGCCTCGGCCTTCACCGCCGCGTTCTTCTCCGGCGAGACCCCTTCCGGCTGCTTGGCGAGGAGGATGTGCTGAGCGCCGAGGAGGACGCCGTCGTTGTATTTCTGCTCGAAGGTCGTGGAGTCCACGGTGCCCCAATCCTTCCCGATGACCTCCTGCACCTCGCGGAACTTGAGCTGCGCGAGCGCCGCCCACATCCCGGCGTCGGCGTCCTCGATGGTGCTGAGGGTGTCACCGCGGGCGCCCGCGAGGGCGACGAGCTGGTAGTTCACCCAGAGCTGGGCGATCGAGCGGATCGCATCGGGGCGGAGCGGCACGTCGGAGTCGCCAAGTAACTCGGTGAGCCGCTGGACAGTGAGCTCCTGCGAGCCCACGCGCGCGACCACATCGGTGTGCGCGGTGAGGGCGCGCTTGAGCCCGTCACAGCCGGTGAGACCGAGGACGAGGAGCGCCGAGGCGCCGAGGAGACGGAAACGAGTCATAGCGAGTGAAGAGTGAGGGGGGAGAGCGTCAGGTCATCTCTGGGGTGATGGTACGCAGCGCCCGGATCAGGCCATCCAACAGCGTCGCACCCCCCAGTCGCGTGAGCTTGAGCGAGAGGGGTTGGACCCGCCGGACGTCGACCTGGAACTGCACGTCCCGGAAGGCCGCCGCCAGCGGCTTGAGACGCGGGACTGCATCCGCACGGAAGGTAATACGGGCCTCCTGCCCATGCACCAGAATCCCCTCGACCCCGAGGGGGGCGCCCAGGAGCCGCAACCGGGCCGCCGCGAGGTAGAGCTCGGCGGGTTCCGGGATGGGGCCGAACCGATCGCGGATCTCCTCTCGGATGAGGTCCACCTGCCCGACCTCGACCGCCGCACCGAGACGCCGGTAGAGATCGAGTTTGACCTCGGGGGCGGCGATATAGTCGTCGGGGAGATAGCTCGGGAGATCGAGGGTGATGTCGGCGGGCGGGGGGGGCGGGGCGGCATCCCCCCGCTGGATCCGCAGGACCGTCTCCTCGAGCATACGGAGGTAGAGGTCGAACCCGACGGCGTGCACGAACCCGGACTGCTCGGGGCCCAAGAGGTTGCCGGCGCCACGCAGCTCCATATCGCGAAGGGCGATCCGGTACCCGGCCCCGAGCTCGGTGTGATGCTCCAGCACCCGGAGCCGCCGCTCCGCGTCCTCATCACAGTGTTCGGGGACGATCAGGAAGCAGTAGGCGCGACGATGGGACCGCCCCACGCGGCCACGCAGCTGATAGAGCTGCGCTAAGCCAAACCGATCGGCGCGATCGACGAACATCGTATTGGCATTGGGCACATCGATCCCGCTCTCGACGATGAGCGTGGAGACGAGCACGTCGAGCTCCCCCTCGACGAAGCGTCGCATCACCTGCTCGAGCTCGCGCTCCGGCATCTGCCCATGGCCCACCCCGACCCGCGCCCGCGGCACGAGCCGCTGGATATGATCCGCGACGGCCAAGATGGTCTCCACGCGGTTGTGCACGAAGAAGACCTGTCCGCCACGGTCGAGCTCGCGCTCGATCCCCTCGACGATCAAGGCATCGTCCCAGGGCTCGAGCGAGGTGAGCACCGGGGAGCGATCCCGCGGTGGCGTCTGCATCAGGGTGAGATCCCGGAGCCCCGCGAGCGATTGATGCAGGGTGCGCGGGATCGGCGTCGCGGTGAGGGTCAACACATCGGTCTCGAGGCGCAGTTGCTTGAGCCGCTCCTTGTGCTTCACCCCGAATCGATGCTCTTCGTCGATGATCACGAGCCCGAGGGATTTGAAGAGCACGTCAGGACTCAAGAGCCGGTGCGTCCCGATCACCACGTCCACAGTGCCGGCGGCAAGCTCGGCGAGCACCGCCTTCTGATCCTTCACCGTCTGGAAGCGGCTCATCACCGCGATGCGCACGGGGAAATCGGCGAAGCGGTCACCGAAGGTGCGGGCATGCTGCTCGGCGAGCACGGTGGTCGGGACGAGGACCACGACTTGCCGTCCCGTCTGCACCGCCTTGAAGGCCGCGCGCACCGCGATCTCGGTCTTACCGTACCCCACGTCGCCGACCAAGAGGCGGTCCATCGGACGCGCCCCCTCCATGTCCTGCTTCACCGTAGCGGTCGCCGTGCGCTGGTCGGGGGTGTCCTCGAAGAGGAAGGAGCTTTCGAGCTGCTTCTGCCACGCTCCGTCCGGGTGATGTGGCGGTCGGCTCGCCACGCGACGCCGCGCGTAGAGCTCCAGGAGCTCGGAGGTCATCTCTTGGATCGCGGAACGCGTCTTGTCGCGCTGCGCGGCCCACCGCTTGCCGCCGAGTTTGTGCAGGCGCGGCGGAGGCGCCTCGTCGGAGACGTCACCTGCGGCGCGGTACTTCTCCACCTGGTCGAGTCGATAGAGCGGGACGTTGAGGCGATCGCCGCCCTCGTATTCCAGCACGGCGACCTCGATGGTCGACTCCCCGTGGAAGACCGTCGTCATCCCTTGGTAGATCCCGATCCCATGCTCGAGGTGCACCACATAGTCGCCGGGCTTGAGCGCGGTGACCTGCTCGAGCGCCACACCGGTGACGTATTTGCGGCTCCGGCGGAGGCGACGCTCCCGGCGGAAGACCTCGTGGTCGGTGAGGATGCGAAGCCCATGAGGCGTCCCGCGCGGTGGGAGGAGGAACCCCCCGGCCAGCGTCCCGATCACCAGGGAGGCGGCCCCTCGCCCCCCCGCCATCCCATCGAGCAACTCCTCGAGTCGCTCAGCCTGTCCGGGATTGTCGCAGAGGATGATGGTGTTGGTGCCATCGCGCACGAGCGCCCCGAGCCGACTGAGATCGCGCTCCACCTTCTCCGGTGGGCGGATCGGCAGGGTCACCGTGCGACCGTCCGCCTGCTCGGCGGGGATGAGCTCGAGGGTCGGGAAGCTTCGGAGGCGCCGCGTGACGCGGTCAGGGGCCTCGAGGAGGGCATCGCGCGATGCGACCTCCTCACCGCGGCGGCGCGCCAACTCCAGATGATGCGCCGCCTCCTCCCAGGTCCGCTTCCACTCGGGGGAGAGGGTGACCCCCTCGGGGATCACGAGCAGCGCCCCCGACGGCCAGAGGTCCGGGAGACTCACACGCGTCTCCGCGCCATCGTCCTCCCCTCCCTGCACCTCGATGGGGAGGACGGTGACCTCGTCCAAGGTCGCCGTCATCCGCTGGGAGGAGATATCGAAGGCGCGCAATGCCTCGAGCTGATCGCCCCAGAATTCGAGGCGGACCGGCGCACGCATCCCGAACCCATAGACGTCGATGATCCCACCACGGACGCAGTACTCCGCGACATCCTCGACGACAGGGACCCGGGAGAACCCCACGCGATCGAGATGCGCGGTGAGGTCCTCGAGCCGCCAGGTATCCCCACGACGAAGCACCAACCGCGCCTCGGCGAGTGCGCGCGGGAGGCGCGTGCGCTCTTGTACGGCCCGCGCGGTGGTGAGGAGGACACGGACCTCACCGCGCGCGAGCGCTTCGAGGGTCTCCACCCGCTCCCCCGCGATCTCCGCGTGCGGCTCGATCTCCCCGAACCCTTCACGCGGGGGGTAGAGCACCACCTGCTCGCTCTCGAGCACCGACTGCAGGTCCCCCAGCCAGCGCTCCGCCTCGGGGAGTTGATCGGCGATGATGACGAAGAGGCGATTCGGTTCCGCCGTCGCGAGCGCGGCGACGAGCACGGCATCGGCCGAGCCGGCGAGCCCCGTGACGGAGAGGGTGCCGTTCACCGTCGGGAGGGACTGCGTGAGGCTCCGGAAGGCGTGGAGGGCGGCGAAGCGTTCGACGAGGAGGGGGAGGGCCATCAGTCAGGAAGCGAGGGAGCGCTGGTCCGGCGCCCGCGACGCGCCGCGAGCGCTTCGGCGAGCAACAGGAGGACCACCAGGAGGAGCAGAGCGCGATCGAGCGGTCGAGGGCCGGCGGTGGCGAAGGTGGCAGGGCCGATCGCACGCAGGTCCGAGGGGAGCGCCGTCGCATCGAGTAGCTCCGCGAGCGCCGCAACATCCCGTCGGTCAGGATCCGACTCCGCTGGCTCAGGATTCACCACGAGTGCGCCGACGCGCGTGGGACCCCGGCGCCAGAACGAGACACCCGCGCGCCAGGGGGCATCCATCTGGGCGCCCGCGGTCATGGGGCGCAGCTCGCCCTCGCTGAGTTCGAGGGCATCCGCGCCTCGCGGGACCGTGAGCATCGCCCCCGGGACGGTCTCGATGACGCCCACCTCGCCAGCGTCGAGGCGCTCGGTGAGCATGGCGCCAAGCCAGGGAACGAAGCGGGCGGAGAGGGGGAGATCAGTGGCCAGGTCGTCGAGGGGCGAGGCGATGATCAGATACCCATCCCCGCGTAGCGCCCACGGCGCCTCACCGATGCGTGCCAGGGTATCCACCCGTGGCATCTCGGTGTTCGTCGCCGACGTCAGCGTCAACGGATACCAGCGTCGCACCATCGGCGCCTGACCGTCGTTCACTTCTTTCCCTGCTGCCATCGCATCGAACCGCAACGGCGTCTCCGACCGACGCGGTGCCGCATAGCGCCAGGGGATCCCGGCCCGCTCGAGGGCCCGATTGAGATCGGGGAGGCGGAGCGGATCGGTGGGCGCGAGCACGACGGCCGTGACCCCGGGCCGAGCGATCGCCCCGATGAGGGTGCCGGCGCCACGGCGGAGGCGCCCCGCGTCAATCAGGGCATCGACCGCGCGCGCGACAAATGGTCCGCTGGAGGGATCGACCTCGACCGCGGGGGGATCGCCGATACGGACGGCGAGATGTCGGCGATCATCACCCCGGAGCTCATCAGGCGCGAGCTCCGCGGTCGCCGCCCCCCACCCACGGGTCATCGGTCGACCACGCGCGATCGCCGTCCCCTCCGCGCCGACGGTCCCGCGCGCGAAGGTGCGCCCCTCGACCTGCACCCGCCACGAGACCGAATCCATGGTGGCGACGCGCAGGCGCACCGCACCGGCCGAGCCCCAGACCGGAGGCACGGCGACGGCCTCGAGCAGGGCATGGTTGGGACGCCAGGTGGACGTGGGAACCGCGACGCGCAGGCCGACACCCTCCCGCGCGACGGCCGCGATCGCTGCAGAATCCCAGGAGGTGCGTTGTCCATCAGTCAGCACCACCACCTGACGGATGGCGAGCGGACTCTCACGCACGACGGCCGCCGCGCGGGTCAGCGCCCGCGCCGCGTCCCCCGCCCCGTCGAGCGGCGTGACCTCGGCGAGTGCGCTTCGGAGCGTCGCCACATCCCCACCGAGCGTCACCCCATCCATGGTCACCAGCGAGAGGCGATCTTCCCCTCCCGCCTCCGCGAGGATCGCCTCGGCCATCTCCCGCAACCGCGCGAGCATCGGCCCCTCGTCCGTCACCGCCTGCGACGAGAGGGAGTTGTCGAGCACCACCGCCATCGCCACCGGGGCGTGCCCTGCCGCCGGCACCGCGGCGAAGGGACGCGCGGCGGCGAGCGCGATCGCCGCGACGATCGCCAGTCGAAGCAGGAGCAGGAGGAGGTTTTGGACGCGCACCTCGCGCGCATGGTCCTGCGCCATCCGCTGCAGGTAGCGCACCGCCGGGAAGGCGACGGGTGCCGCGGTCCGACGGCGCCAGAGATGGAGCGCGAGCGGGACGGCGGCGAGCACCCCAAGCCAGAGCGCCCAGGGCGCGAGAAAGCTCATGGGTGCCGCTGCCGCGCGGCGAAGGCGCGCCGGAGAGGGAGCGCGAAGGGTTGATCGGTGAGCACCGGCTCGTACGAGGCGCCGACCGCCGCACAGCGCGCTCGCCACTCATCGAGCACCTCGCCGACCGTCGACGCATAGAGCGTACGCACCTCCGCCGGGATCGCCCGTTCCGCGGCGCCGCCCTCGGGATCGACGAAGGTCGATTCCCCCTGCGGGAGATCGAATCGCCGTTCCGCGGGATCGAGGAGATGCAACACCGTGACATCGTGCCCCTGCGCGCGGAGTCCACGCACCGTCGCATCGACCTCGTCAGGGTCGAGGAGGAGATCGGAGACGAGCACCACCATCCCACGGCGTGTCACCAGCGCCCCGGCCCGCGCGAGCGCGCCGGCGGCATCGGAGCCCTGGCCCCCACCCGGCTCCTCGAGCGCGGCGATGATCCGATGCCCCTGCTGCTGGTTCGAGCGCGGCGGGAGCGCGGTGCGGATCTCGTCATCGAAGCGGACCAAGCCCACGGCGTCGCGCTGGCGGAGGAGGATTCGCGTGAGCGCCGCCACGAGATGCGAGGCGTACGCCGCCTTGGTCAGGCGCGTCGGCGCCCCCTGCCAGTCCATCGAGCGGCTCACATCGAGGACGATCGTCGCGCGCAGGTTGGTCTCCTCCTCGAACTGCTTGAGGAGCCAGCGGTCGGCGCGCGCGGCGACCTTCCAATCGAGAAAGCGGAGGTCATCGCCGGGTTGGTAGGGCCGGTGCTCCGCGAATTCCACGGAGAATCCTTTCTTCGGCGAGCGATGCAAACCTTGGAGGAATCCCTGCGCTAACCAACGCGACACGACCTCGAGGCGCCCGAGGGCCGCGAGTGCTGCGGGATCCATGAGATCGGCCCGAACGGTTGGACCTGCGGGCGCCGACATGCGAGGGAGGAAAGCTAGGGCCGCCCACGGACCGCTCCTAGGGCCAGACGTTGGAGCCCCTCGGGCCCTCGACTAGCTTGAGAGGTTGGTTCTTTCCGCTCCTCTCATCCGCCGCGCTGCCCGTGACCCCGCCGTCCCTGATCCGGAACTTCTGCATCGTCGCCCACATCGACCACGGGAAGTCGACGTTGGCCGACCGCCTCATCGAGGCCACGGGGATGCTCCAGAAGCGGGAGATGAAGGCGCAGGTGCTCGACACCCTGGACCTCGAGCGTGAGCGCGGCATTACGATCAAGCTCAATGCCGTCCGCATGTCGTACGACGCCAAGGACGGCACGACCTACGAACTCAACCTGATCGATACCCCCGGGCACGTCGACTTCACCTACGAGGTCTCACGCTCCCTGGCGGCATGTGAAGGGGCGATCCTCGTCGTCGACGCCTCGCAGGGGATCCAGGCGCAGACCCTCTCGAACCTCTTTCTCGCGATGGATGCGGGGCTCGAGATCATCCCGATCCTCAACAAGATCGACCTCCCCGGCGCCGAGCCCGAGCGCCGGCGCCAAGAGGTCGTCGACCTGATCGGCTGCGCCCCCGAGGAGATCATCCTCGTGAGCGCCAAGGAAGGGATCGGGATCCCCGAGCTCCTCGAGGCGGTCGTCGCGAAGGTCCCGCCGCCGAAGGGGGATGTCGCGAAGCCCCTCCGCGCCCTCATCTATGACTCGTACTACGACAAGTACCGCGGGGCGATCCCCTCGGTGCGCGTGGTCGATGGCATGCTCACGAAGGGGACGCGGATCACCTTCGGCACCTCGGATGCCGTCTACGAGGTGGGTGAGGTCGGGTACAACCAGCTGCGGCAGGTCCCGGCAGCCCAGCTGACCGCCGGCGAGGTCGGCTATGTGGTGGCGAGCGTGAAGTCGGTGCGCGAGACGCGCGCCGGAGACACGATCTTCGACGCGGACAACAAGGCGACCGAACCACTCCCAGGCTACCAGGCGGTCCGCTCCTTCGTCTTCGCCGGCATCTTCCCCACCGACACGCAGCAGTACGAGGATCTCCGCGACGCCCTGGAGCGCCTCCAGCTCAACGACGCCTCGCTCAACTACCTCCCCGAGACCTCCACCGCGCTCGGCTTCGGCTTCCGATGCGGCTTCCTCGGCCTCCTGCACATGGAGATCGTCAAGGAGCGGCTCGAGCGCGAGTTCGACCTCGACCTCGTCACGACGGTCCCGAGCGTGGAGTACCACGTCTTCAAGACCGATGGCGAGGAGGTGCTGGTCGAGAATCCAGCCCTCATGCCCCCCGCCTCGGTGATCGATTGGGTCGAGGAGCCCTTCGTGAAGGCCCGCATCATGGTCCCCGCCGAGTACATCGGTCCGATCATGAGTCTGGGGACGGAGCGGCGCGGCGAGTACAAGGGGATGAGTTACCTCGACACGACGCGCGTGGAGATCGACTGGGAGTTCCCGCTCGCGGAGATCATCCTCGATTTCTTCGACCGGCTCAAGTCGATCAGTCGTGGCTATGCCTCACTCGACTACGAGATGGTCGGGTATCGACGGTCGGAGCTCGTGCGGCTCGATATGCTGATCAACGGCGACCCGATCGACGCCTTCAGCGTGATCGTGCATTCGGACAAGGCGTATGACTGGGGACGGAAGGTCTCCGACAAGTTGAAGGAACTCATCCCGCGCCAGCTCTTCGAGGTGGCGATCCAAGCGGCGATCGGCCAGAAGGTGATCGCGCGCACCACGGTGAAGGCGCTCCGGAAGGACGTGCTCGCCAAGTGCTACGGCGGCGACATCAGCCGCAAGCGCAAGCTCCTCGAGAAGCAGAAGGAGGGGAAGAAGCGCATGAAGCAGGTCGGCTCGGTGGAGATCCCGCAGGAGGCGTTCCTCGCCGTCCTGCAGGTGGAGTAGGCTCAGCGCGTCGCGCGCGCGATCACGTTCGCGTAGATCCGCTCCAGCACTCCGGTCTGTGTCCGCAGATTGAACGCCCGCTCCATATGAGCCCGCGCCGCGGCACTCATCTGCGCGCGACGCGCGGGATCGGTGAGGATCCGCAGTAACCGATCGGCGAGCGCCCCCTCATCCCCGGGCGCCACGCAGTACCCCGTCTCCCCTTCCGCGACTCCCTCCGCGGTCCCACCGGAGGTGGAGACCACCACCGGACAGCCGCAGGCCTGCGCCTCGAGGAAGGTGAAGGGCAACCCCTCGGCGTTGCCGCGCGCATCGACGACGCTCGGGCCACAGAGTACCGTCGCACGCTGCATCAACGCATTCACCTGCGCCGGGGTCTGCACCCCGAGAAATCGCGCCCGCACCCCGAGCGCTTTGGCCGCCGCCTCAAGCTCGGCGCGCAGATCCCCGTCCCCCGCGATCACACACTCGGCGTTCGGTACGGTGCGTTGCACGGTGACCATCGCGCGCAGGAGATGGATCACCCCCTTCTTGGCCGCGAGCCGCCCGACGAAGAGCACCTGATCGGGGACCGGGGGCTCGCCCGACGGGACGAACTTCGTGATATCGACCCCGGTGTAGTGCACCTGGATCTTCTCAGGTGGGCATCCCGCCTCGCGCAGCTTCTGCGCGAGGAATTCGGAGACGCAGAGCACCGTGTCCGCCATCGCGAAGGCCCGATGGCGCCGCCGCACCTCGGCCTGCGACCGCGGTGTCACGGTGATGTCCATCCCGAGGTAGCTCACGACGAGCGGCACGCCGAGCCGGCGCGCCAGATGACCGGCGGGAATCGCCCCTGACCCGAAGTAGGCATGCACCAGCGCGGGCCGAGTGGCGGCAATGGCCTCGCGCCACGCGCCAGGCACCAGCCCGAGATACTTGAGCATCGCCTTCCCAAGCGGGGGCACCAGGTGATGCGCGGAGAGGAGGATCGTCGGGTGGCCTTCGACGAGCCGCGCCCCTTTCGCATCGGGCGCATAGCCGACGAAGACCGGGGTGAACTGTGTCAGCGCCAGCTGCTGCGAGGCGACGAAGGTCTCCGACCACGGCAGGATGGTGCGACGGAAGACGACGATCGATCGCGGAGCGGTCATGGCGTCGGCATGAGGTGGCGATCCAGACCGGCCGGGGTCCGCGTGAGCCGCTTGGCGGCGACCTCATCACGGATCGCACGATTGCGCGCGATCGCCTCCGGACGCTTGTAGCCCCGACCGTGATCGAGATGCACGACCAGGGCACGATGCCGGAGCTGCATCCCACGTACTCCTGCGTTCTCAAGCCGTTCACCCAGCTCGCGGTCCAACCCACCCCATTCGAGGCGCTCATCGAAGCCGTTCACGCGGAGGAGATCCTCCCGCCAGACCGCCGCATTGTGCCCGTTGAAGGTCGCCCCGGTCGGGGTGAGCCGATCGAGGAGGGCGGCGACGGTGGTGCCCCACGCCAGCCGCTGCACGCGCCGATCCCAGGGGGTGCCGTTCGCACGGAGCCAGCGCGCATCGGTCGCGCGCCCGGCCAGCACATCGTCGCGGGTGATCGCCTCACTCGTCACCATCGGGAGCTTGAGATAGCCCCCGGACCCAAAGCGTCCGGGGCGTGCCGCGGCGACGTGCACCGCCAGCAGATCGGCGCGCGGGATGCAGTCCCCATCGGTGAAGAAGCAGTAGGCGCCTTCCGCCTGCGCGATCGCCGCATTGAGGATCGTGCATTTCCGGAACCCCTGCTTGGGGTGCCAGACATGCCGCAGCGCGAAGGGGAGTTCGGGGCGGAGCCGCTCGAGGAGGTCGGCGGTCGGCGCGTCGGAGCCGTCGTCCGCCACCAGCAGCTCGAAATCCCGAAAGGTCTGGGCGGTGAAGCCCCAGAGCACCTTCTCCAGCCATCGCGGGTTGTTATACGTCGTGACGATGACGGACAGGCGCATCGCGGGGCGGTTAGTTTTCGGGGGTTCCGCGATGGCAGCGGCGCATCGAGGAAACGTAGTGGTCACCGATGGGCGACGATAGCGCGCGAGGAGGCGTCGTGGGGCAGCGGACGGACCGGAGCACAACCGACCGGTACATCATCGGCGTCGACCTCGGCGGGACCAACATCGTCGTCGGCGCGATGCGTGCGGATGGCGGGACGCGCCATGCGATGCACGCCATCCCCACCCGCGCCTCCGAAGGGGCCGATGCCGTGGTGGCGCGCATCGCCGCCGCGGTCGAGCGGACCATCACCGAGACCTGCGCGGAGACCGGGGCCACCCGCGACCACATGCTCGGCGTGGGGATCGGCTCTCCAGGTCCCCTCAACCGTGAGACCGGGATCGTGATCTTCACGCCGAACCTCGGCTGGCGCGATTTCCCGCTCCGTGACCGCGTGAGCGCTGCCGTCGGGCTCCCCGCCACGTTGGACAACGACGCCAACTGCGCGACCCTCGGGGAGTGGTGGGTCGGTGCCGCGCGCGGGGCGCGCCACGTGATCGGCCTGACGATCGGCACGGGGATCGGCGGGGGGATCATCCTCGATGGCGCCCTCTTCCATGGGGCGAGTGATGCGGCAGGCGAATTGGGGCACACCTCCATCGACTCCACGGGCCGCCGATGTGGGTGCGGCAACTACGGCTGTCTCGAGGCCTATGCCTCAGGACCGGCGATCGCCGAGCGGGCGCGCGAAGCGCTCGCGGGCGGGGAGCCCTCGATCATTCCTTCACTCGTGGACGGCGACCTCTCACGCATCACCGCGGCGACGGTCTACGCCGCCGAACAGCGCGGGGACACGCTTGCGGCGCACGTGGTGCGGGACACCGCGAAGTTCCTCGGGATCGGCGTCGCCAACTTCCTCAACATCTTCAATCCCGAGGTCGTGGTGCTCGCCGGCGGGGTGACGCAGGCGGGGGATGCGCTCTTCGAACCGCTGCGGGCGGAGGTGCGTCGGCGGGCCTTCACCCCCGCGGTGGAGGCCTGTCGGATCGTCCCAGGAGAACTCGACGGGAATGCCGGGGTGATCGGGGCGATCGCCACCTTCGCGCAGCGGCACGGGCTCGCATGACGGGGCTCTCCGCTTCGGACGCCTCCCGCCCGAAGCGCCTCGGTGTCTTGGGCAGCTTCGTGTGGGATGTGATCCATGGGCGGGACGTGCGCTCCGCACCGGTTGAAGAGTGGGGGGGGATCACCTACGCCCTGAGTGCGGCCGACGCCGCGCTCCCGGATGACTGGCAGCTCGTCCCGCTCGCGAAGGTGGGATACGATCTCGCCCCGCAGGCGCGGCGTTTCATCGGGACGCTGCGGCACGCCGCCCCTGAGGCGCTCCCCATCGAGGTCCCGCACCCCAACAATCGCGTCACCCTTCGCTATCACTCGGAGGAGCGACGGAGCGAGTGCCTGATGGGGGGGGTGCCGCCGTGGAGTTGGGCAGGGTTGCAGCCCCTGCTCCGCGACCTTGACGCGCTCTACATCAACTTGATCAGTGGCTTCGAGCTCGACCTCCCCACGGCACAGCTCATCCGGCAGCACTTCCCTGGCCCGATCTACTGCGACCTGCACTCGCTCCTGCTCGGGATGGAGTCGGATGGGCATCGCAGCTACCGCCCCCTCCCGGAGGTGGCCGCCTGGTGCGCCTGCTTTGACTACGTACAGGTGAATGAGGATGAGTTGGCGATGCTGGCCCCCGATGGCCTCGCGCTCGCCGCGACCGCGATCGGGGTGGGGGTGCGGCATCTCCTCGTGACGCTCGGGAAGCAGGGGGTGGTCTACTTCGCCGCGCCGGGGACCGATGGGGTGATGGCGTTCGGGCGGCGGGCGCGCGCGGCGGGGGGGGCGCTTCGAACGGCGCGCGTCGCGGCGAGCGCCCTGCGCATCGACGGCCCCGGCGACCCCACCGGCTGCGGCGATGTCTGGGGGGCGACCTATTTCTCTCGGCTCGTGGCGGGCGATATTATGGATGTGGCGCTCCGCCGCGCCACCGATGCGGCCGCGCGGAACGTGGAGCATCGGGGTGCCACCGGACTCGCCCATCACCTCCGCGGAGAACTGCACCTCCTGTGACCGCCGTCCTCACCGTCCCCGCCTCCCTCGATGAGGCCCAGTTCGAATCGGTGATCGAGCAGCTCGCGGCGGTCCCCGCCGACGCGAAGGTGCTCGTCGATGCGCGCCACTGCCGCTTTGCGACGCCCTACGGGCTCACGGCCCTGCTCTGCCTCGCGCAATCGCGCGCGGAGCGCCCTGACTTCGCCCCGCCGGAGGATGAACAGACCCTGAGCTATTGGGCGCGCGCCCAGTTCTTCCGCTACGCCGAGGAGCTCTACACGATCCGCGGCACCGTGCCGCGTCGCGCGGCGAGCGGGGATTCTGACGTCCTGCTCGAGCTGACGCCGGTCAACGGGAACGACGATGTGCAGGGGATCGTGCGACGGATCCAGGAGAAGGCACAGCAGATCCTGAACGCGACGCTCGACCTCGAGCCCCGCTCGACGATGGGGTTCAGCATGACGCTCTCCGAGGCGGCCTCGAACATCATCGAGCACGCCGGGCGCGGTGGGTGGGTCATGGTGCAGCGCTACAACTGGTCCAAGCGTCGCGTCGGGCGCGACGTGGTGCAGATCGCGGTCTGCGATGCCGGCATGGGATTCCGTGCCTCCCTCGAGGGGAGTCGTGCCCGCGCCCTCGCCGATCGCTGGGACGATCAGACCGCGCTCGAGGCCGCCGTGATCCAAGGCGTGAGCCGCTTCGCCGATCCGGGGCGCGGCCAAGGGATCAAGGGGATGCGCGGCTGGGTCCATCGCATCGATGGGAAGCTCACGGTGCGCAGCGGCACCGCGCGCATCGCCCCGATCATCCCCGACTGGGACGAGGATGTCCCGTTGCAGGGGGGGCTCCCGGCCTTCCCCGGCGCACAGATCAACGTGATCATCCCGCGTCGGATGGCGCGTCCATGAGCCACATCGACGTCTCGGTCGCGCTCGAGGCCGCCGCCCCGGAGGCGCATCATCACCTCGTCACACGACGCACCGGCGCCGTCGTGCGCTCGGTGATCGAGCGGCAGATCGCCAAGCTCGCTGAGGGATCGGTGGCCGTCCTCGACTTCTCGCAGATCGGCGTGTTGGACCGGAGCTGCGCAGACGAGTTCGTCGCGAAGCTGGTCCTGCCCATGACCTCGGAGCGGCCGAGCCGCGAGAGCTATGTGGTGCTGGTCGGCGTCAACGAGGGCCACTTGGATGCCATCGAGGCGGTGTTGGAGACGCATGGTCTCGCGCTGGTCGTCCGCTTCGACGATGGCGTGACGCACCTCGTGGGGACGGTCTCCCAAGCCGAGCGGCAGCTCTGGGACTGCGTGATGACGCGGGCCGGCGCGGCCGTGGACGAGGCGGCGGAGGCAGTCGGTCTCGCCCTCGAGGAGGCGCAGTCCACGCTGGAGACGCTCGTCCGACGGCGTCTGTTGCGGCGGCTCGACGACGCCTTCGCCCCCCTCGGGGCCCCGGCCTGATGGCGCGCGGGTTCCCACCCCTGCAGGTGATCGGCTTCATCGCGACGCGCCGTGGCGATGCGGAGCGTGGCCCACTGCTCCTCATCCATCCTGCCGATGCCGAGCAACGCCTCATCACGGATGGCGAGCTCGTCTGGGTCTATGGACCGCGGCGGCATGAACTCGCCCCCGTGGTATTTGATGACACCTTGCCGCGCGCTGGTGTGGTCGTGCGCGATCTCGCCGGACTCGCGGTGAGCGAGATGGTCCGTCTCGTGAAGCACGATATCCGCTCGCGCCCCATCCTCACCTCGGCCCTCGCCAAAGATGCCTGACCGTCCCGCTCCCCCACGCCTCGGCCTCGCGACCCTCGCGATCCATGGGGCGCGCGAGGCGCACGTGCCGGGCGACGCGGTCGTCGAGCCGCTCGTCCAATCCGTGAATCATCTGCAGGCCCTCGGCACCGGTGAGGGGCTCCGTTACACCCGGTACGGGAACACCCCGAACGCGGAGCGGGTCCAGCGGCGCATCGCGCTCCTCGAGGGCGCCGAGCGCTCACTCCTCCTCTCGAGCGGCATGGGCGCCACCGCCTGCGCGCTCTTCGCGCTCCTGGAGCCGGGTGATCATCTCGTCTCGTCCCGCTACATCTACGGCGGTACGCATCGACTCTTCTTCGAGGAGTTCGTGCGGCTGGGGATCACGATCACCCTCGTCGACCCGTTCGACCCGGCAGCGATCTCCGCCGCGATCCGCCCGGAGACGAAGGTGATCTTCCTCGAGTCGCCGGTGAATCCCACCTGCCGCGTGTTAGATATCCGCCCGGCATCAGCGCTCGCGAAGACGCGCGGGATCACGCTCGTGGTGGATTCCACCTTCGCGAGTCCGGTCAACTTCCGTCCGATCGAACAAGGCGCGGACGTGGCCATCGAGTCGGCGACCAAGTACCTCAACGGGCATCACGATGTCCTGATGGGCGTGGTCTCCGGCACCAGCGCGTATATCGACCGTGTGCTACAGAAGGAGATGGTCTGGGGTCAGACGCCTGATCCCTTCGCCGTCTGGCTGCTGGAGCGTGGGCTCAAGACCCTCGCGGTGCGTGTCGAGCGGAGCAATGCGACGGCGCAGGCCATCGCCGAGTGGGCATCACGCCGCCCGGAGTTCCGCACGGTGCATTACCCGGGCCTCCCCACGCACCCGGATCATGCGGTAGCGAAGGCGACGCTCGATGGATTCGGTGGGATGCTCGGCCTTGAGTTGGCCGGTGGTGGCCCCGCGGCCGATCGCTTCCTGCAACGGCTCCAGCTCGTCACGCACGCACCCAGCTTAGGCGGCGTCGATACCCTGGTGAGTGAGCCCCGCTACACCTCCCACAGCAAGATGACCTCGGAGGAGCGCGCGGCGATCGGGATCCCCGATGGCTTCCTCCGCTTCAGCATCGGCCTCGAGGCCGTCGACGATCTCATCGCCGACCTCGCACAGGCGCTGACATGAGCGCGATGGTCCGGTTCACCCGCGTCACGAAGCAGTACCCGAAGGGCGTCACCGCGCTCGACGAGGTCACGTTCGGGCTGAATCGCGGGGAGTTCGCCTTCCTCACGGGCCCCTCGGGGGCTGGGAAGAGCTCCATCCTCAAGCTGATCTTCGTGGAAGAGCATCCGACCGCTGGTGAGGTGAAGGTGATCGGACAGAGCTCCGTCACCCTCACGCCAAAGAAGATCCCCGTGCTCCGGCGGAAGCTCGGGGTGGTCTTTCAGGATTTCCGACTTCTCCCGGACCGCAGCGCCGCCGAGAACATCGCCTTCGCACTCGAGGTCACCGGGGCGCCCGCCTCGCGCATCGATCCGAAGGTGTCGCGCGTACTCGAGCAGGTCGATCTGCTGGCCAAGGCCGATGCCAAGCCGCACGAACTCTCCGGTGGGGAGCAGCAACGCGTGGCGATCGCGCGCGCGTTGGTGAATGACCCGCTCCTCCTGTTGGCCGATGAGCCGACGGGGAATCTCGACGAGCGATCGGCCCGCAGCATCTTGGACCTCCTGCGAGAGATCAATCGCGCCGGGACGGCCATCCTGATGGCGACGCACGACCTGGATCTCGTACGGGCGACGCCGTTCCGCACCCTTGAACTACATCATGGGCGTCTCGTCTTCGACTCGGGGACGATGGCCCCCGGTGCGACCGCGGCCACGCCCGGTGGATCCCCCTCATGAGACTTGCCTGGCGCGAGGCCCTCCTCGCCTTCCGTCGCGCGCCGATGCTGAGTGCGCTCAGCATCACGACCATCGCCTTCTCCCTCTTCGCCTTCGATCTCTTCGGGCTCGTCGCGCTGAATCTCCGCTCCGCCCTGCAGCAGGTGGAATCGCGCGTGGAGATCCGGGCCTTCGTCGCCGAGGGGACGCGGGCGGATGCGGCGAGTGCGGCCGTGGGGGATGTGCAGAGCTTCCCTGAGGTCGAGCGGGTCACGCTGGTGAGTGAGGCCGAGGCATTGGAGCGTGCCCGACGCGAGCTCGGGGAGTTCGAGGACGTCTTCGACGCCGGGATTCTCCCCGCCTCCATCGAGGTCCGGCTCCGCGAGGGATATCGGAACCCCGAACAGGTCCGCGAGGTCGCCGAACGCCTCGCGAAGTACGACTTCATCGATGACATCCGCTATGGCGAGGAGTGGGTCGAGAAGCTCTATCGCCTGCGGACCATCGCGACCTTCGTCGGACTCGCGCTCGGCCTGACCTTCGCGCTGGTCTCGATCATCATCATCGGCTCGACCATTCGTATGGCGGTGCTGGCCCGCGCCCGCGAGATTCAGGTGATGCGCCTCGTCGGGGCGACGCGCGGCTTCATCCGCGCCCCCTTCCTGATCGAGGGACTCCTGAAGGGGTTGCTGGGCGGGATCATCGCGCTGGGGCTCTCGTTCCTGACGTATGCGACACTCGGTCGCCTCGTGATCCAAGCGGAGTTCTTCGGGATCGGCCACAGCGTGCTTGGCCTCTTCGCGGGCGCGCTGATCGGCTTCCTTGGCAGTGCCTACTCGGTGGACCGGCACCTTCGTCGCGTCGCCTAAGGCGATGAGCATTCGCGCAGGGCTCGTGCGGCGGGTGATGCGCCTCGTCCTCCTGACTGGGACGGCGACGGGGCTCGATGCGCAGGCCCGTCCCGCCCCTCGGCCGAGTGCCCTGCCGCCATCCGCTCAGCAGACGGCGGAGCGGCTCCGTCAAGAGCAGCTCGAATTGGAGCGGATTCGCACCGAGCGGAGCGAACTCGAGCAACGCATGCGCCGACTGCAGTCGAGCGCCCGCGATGTCTCGGCCGAACGAGCGAACCTCGAGCGGCAGGCGACCGCCACCTCACGTGTGGTCCGCTCCCTCGACCAGCAGCTCGGATCGCTCTATTCCGAGGTCGAGAACGTGAACATGGGACTCGCGCGTACGCAGGACGAACTGCGCATCAAACGTGCCGTCCTGCGCTTCCGCGTCCAAGAGATCTACAAGCGCGGACCACTCTTCTCGGTGGAGGCGCTGCTCTCGGCGCAGTCGATCGGCGCCCTCGTCGCACGCTATAAGTATCTGCACCTCGTGGCCCAGCGCGACCGTGCGCTCGTGCAACGGGTGGAAGCCCTCACCGGGCAGATCGACTCCCAGCGCTCGCTGCTCGTGCGGCTGCAGAACGATGTGGAGCTCAACCGGCGACAGAAGGCCGAGGAGGAGCAGCGGCTGCGTCGGCTCGAGCTGCAGCGCGGTCGGACTCTGGCGCAGTTGCAGGAACAGGCCAAGCAAGCGGAAGATCGCCTACGACAGGTGCAACGCGACGAGCAGCGACTTTCGGGGGTGATCGCCGCGCTCGAGGCCGCTCGCCGCCGCGCGGAGGCGCGGCCCAATGCGGCCCCGAGCACGCGCTCCGTCACCACCGGCGATCTCGGTCGGCTCGATTGGCCGGTCGATGGGCAGATCGTCTATCGCTTCGGGCGGTTGGTGAATCCCAACAACACCTCGATCCGGTGGAACGGGATCGGGATCGGGGCGGCGGCGGGTACCCCGGTCAAGGCGGTCGCCGCGGGAGAAGTCGTCTTCGCTGAACCGTCTGGCACGTACGGGCTCACGGTGCTCGTCCAGCATGGTGGCGGGGCCTATTCGCTCTACGCCTCACTCGCGAGCGCGCGCGTCCGCCGCGGGCAGCAGATCACCAAGGGCGAGGTGCTCGGCACCGTCGGACAGGCCGATCCCGACCTCCCCCCACGACTGCACTTCGAGATGCGGCCACGCGACGGGATCGCGGTCGATCCCTTGGAGTGGTTGCGCGGCCAGCGATGAGCCCGACACGCAAGAGCGGACCGGCAGCGAAGCGGCCGATGCGCGGGACCGTCGAACTCGGACCGCTCGGCGCCCATGTCTCGAGCGCCGGTGGCGTGGACAAGGGGCCTGCGCGCGCCGACGACATCGGCGCCTCGGCGATGCAGCTCTTCACCAAGACGCCGAACCAATGGAAGGAGCCGACGATCGAGCCGGCTACCGCGTCGGCGTTCCAAGCGGCGTTGGCGGCGAGTGGGGTGCGCTTCACCACCTCGCACGATTCCTACCTGATCAACCTCGCGTCCCCGGATGAGGCGCTGCGCGCGCGGTCACTGGAGAGCTTCCGACTCGAGCTGCGGCGCTGCCATGCGCTCGGGGTGCAGGCCCTCGTCTCGCATCCCGGCAACTTCATGGATGACCGCGCGAGTGGTTTAGCGCGGAATGCCGATGCGATCACCGAGGCCCTCGAAGCGGAAGTCGGTCCGACACGCCTCTGCATGGAGCTGACCGCTGGCCAGGGGACCGTCCTCGGATCGACCTTCGAGGAGATGGCCGCCCTCCTCGCGCGGATCCCCGCGCGTCTTCAGCACCGACTCGGGGTCTGCCTCGACACCGCGCACGTCTTCGCCGCAGGCTACGACCTGATCACTGACTACGACGGCGTCTGGGCTCGCTTCGCCGATCGCATCGGCTATGACCGCCTCGGTGTGCTCCATCTCAACGATTCCGCGATCCCGCTCGGCGGGAAGAAGGATCGGCATGCGCTGATCGGGGAAGGACAGATCGGCGATGAGCCGTTCCAGCGGATCATGACCGACCCGAAACTCCGAGGGGTCCCGAAGATTCTCGAGACCCCCAAGGGTGACGACATGGTCACCAACGACCGGCGGATGCTGGAGAAGCTCCGCCGGTTCGCTGGTCGCTGAGGTCAGGTCGCGCCGGTCACGCTCACGGACACAGGGAATGGCCCGAAGTCATCGTGGTTCTCCTCGATGTGCAGGAGACCGAAGCGCACCGAGACCGTCCCGGCGGCGTCACCACGCAGCGTGCCCGCGAAGTTGCCGGTGCGCGTGAAGGTGATGCCCTTGGCCGGGGTGACGGAGGCACGGAACTCCGCGGCGGTGACCAATGGATCCGGGGCACCCGCGGCGTTCAGGAATTCGATCGTGAACCCCGTCGCCGTGCCCGCCGGGATCGTCAATGTGCCGGTCACCGTACCAGAGGCGTTCACGGTGGCGGTGGCCCCTGACG
>JBEGVM010000211.1:0-2878 GCA_041178365.1 Gemmatimonadota bacterium | reverse complement strand
GACCGTTTGGGCCGTGGCGGCGGTAGGAGCGCCGATCAGGGCGACCAGCGTCAGGAACAGGAACAGGAAACGAGACAACACGTAAGGTGTGGCTGAATGGCGGGGGAGACGAGCGCTGCTGTCCTTATTACGTCGACCTGCCCGCAACTGTTTCCGGGGTCAGAATTCACCAATGAAGCCGATCTCCGGCTCCAGCCGATGACCGAACTGCCGCTCGACGGCTTCCTGAGCATGTGTGATGAGCGCTCGGACGTCGGCGGCGGTGGCCTGGCCGAGGTTGACGAGGATGTTGGCGTGCATGTGGGAGATCTGCGCGTCGCCGATCCGGAAGCCCTTGAGGCCACACTGGTCGATCAGGCGACCGGCGCCGATGCCCTCGATCTTCTTGAAGATGGAACCTGCGCTCGGATGGATCTGGAGCCAGGGATGGCGGGATCCCCGCCAGGCGAGATTCTCCTGCAGGATGCGATGCAGTCGCGCTGGATCGTCCCGGGTGAGGCGGAACCGGGCCGAGAGCACGACATCGCGGGTACGGTGAAAGACGGTGTCGTCGTATCCGAATTGGATGTACTCCGCATCCACGGTCCGACGCCTGCCGTCCTCGGAGAGGATGTCGCACGACTCGAAGACCTCGGCGATGAACATCGTCCGTTCCCGTTCGGGTGCCGGCGACAGGAAGTGCAGATTCTGCCAGAGGGCCCCACCGACGGTGCTGGGGATCCCGACGTAATGCTCGAACCCCGACCATCCCGCGCGCACCGTCTCGAGTACCAGCTCCTGCATGACGGCCCCGCTCTCCGTCCAGAGGCGGCCATCGGCATCGAGGGTGTGGGTGTTGGCCACATTGCGGATGACCAGTCCACGGAATCCCCGATCGCCGATCAGCACGTTGGCCCCAAGCCCCAAGACGAACCAGGGCGTGTCGGATGCGCGCGCGGCGGTGATCGCGGCGGCGAGGTCATCCGCGGAGGTGGCCTGGTAGAGCCAATCGGCCGGACCACCGATGCGGAACGTCGTCCACGGGGCCAACGGCGCGTTGGCCGACAGGCGCGCGGGATCGAGGGAGCGAAGTGGCGGTGGGAGCGGGATCATGGGGCGGCCGCACGAGGAGAACGACGTGCTTTACCCCATAAAATCTAGTGGGCCTCGAGGCGGTCCGGGAACGCGTGGGGCTACATTTCCTCCTCGTCGGTCGCGCGTACCGTTCCCCTGTGCCCCTTCGTGCATGACTGCTCTGTCCCACCTTGCTCGCCGTTGGCTCGTTGCCGGATTACTCACGGCCACGCTTCTTCCTCTGCCTGGTACGCTCCTTCGAGCGCAGTCCAGGGTAGAGCTCCAGAAAGTCCTTCGTCGCAAGATGCTGGCGAATGGCATGGAAGTGATCGTCGTCGAGAATCACGGTGTACCGATCGCCACACTCGAAATCGACGTGCGCAATGGGGCCTTCACGCAGACGCCGGCCTACGCCGGGCTCGCGCACATGTACGAGCACATGTTCTTCAAGGCGAACAAGGATCTGCCCGACGCCGAGGCGTTTACCGATCGGGCAGGAGAGTTGGGTGCGGTCTTCAATGGCACCACGCAGGAAGAGCGGGTCAACTATTACCTCACCTTGCCCGCGGATTCGGTGGCCGGTGGGCTGCGCTTTCTTGCCAGCGCGTTGATTCATCCCCTCTTTCTGGAGAATGAGCTCAAGCAGGAGAAGGAGGTGGTGCTGGGCGAATATGACCGCAACGAGGCACAGCCTGGTTTTGCGTGGCAGCAGAAGGCGACGGAGATGCTCTATCCGGGGCAGTTCAGTCGCAAGAACACCATTGGTGATCGTACGGTGATTGCCAACGTGACACCGGCGCAGATGCGGGAAATCCAGCGCAGCTATTACGTGCCCAACAACTGTGCGCTGATCGTGACCGGTGACGTGGATCCCGAGCGCATTTTTTCGCTCGCCGAGGCGGTGTTTGGCGCCTGGCCCCGTGGCGCCGATCCGTTCGTCAAGGATCCGATTCCGCCGATGGCGCCGCTGACGGGGAATAGCGCGTTCATCAGTGAGGAACCGATCAATGCCGTGGCCGTGCTGCTGCAGTGGCAGGGGCCCAGTGTGGGGAAGGACGCAGCCGCGACCTTTGCGGCGGATGTCTTCAGTGATGCACTGAACACGCCGGGGTCGACCTTTCAGAAAAACCTGGTGGACTCCGGGCTCTGGCAGGGGATTGGGGTGAACTACTACACCCTCAATCAGACCGGCCCCATTTCGGTGAGCGGGCAGACGACGCCGGAGAAGTTTCGGGCGGCGATGGCGGCGCTGGAAAAGGAGCTCGTTCGGTTTACGGATCCCACCTACATCACCCCGCGTGAGTTGGAAGCGGTGAAGGCACAACGGACCGTCTCGAGTGCGTTCGGTATCGAAAAGGCGTCGGAGATTGCCCACACGATCGGCTTCTGGTGGAGCGTGTCCAATCTCGACTACTTCCTGCGATACACCGATATGATGGCCCAGCAGCGTATCACCGATCTGATGCGCTATACGCGGACGTATATCGAAGGGAAGCCGCGAGTGACGAGTGTGCTGCTCTCGTCCGAGGCACGAGCGAGGATCAAGTTGACGGAAAAGGAGCTCCTGCCGACCGTGATGCGGAGGACGCGATGAGCCGCCTCTCAAGGGTCCATTGCTGGGTGCTCTGTGCGGCGCTCGTCGGCGTGGCGCCGGTCCCCGTCACGGCACAGGCGGCTCGTGAGGACACACTCACCACGAAGTTCGAAGTGAGTGGGATCCCGGTGATTCTGCGCCGCGTGACCGCCAACAATGTCGTGGCGGCCAACCTCTATCTGCTTGGCGGGGTGCGGCAGCTGTCTCCCACGACGCAGGGGATCGAGGCGG
>JBEGVM010000210.1:0-5229 GCA_041178365.1 Gemmatimonadota bacterium | reverse complement strand
CTGGCCGAGCCCGTTGACCGCATCACCCGTCGTGGTCGAGAACACATGATAGACGCCGGTGTTCATCGCTGCCGCCGTCGCGGCCGAGCGGTTGAGGAACGAGGCACCGATCGCCGTCTGCGCCGTCGTCCAGGCGGTCGCGCCGCCGCCACGGGTAGCGTAGTAGACCGCCGCCCGGGCCGTGACCGCCCGATTGAACTGTCGGAAGGTCGCGGGGGTGTTGAAGCCCGTGAACCCAGCGGTCAGGGTGAAGGGGAAGGCCGCTCCCCCTGCCGTGAGGTCCGCGTCCGCAGTCGCCAGGGTCGCCAAGATGTATTTGTACACCGAGTCTCGCGAGACGAACGGGGCGAGGTCGGAGGCATCTTGGTTGATCTGGGTCACGGCGCCGAGTGAATCGCGCCCCGAGATGACATACAGCAGCTCAAGCGCCTCTAACGTGCGGGCGAAACCTACGCCGGCCGATTTCTGTGCGGCGGAGAGCGTCGTACTTGTCGAGAGAACGTTCTTGAGGTTGAAGAGATCACGGAGATTTCCGTAGTTCCCACCCCAGGTGCCGACGGCGAATCCCGCCGGATCGAGCTTGTTCTGACCGGAGAGGCCAATCAGGTAATGCGAGGTATTGCGTCCCTCGTTCGGAGTGTAGATGTACCCTTCGCGGCCGAACCGAGCGGCGGTGGTGATCCACGCCGGGAGCCCGCCGCGGAGCTGGCGGAGCACCCCAGTGGCCTGGAGCTGGAGTGCACCTGGATCGGTTCCCGCCCCCGCGACCGTCGGGGAGTTCAAGTTGGGTACCGTGAGTGAGTCGGCGCTACAGGCAGCGAGCCCGAGGGCGGCGCCGGTGAAACCGAGGATGAGGCCCTTCTGGATGATGGTCTTCATGAGTTAGTACCCCACATCGACGCTGAAGAAGAACTGCCGGCTCGTTGGGAATGGCGCGAGGTCGATGAAGCGGTTGAAGTTCGTGTTGCCGAAGTTGTTGAACTCCGGATCGTACGACCAATAATCGGTCTTCATGAAGAGGTTGCGCCCGCTCAGGCTCAGGCGAAGGTCCTGAGCGCCCTTCAGATAGCGTTGGACCACGCGGTTCGGCGCTGCGTAGGAGATAGTGACCTCACGCAGCTTCAGGTAGGTACCCGGCTGCATGTAGATCCGGCTATCGCCGGCTGAGAAGGTGTCATAGTACCGATAGAGGCCACGGGTCGTCTGCTTCCCGTCCGCCGTAGTGTACGGAGTGTCGAAGTCGCGCGAGTTCCCACCCTCGTCCCAGAGGTTCATCGTCATGTTGGAGACGAGCCCGCCATTGCGCCAATCGAGCAGGGTCGAGAGGGTCCAATTGCCCCAGGTGAAGTCATTGGAGAACTGGGTCTGATGCACTGGGTTGGCATCGCCGACGATCGTGTCGGCCACGGTACCATCGGCTCGGAGTGGAGCGTTCGCCCACACCCAGGTGGAGCGCTGGCCTGAGACGATACGGTTGCGGCCGTATGTGGAGCCGAACGAGCCCGGCACCGGGAAGGCGGGGACGGGGATTGTGTCCACCATCTGGACATTGTTGGTGAAGTTGATCCGCGTGGCCCAGGTGAAGTTCCCCGTCTGGATCGGAACGGCGGAGAGCCCCACCTCCCAGCCGGTGACCGAGAGCTGACCGCCGTTGATGATCTGCTGTGAGAGGCCCGACGAGGGCGGGAGTGGGAAGGTGAGGAGGAGGTCGGTGATCACGCGGTTGTAGCGCGAGACCTCGAGGTTGAGACGCTGCGAGAAGAACGAGGCGTCGACGCCGAGATCGGTCTCCGTCATCGTCTCTGGCTTGATGTTCGGGTTACCGAGGGTGCTTGCCGAGACGAGCGATCCCTTCCCGTCGAGGAGGCCTCCGTTCGCATAGAGCACGTCACGGTCCGCCCAGCGCGGCCGGTTCCCCGACTGTCCCTGCGAGACGCGGAGCTTGATTTCGTCGGTGTACGGGAGCGGATTCGTGAACCGATACGCCGCCGAGAACTTCGGGAACATGTAGAACTTCTCACGGTCCCCATTCGCCGACGACCGGTCCATGCGGAAGCCGGCATTGAGGGAGAGCGCCTCTCCGAAGAGGAGGGCCTGCTCGCTCAGATAGAACGACTGGTCGCGGAACTGGGTGCGGCCGTCCTCTACGGAGGTGAGGGTCGCCCCGGAAGTGATCCCCGTCGTCGGGATCAGCCCGCGGCCCAACGTACGATAGGTCTTTTGGAACTGATCTTCCGCCGAGCCACCGAATGAGGTCGTGAGGCTCCCAATCCCGGGGATGTCAGGGGTTAGGGTCCAGACGACGTTGATCCCCTGATTCATCTGGTACACCATCGAGGTCGAGACCGCCGAGGTGCCCGGGTAGGCATCGTTCGGCTCGAACTGCAGGAAGCCTGGCGAGAAGGCGAGGCCATCTTGGTGGAAGCGATCCACGCCCATCTGGTACGACACGTTCACGTTGTTCTTGGCCGTTGAAAGCGCCTGATACGCCGCCCGGAAGTTCCCGGTCTGGCGCCAGGTCTCCTCGTTGTTCTTGATGTATTCGGTGTTGGCGAAGGGGTTCGATACCGACGACCCGCCAGCATAGAACGGATTCACCGGCCAGCTCCCATCCGCTTGGCGTCGCAAATCGATGACGTGGGGGATATACCCTAAATCATAGGTCGGCGAGATGCCGGCGTTGTTGTTATTCGTCACGCCGCGCTGGTTAAAGTTGCGCGTGACATTGAGCCCGGCCGAGAGGGTGAGCTTCTGCCCCACCGTCTGGTCGAGGTTGAGGCGGCCCGAGGTGCGCCGCGCGCCGGTGCGGAGCATGATGCCCGCCTCCTGCTTGTCACTCACGGAGGCGAAGAACTTGGTTGCGCCGGCCCCACCGCGGGTGCTGAGGATCGTCTCGAAGGTCGGGTCGGTCCGACCGAAGAGCTGCTGCTCGTAATCGTAGTTCGTGCACTTCGGGTTGCAGAGCTGCCGGGCAATCGGGACCGCGGCGGCGTTGCCCACCCAGAGGGTCGGGTCATCGGCTGGGACGAGATCGTCGATCGTGTCCCACTTCCGGAAGCCCAGGGGACGGAAGAGTCGCGCCTGCCCAACCCGCTGGGTGACGTTCCAACTTGGGGCACCCGACCGCCCGCGCTTGGTCGTGATGACTACCACACCGTTCGTCGCGCGCGAGCCGTAGATGGCACTCGCCGCCGCTGACTTCAGCACCTCGACCGACTCGATGTCTGCCGGGTTGAGGTCAGCGAGGCGGTTCACCGCGTTGTCCTGTCCGCCACCGATGGCTGAGCCACCGGCGCGGGAGATCGCGTTGAGCCCGTTCGGGATCTGTGCGTTGGAAACGATGATGCCGTCGATGACGTAGAGCGGATCGCCCTGACCGATGATCGAGGTGGCGCCGCGGATCTGGATCTGCGCGCCGCCGCCTGGAGCCCCGTTGTTTTCGAAGATACGCGCGCCGAGCACCTTGCCGGCGAGCTGATTCTCGATCGAACGGGCCGGTACGCGATTGAGCTCATCGGTGTTTATGCTCGCTACCGGGGTGGTCGCGTTGCGCTTGTCGATCGTCGTCGCCGCGCCGGTGACGGTCACGCCTTCGAGCTGGAGCACGTCCTTCTCGAGCGTGAAGTCCTGCGACGTCGCACTCGCGCCGACCTTCGCGGTTGCGCGCTTGAATCCGATCGCCCGGACGAGGAGGGTCACCTCCCCCGCGGGGACGCGCAGGCGATACTCGCCCGTCGCACTCGTCCGTGCGCCGACCTGCTGGCCGAGGACGCTGACGCTGGCCTCCGCGACGGGCACTCCACCCGTCTGCGTAACCTTTCCGGTGACCTCTCGTGCCTGCTGCGCCTCAGCGACGGTCGCGCCGCCGAGACTCAGGCCGAGGAGCACCGCCAAGACGCTCCGCATTGCCACATGGCCTCCTATCGAGGAAATAAGGATGTACCGCATCAACCCAAGACGAATGGCATGGACGCCACTCGGACCTAAATAGGATGATGCCCCAAATGACGTCCAACCTACGAAAGGCCGCAAGGGGGGTGGCGTCCCCTCATGGGACGCGTGACACGGGACAGGCTGAGGGGGTAATATCCCCCATCGCCATGGCCCGTCTCCCCCCAGCCTCCCATGCGGCGGTTTTCGCCGTCTGTTTCGCTCTCCTCGGTCTCGCCGCGCCGCGCTGGGCGGCCCTGGAGGCCCAGTGGGTGAACCCCGTCCGCCGGTCGGACACCCTGGCCGTGGCCCGCGCGTCAGGGGTCATCGACGGGGCTGTGGCCGATACGGCACTTCGGCCGGTCTCCTTCGCAGAGGTGGTGATCCTCCGCACCGACATCCGGATGCAGACCAATGCGGCAGGGCGCTTCCGATTCGTCGATGTGCCGCCCGGGCAGTATTTGCTGATCGTCCGTCGGATCGGATTCCGGCCCACCTCGTCAATCATCCAAGTGGGGGCACGTGACACCCTGCGGCTCTCGTTCGCGCTCGAGCCCGCCCTCCTGCAGCTCGACACCGTCATCGTCACCGAGCGGCGTCAATCCTTGCGCCTCCTCGAGTTCGAGGAGCGCCGACGTCAGGGCGTTGGGTTCTTCATCACGCAGGATCAGATCGAGAAGCGCAATCTCCCCGTCGCCGCTGATTATCTGCGATTTGCGCCATCGATCTCCCTCGCCCCGAGCCCGAACCCATCGGGGATCTCAGAGCTCGTCGCGATCAGCAAGCGCGAAGGTGGGTCGCTCTTAGGCGATGGTGCCAATGCCTGCGCGATGCAGATCGTCGTCGACGGGGTCCCGATGCCGCCGCGCTTCCCACTGGAACTCCTCCCAACGCCTCGCGAGCTGGCCGGCATCGAGGTCTACAACGGGCCGGCGACGGTGCCAGCGAAGTTCAACGGGCTCGACCGTCGATGCGGAATGGTCCTCATCTGGACCCGCGACGGCTACTAAGGCGCCGGGTTCGTTAGGTGTTGAGCTCGAGGGTCCAGGTGATCGGCAGATTCGGGTCGAGCGAATCTCGCACCGAGCAGTACTTGGTCACTGCGAGCTCGATCGCCCGCTCGGCGTGCGCCCGTTCGATCCCAGCCCCGCCGATCCGATAGCGGAGCTCGACCGCAATGAGCCGCGCCGGTGTCGCATCAGCCCGCTGGCCCGTCACAGCGATGTCGAGCGATGCGACTGGGGTGCGCCGCTTCTCGAGGATGTCGACGATATCGACCCCGGTGCAGCTGGCGAGAGC
>JBEGVM010000209.1:0-5259 GCA_041178365.1 Gemmatimonadota bacterium | reverse complement strand
CGATCGCACGGTCACCCAGCTGATGGCCGAGGGCGTCTATCGCTTCATGAAGGACGAGAATGCCTACGTCGCGCTCCGGTGGAATGAGTTCTCCGGTGACCTTGGCAAGACGGGTGCCGGTGCGACCCTGTTGGACAACTCGGATGTGAAGGTCTCGCGGACCCAGGTCGGCGGTGGCTGGTTCCTGACACCGACGCTCTTGCTCAAGGCGGAGTACGTGAACCAGAACTACACCGGCTTCGGTCGTCGCGACATCCGGAGCGGTGGCAACTTCAAGGGGCTCATGCTAGAAGGGGTGATGGCCTTCTGATTGGCTGAAGGCTGAAGGCTGAAGGTTGGAGGCTGGAGGCTTAAAGCTTCCAGCCTTCAGCCTTCAGCGCGTTCACCGCGGCCTCCCGCCGCGCCGCGCCTGTCCCACGGATCACCACCGTCCGCGCACCGAGCCGATCCAGCTCGCTGCGGAAATCCTCGTAGAGCGCCTCACGGGAATCGCGACGATCGCGGATCCCATCGGCGGTCCAGGGGAGATCCGGCGCGCAGAGGAGATAGAGATCTCCCAGTCGCGCCTGCGCCTCGGCCTCGATCCAGGCGGGGCAGTGCTGATAGTAGTGGCGCGCATACACCACGGTGCTCACGAGATCGGTGTCGCGGATGAGCAGCGCGGGGTGCGTGGCGAGTGCCGCCTCCTCGAGCGCGATGCACCGCTGCGCGATCGGTTCGATCGTCGCCGCGGAGAGGGGCGCGGGGCTCGACTCCGCGATGAGCCGCGCTGATTCCGGGGTCCACGGCGCCCCGAACGCCGCCGCGAGTTCGGCGGCGAGGGTCGTCTTCCCGGTGGACTCGGGGCCGATCAGGACGACGCGGACGCTGCGTGCCATGTGCGGGTCCAGTGGCGATGCCCCCCGATCGCGAGGGCGAGCAGCACCGCATACTGCACGGCGGTGGGGATCAGCGATTGTGAGACGAAGAGTCCGATGCTCACGACGTTGATGGCGATCCAGACCATCCAGTGCTCGAGGAGTTTGCGCGTCATCATCCACTGGGCGAGGACGCTGGCGACCGAGGCAATGGAGTCCACGAGGGGCATCGCGGCATCGGTGGTGCGGGCGAGGAGCATCGTGAGCCCCGCCGAACCGGAGAGGCCCAGCGTGAGGAGCGTGAGCAGCTGGCGGCGCGTCGTCCGGGTGATCCGGAGTGGTCCTCGGTCAGCCCCGCCATGCAGCCACTCATACCATCCGTACGCGGAGAGTGCGATAAAGACGACCTGGAGCCCCATGTAGGCGTAGAGCCGCGCCTCCCAGAAGACGGCGAGGTAGAGCGCGGCGCTCGCGATGGCGAGGGGCCACCCCTCGATTCGCTCACGGGCGTTGCACCAGACGCAGGCGATGCCGAGGGCGGCCGCGATGAGCTCGAGGGTGGGCACGGGGGGAGGCTATCTGGGATGGGGGGAAAAGAACAGGGTGCGGCCCTCCCCTCCCCTCGGGCCTCGGGGTATCTTTAGGGATTCACCCCCACCGGTTCTCATGGCGAAAGAAGAAGCGATCGAGCTCGAAGGCACCGTGACCGAGGTGCTCCCCAGTGCGACCTTCCGCGTGCTCCTCTCGAATGGGCACGATGTGCTCGCGACGATGGCCGGGAAGATGCGGCGCTTTCGCATCCGGGTGCTCCAGGGGGATCGGGTGACGGTCGAGGTCTCGCCGTATGACCTGAGTCGGGGTCGGATCACCTTCCGTCATAAGACCTGAGTCGCGGTCACGCAATGAAAAGAGGGGCGCCCGTCCAGGGGACGGGCGCCCCTTCTGCATCGCAGGGTCTGGCCGGAGCCGCGAGGACGGCTCCGCGCTCGCCTTAGTGAGCCGCCTGCGCCGACGCTGGCTTGTCCGGCTTCTGGTAGGTCGCCTTGTGGATCGAATAGGCGGTCACGTTGGCGACGATCGCGAGGACGATGATCACGGTGGCGAAGCCCCAGCCGAGGGTGTTCGGGTTGTGCGGTGCGGTGCTGCCGGACATGCGGGTCACTCCAGGTGGACGGAAACCGATCCTTCTCCTGACGAGAGGAACGGTAATCGTGGCCCTAGCGTTTCCGGAAGCGTTCCAGGTCGCGGCGGTCGCGCTTGGTGGGGCGCCCCTTCTCGGGGTCGAGGGCCGGGGCGGCGGTGGTGAGCTGCCAGTGGAGGCGCTCCCGGGTGGTGCGGGAGGCCTCGGTCTCTTCGTACAGGGTGGCGGCGAGCGCGGCGGGTCCGCGGCGCTCCGCCGTCCCGGTGACCGTCACGATGTACTCGTAGGGGCCGATCCGTATGCGGATCTCATCCCCGACCTTCACCGGCTTGGCGGGTTTCACCCGCTCGCCATTCACCTGGGTCTTTCCCCCATCGACCGCCTCGGTCGCCAAGGAGCGCGTCTTGAAGAACCTGGCTGCCCAGAGCCACTTGTCGAGGCGGACGGGGGTGGTGGCGGGGGAGGGGGCGCGCTCCGACATACGGAGAAGATACCGAGACAGAGGGAACCGAGCCGCCGTGACCGTCGTATCTCTCCCAGCGTCTTAGGACGGTGTTTTCGCGGTCTCCTCCCCTCTCCCCCGTGAGCTCCCTGTGTCCCCTCGTGCTCTTCTGAGTTGTGCATCGCTGCTTTGCTCGGCGCTGCTCCTCGCCCCGCACGCAGGGGTGATGGCGCAGGAGGCGCTCCCCTCTCCGGAGGCGCTCGCCGCGCGGCACGACTCCCTCGTCGGCGGGCGCTCCGCCCTCGAGGGGTATCGCTCGATGCGCCTCACCGGGAACCTCGCGGTGACGGCGATGGGGCTCGAGGCCCCGCTCGAGATCCTCAAGGTGAAGCCCAACCGCTACCTCTTCCGCGCGCAGCTCGGGCCGATGGGGGAGTTGCTCTCCGGATTCGACGGCGAGCACGCCTGGGCGATCCAGCCAGGGATGGGGCCCACGTTGGTGACGGGCGCCGAGGGGAAGTTGATCGCCGATCAGGCTGATTTTTTCGCCGACCTCCACGACCTCTCGCGCTTCGACAAGGTCGAGACCCTCGACCAGGCCACGTTCGAGGGACGGAGTTGTTATCGGGTGCGGATGACGCGCCCGACCGGCGAGGTACTGACGGAGTACTTCGATGCGGAGACGGGGCTGAGCGCGGGGATCAGCGCCTCGGTCACCGGACCGATGGGGGCGATGGAGCTTGTCTCTGTGTTCTCGGAGTACCGGTCGTTCGGGGGGGTGAAGCGCCCGACCAAGACCATCCAGCGGAATCCGCAGTTCGAGACCCTCCTGACCATCTCCGCCATCGAATTTGACGGGGTGGCGGAGGAGGCGGTGGCGATGCCTGCAGCGGTCCGCGCCCTGATCCCCCCGCGCTGAACCAATCTGCTCCATTTGCGGTATGAGATTTTACGTTTTTTCTGGACAGAAACACTCCCCTTTCTAGACGATGCGGCGACCCTTAGCTGAGCGGTTGATACGAGACATCCTGGGACGGCTCCGCATGGAGGAGCCGCCTGAGGGGTGGCGCGAGGATATCCGCCGGATGGCGCTCCCCGAGGCTCCGGCGGCCTCCCTCACCGAGGTGGTGGTGGAGGTCGGGCGCCGGGGCAGGGACTCCTTTCGGCGGGGGTGAGTCTCCCGATCGGGCCACGGATCATCACCGATGAGCGGCGCACCGCGTTGCGGCAGGCGGAGCTCGCCGATCAGGCCGCAGATGCCGAGCGCGACCTCGCGCTCGCGCGGCTCCTGCAGGGAGCGGCGCGCGATTGGGGGAGTTGGTGGGAGGCGGAGGCGCGGTTGCGGATCGCCGAGGAGGGGGTCGGACTGGCGCGGTTCCGGCTCGACGCCATCCGGAAGCGCGTCGCGGCCGGCGGGTCGGCCGCGATCGACAGTGTGGAGGCGCTCGCCGAATGGGATCGGCGGTTGGTACTCGAACTCGATGCCCGTGCCGCACGGGACGCCGCGCGGCTCGTGATCACGGGGTACCTGTGGGGGGAGCGCGGGGAGCCCGTCGCGCTTGGCGCCACGGCGGTTCCGATCGAGCGGCCCGTGGGGGAGCTGCGCGCGGTGGTCGGGCGCGCGATCGACCGTCATCCGGCGGTGCAGCAGGCACAGGTGCGATGGCTCCAAGCTGACGCGCAGCGTCGGCTCGCGCTCGTCTCCGCCATCCCGTCGGCGACGGTCGAGGTCGCGGGGTTGGGTGCGGGCCGGACGTTCGACGCGCTCGACCTGAGTGGCGGGGATTACAAGGCGGGGGTCGGGATGCGGGTCCCGTTGTTGGCGCGGCGGGAGCTCGGGCGGTTGCGAGCGGCCGAGGCACGGACCACCCAGCTGCGGTGGGAGCGAGATCGGGTGCGGCGCGAGGGCGAGCTGGTGATAGACCGGGCGATGATCGAGTTGCAGGGAATCGAGGGGCAGCTCGCCGGGCAGCGACGGGTGATCGTGGGGAGCGAGGCGCTGCTGGTGGCGGAGCAGCGCCGGTTCGAGGCGGGGGCAAGCTCGTTGCTCTTTGTGAATCTTCGGGAGCGGGCGGTGCTGGATGAGCGGCTCCGGCTCGCGCAGCTCGAGGGGCGTCGGGCCTCGGCGCTCGGGGCGCTGGGGGTCGCGCTAGGCGATCCGATGTTGCTGATCAGCGACCGTTCGCGCTGAGAGGCGGGTGCCGCGGCGGAGTGACGCCGCGGGCTTAGTCGTCCGAGTGCCACCGCCGGTTCGACTTCCGTTCCGTCTGTCGCTTCTTCTCAGAGAGGCGCTGCTCCACTGAGCCACGTGTGGGGCGGGTCTTCTTCCGTGTCTTGGGGACCACGAGGGCAGCGGCGACTGTTTCGGCCAGGCGCTCCAGCGCGCGGAGGCGGTTCTGCCGTTGGCTCCGGGTCTCGGCGGAGACGATGCGGATCGTGCCCGAGGAGTCGAGGCGTGTGGCGAGGCGGGTGAGGAGTCGCTCGCGTTGGGCGTCGGTGAGGGTGCTGGAGGTGGGGATGCACCAGGTGAGTTCGATGCGAGTGCTGCTGGTGTTGACGTGCTGCCCCCCCGGGCCACCGGCGCGGGTGGCGTGGAAGGCGAGTTCGTGCGCGGGGATCGTGAGCTGAGGCGCGACCCGGAGTGGGCCGCTCAGGGGGTCATGATCGGCGTGAGGCGAGGGCACGGGCGGCGGTGGGACCGGGCTGATAGATTTGGTGGCTATGGAGACGTTGCACGTGCCTCAGGATAATCTGCCGTTCGGTGAGCGGCTGGCCAGGCGGTGGCTGGATGATTGGCGTGGGGCGGCGGTGCTGGTGGC
>JBEGVM010000208.1:0-10589 GCA_041178365.1 Gemmatimonadota bacterium | reverse complement strand
GGCGGGCAATACCGGACGTGGCCCCGGTCGCCTGCGCGACCGGGGCCACGTCTTCACTGGTTGGACCGGGACCGCGCGCGCGGTCAGTCCTCCATCACCGAGTCGAGATCAGCCGGGATCTCCGGGACCTCATCCTCGCTGTGGACCTTCGAGGGCTCCGGCGGCCGCTCCTGGCCCGCCGGGATGTCGACCACGCCGAGCACGATCCGGCGGTGGATCGGGTCGACCTCGAGGATGCGCACGTTGATCGCCATCTTCTCCCACGCGACGTCCGCCGGACTCTCCACCTGCCCCTCGAAGTGCGAGAGCGGGACGAACCCTTCGATGTCGTTACCGATGTCGACGACGACGCCCTTCTCCATCAGGCGCGCCACGACGCCGGGGAGTTCGGTCCCCACCGGGTACGACTCACCGATCCGGAGCCAGGGATCCTCGGAGGCCTGCTTGAGGCCGAGCGAGATCCGCTTGTTCTCCGCGTCGATGTTGAGGATCACCACGTCGACCGAATCGCCCTTCTTGACGACCTCGGACGGGTGCTGCACGCGCTTGGTCCACGACATGTCGGAGATGTGGATGAGCCCGTCGATCCCGGCCTCGATCTCGACGAAGGCGCCGAACGAGGTGAGGTTGCGGACCTTGCCGCTGAGGCGCGTGCCGACCGGGTACTTATGCGGCAGCACCATCCACGGATCCTGCTCGGTCTGCTTCATGCCGAGCGAGATCTTCTCCTCGGTGGTGTCGACCTTGAGCACCACGGCCTCGATCGCTTCGCCGATGCTGACGAGCTTCGAGGGGTGCCGGACGTTGCGGGTCCAGCTCATCTCGGAGATGTGTACGAGGCCCTCGATGCCCGGCTCGAGCTCGATGAAGGCGCCGTAGTTGGTGATCGAGACCACCTTCCCCGAGACGCGCGTGCCGACCGGATACTTCTCCGCGACGTCCTTCCACGGATAGGCCTGGAGCTGCTTGAGGCCGAGGGAGATGCGCTCGCGCTCCCAATCGATGTCGAGCACCTTGACCTCGAGCTCCATCCCGATCTGGACCATCTCGCTCGGATGCGAGATACGGCCCCACGACATATCGGTGATGTGGAGCAGGCCGTCCACGCCGCCGAGGTCGATGAACGCCCCGAAGTCGGTGATGTTCTTGACGACGCCCTTCCGGACCTGGTCCTTGCCCAGCTCCTTCATGAGCTTCTCGCGCTTGCCGGCGCGCTCGGTCTCGAGGATCACGCGACGCGAGACCACGATGTTCCGGCGACGCTTGTTGAGCTTGATGATCTTGAACTCGTACTTGTGCCCGAGGAGCTCGTCGATGTTCGGGACGCGACGGAGCGCGATCTGCGACCCGGGGAGGAAGGCATCGACCCCCATGAGGTCGACGACGACGCCGCCCTTGATCTTCTTGACGAGCACGCCCTCGACGGGCTGATCCGACTCGTACGCGACGCGGATCCGCTCCCAGACGCGCATGAAGTCAGCCTTCTTCTTGGACAGCACGACGGAGCCTTCGCTGTCCTCGAGGTGCTCGAGGAGGACCTCGACCTCATCGCCCGCCTTGAGCTCGGGCATGTCCTTGAATTCCTCGAGCGGGATCGTCCCTTCGGACTTGAACCCGATGTCGAGGACCACGAGGTTCTCGCGGATCTCGAGGACGCGGGACTTCACGATCTCGCCCTCTTCGATCGAGGCGAGGGTCCCGTTGTACATGTCCATCATCGCATCGAACTCGGACGACGAGAGCTCGTCTTCGTCGTACAGCTCGGGGCGGCGGTTGGCGAGGGGGCGGAGCTGAGCCTTCTGGGCGTCGCGCTTGCGGCGCGCGATCAGCTCGGGCGACAGCAGTTCTTCGGTGGCGGTCATGAGTGAGACATCCGGTCGCGGAGGGTTCGGCTCGCCGCGTCGAGGCATGGAGTGGAAGTGAGTGGAGCCTCTGAAGTTAGCCCCCGCTCGCCTTCCGCGCCAGCGCCACGATCCGGGCCACCTGCTCGT
The DNA here is from genome assembly GCA_041178365.1 of Gemmatimonadota bacterium. Taxonomy (GTDB): domain Bacteria; phylum Gemmatimonadota; class Gemmatimonadetes; order Gemmatimonadales; family Gemmatimonadaceae; genus Pseudogemmatithrix. The sequence goes on along the minus strand of JBEGVM010000208.1, from coordinate 8,598 downwards.
CCTGGGTCAGGTGGGTCGTGTCGATCAATTCGGCGTCCGCCGCCCGCTGCGTCTGTCGCTCGTCCAGGGCGTCCCGCCGGAGGAGCGCCTCGACCTCCGCCGCCACCTCCGGTTCCGTGGGCACACGCCCCACCCGCTCCAGCACCCGCCGACGCGCCCGCTCCGCCGGGTCGGCCACGAGGAAGACCTTCACCGCCGCCTCGGGGAAGACGACCGTCCCCATATCGCGCCCATCGCAGACCACCGAACGCCCCGCCGCCGCCCCACGGACCATCCCATTCGCCCACCGCCGGACCCCCGGCATCCCGGCGATCAGGGAGACCCGGGAGGTCACCGCGGTCCCGCGGATCTCCTCATCCACGGCCGCACCCTCGAGCCGGGGGTGGAAGGTCCCCGCCCCCGGTTCGAGGGAGACGCTCTGGGCCGCCTCGAGGACCAGGGGCTCGGTCCAGCGCCCGCTGTCGGGCTCACGCCGCAACGTCGCCGCCGTCGCCGCCCGGTAGATCGACCCCGAATCCACGTGGCGGAAGCCAAGCGTGGCCGCGACCCGCTTGGCGGTGCTCGATTTGCCAGAGGCGGCGGGACCGTCGATGGCGATCACGATGGGACGCGTCGCGTCAGGTGGCATCAGAGAGCATTGAAGGCTGGAAGCTGAAAGCTACGCGCGCTTGGCTTCAGAGAGCGTATCCCAGAAAGTAGGCCAAGAGACCCCCACGCACGATGGGTCGTCGAGGGTGATCGCGTTCCCTCTGAGGGCGCCGAGGACGCCGAAGGCCATCGCGATCCGATGGTCGCCATGCGTGCGGACCGCGCCTCGGAGCGGCCGATCGCTCCCTCGCACCGCCAAGCCATCGGGGAGCTCCTCGGCCTCCGCGCCCACGGCTCGCAGATTCTCGACGATCGTGCGGATCCGGTCGCTCTCCTTCACCCGGAGCTCCCCCGCCCCGGTCACCACGGTCTCTCCCTCGGCGCACGCCGCGATGCAGGCGAGGAGCGGGAGCTCGTCGATGAGCGCGGGGATCTCCGTGCCGCCGATGGTGATCCCACGGAGCGTGCTCGATTCCGCGACCAACGTCGCGACCGGCTCCTCGCCCCATGAGGTCTCGGATTCATGGCGGATCACCGCACCCATCCGACGAAGCGCCTCGATCGCGCCGGTGCGACCGGGGTTCACGCCGACATCCCGAAGCGCCAGTGCGGGGCTCCCACCGAGGATCGCGAGACCGAGCAGGAAGGCGGCGCTGGAGCAATCGCCGGGGATGTCGATCGCCTCGAGGGTGATCTCGCTCGCCGGTTCGAGGACGACCTGGGTGCCATCACGATGCACGTGCACACCAGCGGTGCGGAGCATTCGCTCGGTGTGATCACGTGTGGGGATCGGCTCATCGACGGCGACGCGGACACCCGCCATGAGCCCGGCCAGCAACAGCGCGCTCTTCACCTGCGCGCTCGGAACCTCGCTCCGCCAGGAGCACGCATGAAGCCGGCTCGCACCGAGGATCATCGGGAGCCCGCCAGAGGAGCTGGGCGTGATGTCGGCGCCCATCGCACGGAGGGGGTCGGCCACGCGTCGCATCGGGCGCGCACTCAGGCTCGCATCGCCGACGAGGCGCCCAGGGAGTCCCGCGCCGGCGAGCATCCCCGCCATGAGACGCGCGGTGGTGCCGCTGTTCCCGCACGCGAGATCGGTGCGGGGTGCGCGGAGGCCGTTGAGCCCTACCCCGCGGATCACCATCGCCGCCGCGTCGAGCGCCGGCATGGCGACGCCGAGCGCGGACAGCGCACGGGCGGTCGATGCGACATCATCGGAGCGCAGGAGCCCCCGGATTCGCGCAGGAGCGGTGCTCACCGCCGCGAGCATCAGAGCGCGGTGCGAGATCGATTTGTCGCCAGGGAGACGAAACGAGCGCATCGCCTAGCAAGGTAAGAGGCCACGAATCGTCTTGCCCCCTCCCCACCGATGGCCTAACCTTCGAAGGACGCGGGAATAGCTCAGTTGGTAGAGCACAACCTTGCCAAGGTTGGGGTCGCGGGTTCGAGTCCCGTTTCCCGCTCTCGGAGTGACGGATGGAGCCAGGCGGGGGCGGCGTGGCCGTCCCCGTTCGTCGTTCCGGGCCGGGGTGGCGAAATTGGCGAGACGCGAGGGACTTAAAATCCCTTGGGGGGTAACCCCCGTGTGGGTTCGATTCCCACCCCCGGCACTAGCTCGGTCGCACCCCGTGCGCATGTACCGCGAACCAGAGCGTCGCGGCGAGCAACCCACTCAGCGCCGCATCCCCACCGTCGGTGAGCGCCCGCCCATGCTCGTCCGTGCGCGCGGCCGGCCATCCCTGCGCGAGCGGCGCCCGACGGAGCCACTCGAGCATGTCACCGGCATCGGGGCCCAAGAGCCGCGCGATCTGCACCGTGAGGGCCTCAGAGGCGCCGATGCGCTTCGCCGTACGCCGATAGGTGGAGTCGGTCCGATCGATCGCCTCCCAGAGCGGAAGCCAGAGCGCGGAGCCCACGGGATCGTCATCGATCGTCCGTTCCCCACGAAGGTCGGCTGACGCGGCAAAGCTGCTCTTCCCCTCCCCACCCGTCACGAAGTGCCGACGCAGCGCGGCGCGGATGGCCGCCGGATCCTGCACCTCTTTCGCCCCCCCTTCATCCAAGAGCTTCTTGAACGCATCCATCGCGAAGGCGACGACCGCATTGCCATGCAAGGAGAATGGCAATGGCGTCGGACGCCCATCGAGTGTCACCTCGGTGCGATAGAGCGGATGCTGCGCATCGCGCCGCGCGACGAGATCATCATGCGAGAGGTAGAGCGTGTCCGCGAGCACCCCCTCTTCGACGATCTGATCATCTCCCGACTCGCGGATATACCGCTCCGCCGCGACCGCGTACGACGCGGCGCCCTCCAGCGTGAACCCCGGCTCGAAGAGCGTCCCGTCGAGATAGTGCACCCCGCGCCCCGGCGCGTACCCGTGCACCTCGCACATCCGGAGGATCAACTCACGCGCCAACGGTGGGTCGGCGAGCTGTACCGCTGGCACCGTCCACGCGAGCGCCTCCCAGTCACGGATCGTCATCCCATGCGGACACCAGGGCGCCCGACTCCGCACGATATAGAAATGCGCATCGTCGAGCGCGCGCCCGACGGAGTAGAAGTAGGCGAAGCAGAGATGGCGCGTGATCAACGCGTCGATCGACTCGACCCCTGTCGATTGCTCGAGCATCCGGAGAGCATCGCGCGTCGCGGTGAGGAGAGGCCGCCACCCACGACGGCGCATCACGGCACAGGTCGCCTCCGCCCCATCGCGCTCGGGCCCCGCCGCCAGATAGAACGCCACCTCCGCCCGCTCCCCCGGCGCGAGGCGCACCGACCGCGTGAGCGCGTAGGTCGGCGCCTCACCATCACCGACCTGCACCACCGCCGCTCCGTCGGCCGCGAGCGCGAGGGCCACGAGTCCGGGGACCGCGGCCCCATCCAGCAGCACCACATCCTCCGCCGACCGCGTGACGCGATGGGCATCCTCGGCGGCACGCGGCGTGCGCACACGGATCTGCCGATGACCGAGTGTCCCCTCGAGCCCCACCTCGACGGTGTGCGCCGTGGTGCCGCGGTTCTCCAGCGCCATCGCGTAGACCGCCCCCGCCATATCGGCGTCTTGACCGAAGGGGGCGAAGATCGTCCCACGCACCAACAGGTCGCGCACCTGTGCCGTGAAGGTGGGGAGCCACTGCAAGGCCCGCTCCCAGGCGATCCCCCCGGAAGCCAGCGCCACCGCTTCGCCATCGATGACGAGCCGTGGGCGCGCGAGCGCGGGGCCCTGCCCCTCAGTGAACGCCGCATGGCCTGCGAACTCGACCGCCGCCCGTGCCCCGCGGTGGAGGAGCCCGACGGCGTGGATCGACGCATCCCCGGGGTGGATGCAGGGGAGGGAGAGCCAGTGGTTCCCCGTCACCTGCCACGGGATGGCGGGAACAGGGACCCCCGTGGGGGATGCCTCGGTAGAGGAAGTGGGCAGGTTATCTTCGGACACGGTATCGCTGAAACTAATCCCCAGTGCCCTTCCCTCGGACCTCGCGCTCGATCCGGCGCACCGCGCTCCTGTGTACGTCGCTCCTCCTCGGGGCGTCGGCGGCGCATGCCCAGCGGGTGCTCGGCCCCACGGACGATGCCGTCACCCTCCCGCGCCGGACCTTCCGCGCAACGATCGGCGGGGAGTCGTCCGTGCAGCGGGATCGGTGGCGCGATGGGACGCTCGAGGGATTGGGGGCGCCCCTCACCGGCGATTCGCTCGACGCCGCACGCCTCTCTCTTCTTGGCCCCCTGGATGCGTCGCTGACGGCGCTTGGAGTCAGGGGGCTCGCGAGCACCCTCGGTGCCCCGCGCCTCGATGTCCGCCAGCGACTCTTCGTCACCCCCGTTGGGCTCGAGTATGGCCTGACAGGCAGAATCACCCTCGGCGTGCGCGCCACCTTGGTACGGACCCGGGCCGAGGCGCTGCTGCGGATGCGCGGGGACAGTGGCCGGGCGAACGTGGGGGTGAACCCGATTGCTGCAGGCACGGGGGTGGCTGCGGCCAATGGCACGGCGATCGGTCGCTACAGCACGGCGGCGACGACGCTCCTCGCACGACGGGATGCCTGCCTCGCGAACCCCGCCGTCGCCCCGGAGTGCGCGACGATCCTCGCCGAGCTCTCCCGCGTCGCCACGCTCGCCTCCCTGACCGGCCAGTTCGCCACCGGACTCAGGGATCTCTACGGGACCACGACGAGCGCGGGACGGCCCTACCTCCCGATGACCGGCTCGCCGATCGACTCGGCGCTGCGCGCGCGAAGCGATTCGCTGGCCACGGCGCTGACGCGCTATGGGATCACCTCGCTCACGGGCGCCGCCCTCCCGCTCGGCGCACAGACCCCGCTCACCGCCACCGACCTCGCACGACTCATCCAGGACTCCACACGCGGCTTCGGCGCGCGCGCGCTCAACGACAATGCCCTCACCGCGATCGGCGATGTGCATGTGGGGGCCAAGGTCATGGTGTACGACGGTATCTCGACGGGTGAGCGCGGTCGATTCGGTGGGGCGAAGCGCGCCGTGCGGCAATCGGTGGGGCTCGATCTTCGGATCGGCACGGGGACACCAGATGACCCCGACGGTCTCATCGACCTCGGCAGCGGCACGGGGGTTCATGCCTTCACCGTGCGCTCCCACACCGACCTCGTCTGGGATGACCGCTTCTGGGCGACGGTGAACCTCGGGTTCGCGCAGGGGATCGGCTCCGTCACGCGGGATCTCCGACTCCCCTCGCTCGAGACACAGGAGTTCCTCGAGGTGTGGCGGACGCGTCCCACTGCGGTGCGCCCAGGCTCAGCCCTCGAACTCGAGATCGCGCCCCGGTGGCAGGTGAGCGACTACATCGCCCTCACCGGGCTCTGGCAGTGGCGCCGAGCCACCGCCGACCAGCATGCGCTCGCACCGGGTGGACCAGTGGAGGATCTCCTCCCGGGCCAACTCCCGATCGACGCGGCGCTCCTCGACGCCCGCACCGCGACCGCATCGCATCGGGCCGCGATCGGTGCGACCTATTCCACCCTCGCGGCGCGTGCGCGTGGACGCGAGGGACGCGCCTGGGAGATCAGCTACCTGCATCTACAGACCCTCGCGAGTGATGCGGGGATCGTCCCCAAGCGCTTCGAGGACCGGATCGTGCTCCGGTTCTATCCCTTCTTCCGGGCGCGCTGAGCGGTCTTCAGCGTCGCTGGTGCGGCGGACGTCGTGGCGAGGGGACGCTGCGCGGTCTCCAACAACTCCCGCGCGTGCTCACGGCTCGTCGCACTCTCGGTGCTCCCACCCAGCATCCGCGCGATCTCGTCGATGCGCGTCTCGTCGGTGACGACGAGCACATCCGAGGTCGTGACCCCGCCCCGTGCCCCCTTGCTCACCACGATGTGGTGATGCGCCCGCGCGGCGATCTGCGGGAGATGGGTGATGGCGAAGACCTGATGATGCGCCGCGACATCCCGCATCGCATCGCCGACCATGAGCCCCGTACGGCCCCCGATCCCGGCATCGACCTCATCGAAGATCAGGGTCGGCACGCCATCGAGCCGCGCGAGGATCGTCTTGAGCGCGAGCATCACCCGCGCGAGCTCGCCCCCTGAGGCCACCCGCGCGAGGGGGCGCGCCTCATGCCCCACATTGAGGGCCACGCGAAATTCCACGCGCTCGGCGCCGGTCGCGCTGGGTGCCTCCTGCGGGAACAGCTCCACGAAGAGATGCCCGTCCGGCATCCCGAGTTCAGGCAATCGCGCGTCGACGGCGGCGGCCAGAGCCTTCGCTGCTCGTACCCGCGCCTTGGACAGCGTGGCCGCCGCGTCACGGTAGCACGTCACTGCCTCTGTGCGCCGCGCCTCGAGTGTGCGCAGATCAAGCCCCGCGGTATCGAGGAGATCGAGCTCGGCCGCCGACTCCCGCCCCATCTGCACGACCGCTGCGATCGATCCACCGTACTTCTTGCTCAGCCGGAAGATGAGATCCCGCCGGCGCTCGACCTCATCGAGGCGCGCCGGATCATGCTCGACCCCCTCCACATACACCTGTGCCGCCCGCGCGAGCTCCTCCAGCGCGTACCACGCGGCATCGAAGAGCTCTTGCAGACGTGACGTCGAGGGGTCGATGCGCTGCAAGGCGGCCAAGGGACGCTGCAGATGCCCCACACGAGCAAGGACGCCCTCCTCCCCCTCGAGCGTCTCGTTCAGCTCTCCGACCAGCCCCTGCAACTCCTCAGCATGGGTGAGCCGCCGCGCCTCCTCATCGAGCCTCGCCTCCTCGCCGTCTTGCAGCGTCGCCTCGCCGATCTCCTTCACCACATGCGCGAGCCAATCGGCGCGCTGCTGCGCGGTGGCTCGACGGGAAGAAAGCTCAGTGATCGCCGCCTCCGCCGCCGCGAGCGCCTCGTACGCATGGCGAGTCGCGACGCGTGCTTCCGAAGCTCCACCGAACGCATCGAGGATCTCGAGCTGGACGTCTGCGCCGAGGAGCACCTGCGCCTCGTGCTGTCCATGCACATTCACGAGGGAGCGCCCGATCTCGGCCAGCACCGCTGCGGTCACCGGTGATCCATTGACCCAGGCGCGAGCTCGCCCACCTGCGGCGGCCACCTCTCGCTTGAGGATCAACATCCCATCGCAGTCGATCCCACGGGCGTCGAGATCACCGATCAACGCCTCGCGACCAGCCACATCGAACACCCCTTCGACGCTCGCCTTGTCCGCGCCGGTACGCACGAGATCCGACGAGGCGCGCTCGCCGATCAACAACCCGAGTGCGCCGACGATGATCGACTTCCCCGCCCCCGTCTCACCGGTGAGCACATTGAACCCCGGCGCGAGCGCGAGGGTCACCGCGTCGATGATCGCGAGATTCCGGATGCGCAGTTCGGTCAGCATGGGGAAAGCGTGAGGGGATTCCCTCGAGGACCGCGCATCGAACCACCGCGGCACGTGCCCTGCGAGCTCATCCGTCGCGCTCGGCGAGGCCACCCCACCCGAGCTTCAGGCGAAGGCGACTGAAGAACGAATCCCCGGAGAGCGTCACGAGCCGCACCGGCGCGGCGCTCCGGCGGACCACCAGATGCTGGCCCGCCCCGAGCGACGTCCCCACCTGCCCATCCGCGGTGATCAGGACCTCCTCGGGCAGTTCATCGACCTCGATCCGCAGCACCGTCTCCGGTGGGAGGATCGTCGGACGGAGGGCGAGCGTATGCGGCGCGACCGGGGTGATCACCAGGGATTCGAGCGATGGCACGACGATCGGCCCACTCGCGGAGAGTGAGTAGGCGGTCGAGCCTGTCGGCGTCGCGATCACCACGCCATCGGCCGCGAACGCGCCGACGAGTGCATCGTCGGCGAAGACCCGCATGCGGAGGACGCGCGCGAAGCCACCCTTGTGGACCACTACGTCGTTGAGCGCACGGAGCTGGACCCCGATCGCCCCCCCCGCACCGCGCGTCGACGCGTCAAGGGTCAGCCGCGACTGGATCTGATAGTCCCCCGCGGCGAAGGCGGCGAAGGCGGCGCCGAAGTGCGTGTGGCTGCAGGTGGTCAGAAACCCGAGCTTCCCGAGATTGACCCCGAAGATCGGGACGGGCGCGCCGTCGAGGAATCGGGCGCCGCGCAGCAAGGTGCCATCACCGCCGAGGGCCAGGAGTGCGTCGATCTCATCCGGGCTCGAGAGCACCTCCCCCGCCCCGAGTTCGTCACGCAACGCTGCCTCGAAGCGCAGGGTGAACCCATGGCGAGGCGCCTCACGGCGCAGGAGCGCGACGACCTCGGTCAGTCCTTCGTAGCCGAGGTGCCCCACGACACCGAGCCGCTGGGTCACCCGGCGAGCGCCTCGGACTCGTGGAGCGCACGCACCGCCCGCGCGATCCCCGCCGCATCGATCCCGCTCTGCGCCAGCTGTTTGGCGCGCGAGGCGGCATAGATGATCCGATCGGGCACGCCGAGGGTGTGCACGCGCACATCGGCATCGTGCTTCGCCACGACCGAGGCCATGAAGGCCCCGAAGCCGTTCACCACCGTCCCCTCCTCCACCACGAGCAG
>JBEGVM010000207.1:0-10249 GCA_041178365.1 Gemmatimonadota bacterium | reverse complement strand
TGGTGACGGAGCAGGGGGTGCTCACGCTCGATCCCGAACACGCGATTCGCCTAGCGATCGTCGAGGGTGCGCGGCGCCTCCGTCCGCTTGCGCTGAGCACCGGCACCTCGGGGAACCTCTCTCACCGCTGGACCCGCGATGGCATCGCGGGGATGTTGATCACGCCGAGTGCGGTGCCGTATGAGCAGATGACCCCGGAGATGGTGGTCTGGATGCCGCTCGAGGGCTCGGAAGGCGTCGTAGGGCGGCCTTCATCGGAGTGGCGGATGCATCGGGATATCCTGGCGGCGCGACCGGAGGTCGATGCGGTGGTGCATGCGCATCCGCCGCATGCGACCGCGCTCGCGGTGCTCCCGGAGGTCCAACGCGAGGGGATCCCCGCCTTCCACTACATGATTGCCGTCGCCGGTGGCGATGACATTCGCTGCGCGCCGTATGCAACCTTCGGCACGCAGGCCCTCTCCGATCATGCGGTGACGGCGCTGCAGGATCGCCACGCCTGTCTCCTCGCGAATCATGGGATCCTCGCCCTCGGTGGCAACGTGAACGAGGCGCTCGCGCTCGCGGTGGAAGTAGAGACGTTGGCACAGATGTATGCGCAGGCCCGAGCGCTCGGCGCACCAGTGATCTTAGGTGAGGATGAGATGACGCGGATGCGAGAGCGGTTCGAGGACTACCGCCGCGGGCGACTCAGCTAACGCACGCCTCTCTCAGTAACTGCCACGCCGTAGCCAGATGCGCCTCGGTGGTCCGCAGATTCCCGATCGCCACGCGGAGCACATAGCGATCCCCGAGCTTGGTGTGCGAGAGAAAGACTTTCCCGCTCGCATTCACTCGCTCCAAGATCGCGGCGTTGTGCGCCTCGAGCTCCCGCTCGTCGGTGATGCCATCAGGACGATGCCGGAAGCAGACCACCGACATCGGCACCGGGGCGACGACCTCCCATCCCGATTCCGCCGTCACCCACGAGGCGAAGGTCGTCGCGAGCGCGCAGTGATGCCGCACCCGCGCGGCGAGCCCCTCCACGCCGAAGGCGCGCATCACGAACCAGAGCTTCAACGCACGAAAGCGTCGCCCGAGTTGGAACGAATAATCCGAGTACGAGAGCGCCACATCCTGCTCGGCGGTCTCGAGATAGGCGGGTGTCAGACTGAAGGTGCGCCGTAGCAGGGCGGGGTGCGCCGTCCAGAGCACGGAGCAGTCCATCGGCGTGAAGAGCCACTTGTGCGGATTCATCACCACAGAGTCTGCCGCATGCACACCAGCGAAGAGCGCCCGCTGCTCCGGTAGCAGCGCCATCGCCCCGCCATAGGCGGCGTCCACATGGAGCCAAGCCCCCTCGCACTTACACAGCGCTGCGATCGCAGGAATCGGATCGACGCTCGTCGTCGAGGTCGTCCCGAGCGTCGCGATCACCGCGAGTGGGCGATACCCCGCCGCGCGATCAGCCCCCATCGCTGACTCCAGCAGATCGGCCCGCATGCGGAACGCCTCGTCGGTCGCGATGCGCACCACGTTCTCTGCGCCGAGCCCGAGGGTGATCGCCGCCTTATCCACGCTCGAGTGCGCCTGTGATGAGCAGTAGATCCGTAGTCGCGGGAGATCGCTGCGTCCCGCCATCCCTTTGTGACGAATCTCAAGCGCGGGATCCTGCTCGCGGGCGGCCGCCAGCGCGAGCAGCGTCGAGGTCGATGCCGTGTCGGTGATCATCCCGAACCAATCGGCCGGCAGCGCCATCGCGTCCCGTAACCATCCGGTGGTCACCTGCTCCAACTCGGCCAACGCCGGCGAGGTCCGCCAGAGGATCCCGACCTGATTGAGCGCCGCGGTCACCAACTCCGCGAGGATCCCCGGCACTGAGGCGGTGTTCGCGAAGTAGGCGAGAAAGCCCGGGTGGTTCCAGTGCGTGACCCCTGGCATGATCACGCGATCGAGGTCGGCAAGGATCGTCTCGAGTGATTCGCCCTGCGACGGCGCTGCACTCGGCAGCCCGGCGCGCAACTCCCCGGGTGCGAGCCGCGAGAGGACGGGGTAGTGCTCCGGATGCTCGAGATAGGTGCGAATCCATGCGGCGAGTGCCGTCGCATGGCGCTCGAAGGCCTGCGGGGAGAGATCCCCGGTCGACTCACTGGTGTGCGCGGTCATCACGGGGGAATCGACGGGCCGGTGGCGCCCCCCGCAACTGCAGGAAACCTCCGGGCGTCCCGGCGCGTACGAGTCAGGACATGTCCCTCCTGCCCGCCCTCGCCCTGCTCCTCCAGGTCTCTGTCCAGGCCGATGTCTCCGCTGGTGGCGGATCGATCCAGGCCTCCGTCCGCGTCCCACGCGCCGAGCAGCGCCCGGTCACAGACGAGGACCGCCGCACCGCCTTCGCCTCGCCCGCCGCTCGGCAGCTCCTCACCGCCGCGCGCGGGGCCCGCGCCGCGCAGGATTCCGCCCTCCGCGCCTATGACGTCACCAGTTACCAGCGCACCTCGGTCGGCTTCAACCTCCGTGAGACCGCGCGGCAGCGACTCCTCTATCGCAGCGAAGGGGCGGCCCGCGTCCAGTGGAAGCGCGGCGTGGGGGCGAAGCTCGAGGTGCTCGGTGCCCGGGCCGCCGTCCCTGCGGCTGGTGGGGCCGACGCGGCGCGGCGGGAGATGGACGAGTCGATGGACCTCGCCGACCTGATGGCGATCCCCTACTACCCGGGCCGAGACGAGCTCTGGATCTTCGACGCCATCGGCGGGCCGCCGGACGAGGATGAAGAGGGGGCCATCCTCGTGCACCCGATCTCCGACGGCTCCGAGGCGTTCTACACCTACGCGCTCGGCGACTCGATGACCTTCGATCTCCCGCGCGGGCGGCGCCTCGTCCTGCGCGAGCTCCGCGCGACGCCCCGTGCCCCGGCGTGGAATCTCGTGAGCGGATCGTTCTGGTTCGAGTCGGAGGGATCACAACTCGTCCGCGCCGCCCTCCGCTTCAGTCAGGAGATGCGGATGTGGGAGATCATCAAGGCGCAGGATCCCAAGGACTATGCCGAGGTTCCCCTCGCTGTGCGTGGGCTCCTCAATCCGCTCGAGGCGAACCTCGAAGGGATGACGATCGAGTATGGGCTCTACGAGGAGCGCTTCTGGCTCCCCCGCGACCAGCGCGCCGAGTTCTCGGCGCAGGCGAGCTTCATGCGGATCCCGGTGCAGATCGAGCAGCGCTTCCGCTACGCCGCGGTGAATGGGGAGGTCGATGTCCCACCGATCGAGGTGACCGTCTCTCGTCGATGGCGTGTGCTGCGTGATAGCCTCCGCGCGGCCGGCGTCGATGAGGTGCAGCGGCGTCAGCTCATGCGCGAGATGTTTGCGCGCAACGACTCGATTGCCAAGCGCGAACGCGATCGTCAGTGCGCTCTCGGGGATCGACACGTCGAGCGCCGCTCGCGCTATCAGGGGGTCGAGCTCCCGATGCTGGTGGAGCTCCCCTGCGATCGGAGCACCCTGGCGTCGTCACCGGAGCTCTCGGGTTCGCTCCTCGCCGCGGACGAGGTGCTCTTCGATGGCGCCGATGCGCAGCTCTTGGAGCGCTTGCTGCGTGACGCCCTCCCGCCGGGGACGATCGCCGGACCTCCGACCTTCTCGTACGGCCTCCCGCTCACGCGGTTCAACCGCATCGAGGGGCTTGGTACGGCGGTCGAGGCGGAGATGATACTCGGCCACGGGTTGCAGGGACGTGCGCTCGGGCGCGTCTCCCTCGCCGACCGCCAACTCAATGGTGAGTTCACGCTACGTCGCCTCGGGGCGCGCGGGCCCTCGACGCTCACACTCTATCGGCGCCTCGCGGTGAGCTCTGACTTCGGCTCCCCGCTCTCGTTCGGGGCCTCGCTTGCCTCGGCACTCTACGGCCGCGACGAGGGGTTCTATCACCGGAGCTGGGGGGCCGAGCTGAGTGGCCCCGACTCGAAGGGGCGTGGGCTCGAGTGGCGTCTCTTCGCCGAGCAGCAGTCCAATGCGGCCCTCACCACCCAGTGGACGCTCTTCGGTGGCGCGAACGATCCGCGCGTTGTGGCGAACGTCACGGCTGAGCGCGGGACCTTCGCAGGCGCTGCGATGCGCTGGCGCGGGAGCCGCGGGCTCGATCCTGCGGGGTGGCGCGCGCTCTGGGACTTTCGCGCTGAGGGGGCGTCGGGGCGCCTGACCGAACTCCCGCCGATGATGCGTCCGGCCATTGAGACGGCGATCTGGTGTGGGGAGTGCCCACCGGAGCCTCCCCCCGTACGTGATCGCTCCTACGGCCGTTTCCTCGCCGAGGGGACGATCTCCCGTGGACTCGGCCCTCTTGCCGCCTCACTGACCGGCGCGGCGGGCACCACTGCCGGTCGCGTCCCGGCGCAACGCGCCTTCTTCCTGGGTGGGCTGCAGAGCATCCGCGGACTTTCCGCCGATGCCGCGAGCGGCACCGCGATGTGGATGTCACGCGCCGAACTGGGGCTCAACAAGGCCGCGGTGCGCCCGGTGGTCTTCTATGACATCGGCTGGGCGGGGGACCGTGCACGCTGGCGTGAGAGTTACGGTGCGCTCCGTGGCGCGGGTGTCGGCGTCAGCTTCTTGGATGGCGCCTTCCGCGCCGATCTCTCACGCGGGATCGCCCCGGTGCGGCAGACGCGCTTCGATCTCTCCGTGGAAGCGCGGTTCTAAGGTCGCCGGAGCCTCGCTACTCCCCCGCCGCGTACGCTGTGATGTAATCCACCTCCAGTCGGAACGCCCCGTCGCGCCCGTCGAGGATGTAGATCCCCACGCTGCGAATCCGCGACAGGTCGATCGGCGGTGCATTCACCGTATTCCCGAAGATGGTGCTCCGGAGCGTGCTGAACGGCACGCGCACCACGGTCCACTCGGCCGTCGTTGCGAAGGCCGCGCGCCGCGACACGTTGCGGCCGTAGCCCCGCGTGCCGTCGTTCAGCTCCACCTCGAAGGGGCGGCCGTTGCCGCGCACGCGCAACTCCAACCCGAGCTGCTCACGCAGGTCCAAGGCCACCGGCACGCGCACCGAAGTGAAGCCGCCACCCTGCGTCACCAAGGTCCCCGTGAAGCGGAGCGTGCCATCAGCCACCGCCACGAAGCCCGACGAGCGGCCCCCCATCACGCCGTCGTTCACCACCTGCCACTCGGGCTCGTCGGCCGTATCGAAGGTGAAGAGGGTCAGTGCCATGGTAGGTGATGGGCGAGGTGCGATAGGCATCGCCGTGAAGGGTATCACGGCAACGGCGAACAGCAGGGCGCAGGCCGGCAGGAGCGGAGAGGGCATACGGGCCTTACAGCCTCAGCATCCCCTCGGTCATCAGCACCGCGTGCCCCGAGACCCGCACCGCGGTGACCTTCCCTGCGGCCTTCTCGATCCGTACCTCGAGCTGGCTCGGACGCCCCATCTCCACCCCCTGCTCGATCGACCAGGCGAAGCTCCCACTTGGCATCGCCTCCTTGGTCCCGAGCCATCCGCCGAAGGCGGCCACCGCAGATCCGGTCGCGGGGTCCTCCGGCACACGAATGCCCGGCGCGAACATCCGCGCGCGCCAGTGCATCGGGCTCACTGAGGGGTCCTTGGCCGCGACGAAGATCTCCGGCGCCCATGAGCGCTGCAGCGTGCGCTCCCACGCATCCATGCGGACCCGTGCGCGCCCCAGCGCCTCCACCGACTTGAGCACCACCAGCAAGAAGGGATAGCCGCAGGAGACCGCCTGCGGGCTCATCACGCCTCCCTGCAGATCCTTCTCGTCGAGCGAGAGGATATCGGCGAGCGTCGCCAAGGTCGGCTGTGGCGGACCGATCTCCGGCAACTTCGCCACCGCGAACTCCGCCCAGGCGCGCGTCGGCTCCTCGACGCGCACATCGACCGGCACATTCCCCACGCCGAGCTCGAAGACGATCTGTCCTGACCCACCGGAGAGGGTATCGGGCTCCAGCGCGCCCTCGGAGAGCGCCAGCGCCGCCGCCGTGCCGATGGTCGGATGCCCCGCGAACGGCACCTCACCCCCGGGGGTGAAGATCCGCACGCGCCGCGTGTGGGCGGGATTCACCGCGGGATAGCAGAAGGTCACTTCGGAGAAGTTGAACTCCCGCGTGATATCGAGGAGCCGCTCCTCCGGGATCTCGCGCGCGTCCGGGAAGACCGCGAGCTGATTCCCCCCGAACGGGGTCGCGGTGAAGACATCGAGGGTCAGGAAGCGCGCCATGGTGGTCTCTCCTCAGCCGGCCATATGGGGATAGCGGAAGTCGCGCGGCGGCACGAAGGTCTCCTTGATCGTCCGCGCACTCACCCACCGCGTGAGGTTGAGCTTGGAGCCCGCCTTGTCGTTGGTCCCCGAGGCGCGTCCACCGCCGAAGGGCTGCTGCCCCACCACGGCGCCGGTGCACTTGTCATTCACATAGAAATTCCCGGCCGAATGCCGCAGCGCCGCATGCGCCTCGGCGAGCGCCGCACGATCCTGCGCGAAGACTGCGCCGGTGAGGGCGAAGGGGGAAGTGCGATCGATCAACGCGAGGGTCTCGGTCCACTTGGCATCGTCGTACACATAGGCGGTGACCACGGGGCCGAAGATCTCCTCGCAGAGGAGGCGGTAGCTCGGGTCCTTGGTCTCCACGAGCGTCGGCTGCACGAACCATCCCGTGCTCTTATCCGCGCCGCCTCCGGCCAAGATCGTCGCATGCTGCTTGGCATCGGCGAGGTAGCCGGCGATCCGATCGAAGGCGCGCTCGTCGATCACCGCGCCCATGAAGTTCCGGAAGTCGTTCACGTCGCCGACGGTGATCTGGGCGATCATCGCGGTGAGGCGCTCCTTCACCTGCGGCCAGATCGAGGCGGGCACGTAGATGCGGCTGCAGGCCGAGCACTTCTGCCCCTGGTATTCGAAGGCGCCGCGGACGACGCCCACACAGAAGGCTTCGACGTCGGCCGAGGCATGCGCGAGCATGAAGTCCTTGCCTCCGGTCTCGCCGACGATGCGCGGATAGGAGCGGTACATCCCCATGTTCCCGCCGACCGTCTTCCAGATCTGGTTGAAGACGCCGGTGGAGCCGGTGAAGTGCACGCCGGCGAGCTCGGGGTGATTGAGCGCGACGTCGGAGATCATGACCGGATCGCCGGGGAGGAAGTTGATCACTCCCCGCGGGAGTCCTGCCTCGTGGAGGAGCTGGAGCGTGTACCAGGCGGAGAGCATCGCGGTGGCGGCGGGCTTCCAGAGGACGACGTTCCCCATCATCGCCGGGGCGCCGGCGAGGTTCCCGCCGATCGCGGTGAAGTTGAACGGGGTGATCGCGTAGACGAACCCTTCGAGGGCGCGGTACTCGCTCTGGTTCCACATCCCCGGACCGGAGACGGGCTGCTCGCTGTAGAGCTCACGGGCGAAGGCGGCATTGAAGCGGAAGAAGTCGGCCATCTCGCAGGCGGCGTCGATCTCCGCTTGGTAGACGTTCTTTGACTGGCCCAGCATCGTCGCGGCGTTGATCGTGTCACGCCAGGGGCCGGCGAGGAGGTCGGCGGCCTTGAGGAAGACGCTCGCGCGCTGCTCCCAGGTCCATTCGGACCATTCGCGCCAGGCGCTGCGCCCGCTTTCGATCGCGGCGCGCACGTCGTCCGCCGTGGCGTGATGCCAGGTCGCGGTGACATGCCGATGCTTGTGCGGGGAGGTCGCGTTGGCGGTGGCGCCGGTGCGGATCTCGCGCCCGCCGACCACCACGGGGATGTCGGCGCGCTCCTGCTCCATCTGCGCGAGGCGCGCCTGGAGGGAGGCGCGCTCCGGGGACCCAGGGGCGTAGGAGCGGATCGGCTCGTTGAGAGTCGGCGGGAGCTGGCGCACGCCGCTGGGCGAGAAGGTCGGCATCGTCGTCGGGGCTGAGGGAACGGACTGGGTGCAATCTAACTCCCACGGCGGTGATACTTCGGGATGCATCGTCCCCGTCGTGGTCTCGCCATCACGCTCGTCGCCCTGAGCACCACGCTCGCGGCCTGTGTCCCTGTCCCGGTCGAGTGGGCAAAGACCACGCGGTATGCCGACGGCGCGTTGGCCGATACGCTTCGCTTAGGATTTGGCGCCGATGGCGCGCCGGTCTTCGCGGCGGAGTGGACGCCTCCCAGCTGGCCCGAGGAGCCGGGGCAGTGCCTCGCCTCGCGGCGTGCCGGGCGCACGGTGACCGATACCGCGTACGCGAGCTGGTTCACCGTGCGCGCCGATTCGAGCGTCCTCCTGCGCGCCGCCCGCTCCGACGACGGTGGCCGGAGCTGGCAGCCGGCGGTGACGGCCGATTCGGTCGATGTCGGGCGTGCGGGGTGCGCGCGCCCGGTGCCCTTCTTGGCGGTCGATTCGCTCAATGGCTACCTGCACCTCACCTATCACCTCGTGGCGCGCGAGGGGGCGGGGCTCTTCTTCACGCATGTGATGGACACGGGGATGCTCTTCCACGAGCCGGTGCCGATCGTCTACGGCGACCGTCCCTCGGTGACGGCGGTGGCCTCGCGGGGCGACACGGTGGTCGTGGTCTACGAGGACCCGAACAGTCGGGTCCCGCGGCTCGGGATCGCGGTCTCGCGGCTCCAGGGACACATCTTCGAGGGGCGGATGCCCGCCTCGGACGAAGTCGGGGAGTCGCGCCGTCCACTCGTGGCGCTGCGCGGTGACCGCGTGGTGATCGCCTGGGACGCCACCGAGCGTGGCGGGCGCGTGCCGCGCGTGATGCTGCGCGAGGGGCGGATCCGGTGGGGGGATCTGTGATCGAGGTGGCCGCATGACGCGCATCTTTGGCGTCCACCCGGCAGATGACGGCGGGCTCGCCATGGCGGTGCGCCGTGCCGCCGACGCCGGTGCGCGCGCTCTGCAGTGCTTCACCGCTCCCCCGACCTACTACAACGAGAAGGTCGGCTTCGCCGCGAAGAAGGCCGCCGCGATCCACGCCGCGCTCGACGAGGTGGGGATCGCGCGGCGCCACGTGCTCGTGCACGCTGCCTACGTGCTCAACACCGCCTCCCCCGAGGAGACCAAGGCGCTCCGCGCCCGCGCCGGCCTCGCCAAGGAGCTCGAGCGCTCCACCGCCCTCGGCGCCCTTGGCTGCTGCTTCCACCCCGGCTCCGCGGGGGAGGGGGATCCCACCGATGCTGCGGTGCGCGTGGGGCTCGCGATCTGTCATGCGCTCGAGACGGTGCCGGAGAGCGGGGCGGGGACGCGCGTGCTGATCGAGAACACCGCGGGCGCGGGGCGCACGATGGGGCGCACCCCAGAGGAGATCGCCCTCATGCTGGCGCAGGTGCCGCCGGCGCTGCGGCACCGCACCGGCTACGGGCTCGACACCTGTCATCTCCACGCGGCGGGGCACGACCTCACCTCCTCCCCTGAGGCGCTGCGCGCCACGCTGGATCGCTTCGAGCAGGTGATCGGGGAGCGGCCTGCCTTCCTCCACCTGAACGACAGTCAGCACCCGGCGGGCTCGAACAAGGACCGCCACGCCCTCCTGGGAGAGGGCACGATCGGTGTCGCGCCCTTCGGCTGGCTCCTCGCCGATGCGCGCTCCGAGGGGATTCCGCTCATCCTCGAGACCCCCTCCGAGCGGGCGCAGGTGGTGGAGGATGACCCCTCCGCCGACCCCGCCGACCGACGGATGGTCGCCCTCCTCGAGGGACTCCACTCGGGGTGAGGGCTATTGCGCTCGAGAGCGAGGCACTTACTTTCGAGGCAGATCGCGCACGTGCTCGACCGGGCGCAGCACGCGATCCTCACAATCATCGAGAGGAACACTCGAATGGCTGCCAAGAAGAAGAAGGCCGCGAAGAAGCCGGCGAAGAAGGTCGCGAAGAAGCCGGCGAAGAAGGTCGCGAAGAAGGCGAAGGTCAAGCGCAAGCCGAACGCCGCCTTCATGAAGCCGGTGACCCCGAGCGACAAGCTCGCCGCCGTCATCGGGCCGAAGCCGCGTCCGCGCACGGAGATCACCTCTGATCTTTGGAAGTACATCAAGAAGAACGGTCTGCAGGACAAGAAGAATCGCCGCATGATCAACGGCGACGACAAGCTCAAGGCCGTCTTCAATGGCCGTGCGCAGGTGTCGATGTTCGAGATGACCAAGCTTGTCTCGAAGCACCTGAAGTAATCGATCTCCGTCGTTCGGTCGATCCGGAGGGGCGCACCAGGCGGTGCGCCCCTCTCGTCTTTGGGGGGGCGGGCCCACAGATTCCATGGGTGCTCGCTCTCCTTCCTCTCCTCCCGTCCCGTGGCTGCTAAGAAGCGCTCCTCCTC
>JBEGVM010000206.1:0-2604 GCA_041178365.1 Gemmatimonadota bacterium | reverse complement strand
CTCAGGCGACCGGGGCCACGTCCGTTCTTGCCCGCCCCCGGTGAAAGGGGGGCGGCGGCATGATACGTTTCCGGCATGTCTGCCATGCATGAGAAACTCGCCCTGCTGGAGCGTCGCCGCGCCGAGTCCGAGCGCGGGGGCGGCCCCGAGCGGCTGAAGGCCCAGCACGAGAAGGGGAAGCTCTCCGCCCGCGAACGGATCGACCTGCTCCTCGATGAAGGCAGCTTCGTCGAGACCGACCGCTTCGTCACCCATCGCTCGACCGACTTCGGGCTCGACCAGCAGCGTCCCTACGGGGACGGCGTCGTCACCGGGCACGGCCGGATCGACGGACGCATAGTCTATGTCTACTCGCAGGACTTCACCGTCTTCGGCGGCTCACTCTCCGAGGCGCATGCGGGGAAGATCTGCAAGATCATGGACCTCGCGATGCAGAACGGTGCGCCGGTCATCGGACTCAACGATTCCGGTGGTGCCCGCATCCAGGAGGGGGTCGTCTCCCTCGGCGGCTATGCCGACATCTTCCTCCGCAACACCCTCGCCTCCGGGGTGATCCCGCAGATCTCCGCGATCCTTGGGCCCTGCGCCGGTGGGGCGGTGTATTCCCCCGCGATCACCGACTTCATCTTCATGACCCGCGGGACCTCGTACATGTTCGTGACGGGGCCCAACGTGGTGAAGACGGTGACGCACGAGGAGGTCTCGATGGAGACCCTCGGTGGCGCTGACACCCATGGCGCGACCTCGGGGATCTCGCATTTCACCGCGAGTTCCGAGGTGGAGTGCCTGCAGGGGATCCGCGACCTCCTGCGGTTCCTGCCAAGCAACAATGTGGACGCGGTCCCGCGCGGCCCGGGGCGCGACCCACGCGATCGGCGCGAGGAGGCGCTCCTCGATCTCATCCCCCCGCAGTCGACGCAACCCTACGACATGCACGAGGTGCTCCGTCGTGTGGTCGATGACGGCGCGTTCCTCGAGGTGCAGCCCGACTTCGCGGGGAACATCCTCTGCGGCTTCGCGCACCTCGGTGGGCACAGCGTCGGGATCGTTGCGAACCAGCCCGCGGTCCTGGCCGGCGTGCTCGATATCGACGCGAGTGTGAAGGCGGCGCGCTTCATCCGCTTCTGCGATGCCTTCAACATCCCGGTGGTGACCTTCGTCGACGTCCCGGGGTTCCTCCCCGGTGTCGCGCAGGAGCATGGCGGGATCATCCGCCATGGCGCGAAGCTCCTCTACGCCTACTGCGAGGCGACGGTCCCGAAGCTCACCGTGATCACCCGCAAGGCATACGGCGGCGCGTACGACGTGATGAGCTCCAAGCACATCCGCGGGGACCTCAACCTGGCCTGGCCCTCGGCGGAGATCGCGGTGATGGGGCCGAAGGGGGCGGTGGAGATCCTCTTCAAGAAGGAGATCGGCGAGGCGGCGAACCCGGCGGCGGCGCTCGATGCCAAGGTCGCCGAGTACGCGGAGAAGTTCGCGAACCCCTATGTGGCGGCGAGCCGCGGCTATGTGGACGACGTGATCGATCCGCGGGAGACCCGCCCGCGCCTGATCGAGGCGCTCGAGGCGCTGCAGGGGAAGCGCCAGCGGAATCCGGCGAAGAAGCACGGGTGCATCCCGCTGTGAGCGCCGCGAAGAAGGCGACGCCGGCCGCGGCGCCCGCCACGCGTCCGATCCGGCGTGTCCTGATCGCCAATCGCGGGGAGATCGCCGTGCGGATCGCGCGCGCCTGTCGCGAGTTGGGGATCGAATCGATCGCGGTCTACTCCGATGCGGATGTGGGGGCGCCCCATGTGCGCGCCGCCGACCATGCGGTGCACATCGGCCCCGCGCCGGCGGCGCAGAGCTATCTCCGTGGGGACCATCTGATCGAGGTCGCCCAGCAACTTGGCGCTGACGCGATCCATCCCGGCTACGGCTTCCTCTCCGAGCGGGAGTGGTTCGCCCGCGCGGTGCGCGAGGCGGGGTTGATCTGGATCGGGCCTCCGGCGGAGGCGATCGCGGCGATGGGATCCAAGACCGCGGCGCGCACCCTGGCGATCGCGGCGGGAACGCCGGTGGTCCCCGGCACCACGGAGGCGCTACGCGATGCGACGCAGGCGACGGAGCTCGCCGCGCAGTTCGGCTATCCCGTGCTCCTCAAGGCCGCGGCAGGTGGGGGCGGGAAGGGGATGCGCGTCGTGCGTGCTGCCTCGGAGATCGCCGGTGCCCTGGAGTCCGCGAAGCGCGAGGCGCAGAACGCCTTCGGTGATGACGCGGTCTACATCGAGAAGTACATCGTCGGACCGCGGCATGTCGAGATCCAGGTGCTGGCCGACCAACATGGCACCTGCATCTCCCTCGGGGAGCGCGAGTGCTCGATCCAGCGTCGGCATCAGAAGATGATCGAGGAGGCGCCGAGCGTCGCGGTCTCGCCGGAGCTCCGGAGGCGGATGGGGGGTGCCGCGGTCGCGGCGGCCAAGGCCGCGGGCTATGTGAATGCTGGGACCTGCGAGTTCCTCCTCGATGCGCATGGGGATTTCTACTTCCTCGAGATGAACACGCGCATCCAGGTGGAGCATCCCGTCACCGAACTCGTGACGGGGCTCGATCTCGTGCAGT
>JBEGVM010000205.1:0-13954 GCA_041178365.1 Gemmatimonadota bacterium | reverse complement strand
TTTCGGACATCGTGCGGTATGTCAAGGATCTCGACCGGCGGACGCCGCAGGTCGCGATTCGTGCGAAGATCATCTCCGTAGATCGGACGGCGACGCAGGAGCTGGGGGTCAGTTACGATGTCGGGACCCCGACCACGTTCATTCAGGCGGTCAATCCGCGATTCCTCCCCGGAGGTCAGGCGCCTGTCCAGGGGAACTTCCGCGTCAATCTCACCGGTGAGGCCTTCGCTGGCGTCGCCAACGCGAACCGCCTCTTCCGAACCTCCTCGGCGCTCTCGCTGATCTTCAATACGGTACTCCGAGGGTACAATCTCACGACGTTTCTCGACGCGCTCGCGTCGGAGCAACTCTCGGATGTGCAGGCTGAGCCGAGTACCACGACGATCGACAACCGGAAGGCGACGCTCTTCGCCGGATCCGAGATTGCCTTTCTCCTCACCCCGCCGGTGGTGCCAGGGCAGATCCAGGCTGTCGCTCCGCAGATCTTCCGGCAGAAGGTCGGGATCACGCTCGATGTCACGCCACATGTCACGGCCAATCGGCAGGTGAGCCTCGAGATCTCCGCTGGGCAGCAGACGCTCCTTGGGACGACGGAGGCGGGGCCGAGCATCAGCGAGCGCACCTCGACCAATGAGGTGCTGGTCGGCGATGGCGAGACGGTGGTGATCGCGGGGCTCACCCAGACCCAGGTCTCGACGATCACGTCGGGGATCCCGATCCTGATGAAGCTTCCGTGGATCGGTCGCTTTTTCCGCCAGGATCGGCTCGAGGAACGGAAGCAGGACCTCCTGATCCTGGTGACGCCGGATATCGTGGACGAGGGAGAGGTCGTGCGCGGCGTGCCTGAGGCGCCCTGAGCCCGGGGCGCTCGACCGCCAGATGACGCGGCTCACCTTCCGCACCGCCGGTGAGTCCCACGGCCCGGCCGTGCTCGCCCTCGTGGAGGGCGTGCCGGCCGGGCTCCCGCTTCTGATGGAGCAGATCGATCGCGACCTGGCTCGTCGTCAACACGGGTACGGACGCGGGCGCCGGATGCAGATCGAGCAGGATCGTAGCGAGTTCCTCTCAGGGGTCCGCGCCGGGGAGACGCTCGGGTCGCCGATCGCCATCCTGGTGCGCAATCGGGATTGGGCGAACTGGGAGGCGATCATGGATCCCGCGCCGCGGCCTGAGGATGCCACGGAAGGGGGCCGCGCTCGGCAGGTGACCCGCGTGCGCCCCGGACATGCCGACCTCACCGGGCTCCTCAAGTACGATCGGACCGATGCGCGTGATATCCTCGAGCGCGCTTCGGCGCGCGAGACGGTCGCGCGGGTCGCCGCGGGGGCCGTCGCACGGGCGTTGCTCACCAGCTGCGATATCGCGATCGGCAGTCATCTCGTGCAGCTGGGTGGGATCGATGCCGCACCGCCGGCCGAATGGCCTGCCGACCTCAACGCGGCGGCTGATGCGTCGCCCGTACGCTGTCTTGACCGGGCGGCGGAGTCCCGTATGCTCGCCGCGATCGACGAGGCCAAGGCTGCGGGGGACACCCTCGGGGGCGTCTGCGAGGTGGTCGTCACCGGACTCCCGATCGGCTTGGGGTCGCACGTCGCCTGGGACCGCAAACTCGATGGCCGGCTCGCCCAGGCGCTCTGTTCGATCCCCGCGGTGAAGGGGGTCGAGATGGGGCTCGGGTTCGAGGCGGCGCGTCGCACGGGATCGCAGGTGCACGACGCGATCGTCCCCGACGCTGGGGCCACGCGACGTGGGCATGTGCGGCGGGAGACCAATCGCGCCGGTGGACTTGAAGGGGGGATGACGACGGGAGAACCGCTCGTCCTCCGTGTCGCGATGAAGCCGATCTCGACCCTGATGCGCCCCATCGCGACGGTTGATACGTCGACTGGTGCCCCGGCGGAGGCCTCGGTGGAGCGGAGCGATGTGACGGCGGTCCCCGCGATGGGAGTGATCGCCGAGGCGATGACGGCGCTCGTCCTCGCGGATGCCCTGCTGGAGAAGTTC
Organism: Gemmatimonadota bacterium; assembly: GCA_041178365.1. Classification (GTDB taxonomy): domain Bacteria; phylum Gemmatimonadota; class Gemmatimonadetes; order Gemmatimonadales; family Gemmatimonadaceae; genus Pseudogemmatithrix. Next base: position 11,950 of record JBEGVM010000205.1, on the reverse strand, counting down.
GGCGGCGATTCCCTCGGGGAGCTTCAGCGGAACCTCGCCTCGTATCTCGCGCGTGTCGACGAACGCCGGGGCTGAGCCCCGAGCTGGCGGGCTCGCGCACGCCCCGAGGTCGATCGTGCTGGTCGGGCTCCCGGGGGCCGGGAAGAGCACCGTGGGGGCGCTGGTGGCGGCTCGGCTCGGCTGGCCCTGCATCGACCTCGATCAGGCGATCGTGGCAGCTGCCGGTCGGACAATCTCTGAGCTCTTCGCGTCCGAGGGGGAGGCGGGATTCCGGTCGTGGGAAGCGCGCCTGACCCGCGAGTTGGCGCCGGTCGATGGGCCGCCGGTCGTCCTCGTTCCAGGCGGGGGATGGATCGAAGACCGGGACCACCGGGCTCGATTCGGGGTATCACTCGAGGCGGTCTATCTCGCGGTTTCACCGGAGGTCGCGGTGCACCGCATGGGGGCCTCCGTCGCCGATCGGCCGTTGCTGCAGGGCGACAATCGAACAGAATCCGTGCGGAATCTTCTGCGACGGCGTGAAAGCCTCTATCTGCAATCAAATCATGTGGTTAGCACCGATTTGATGACGGCGGATGCCGTCGCCGCTCTTATAGTTGCGCTTGCATTGGGACAGCGACCGGACTAGGATAGCCCACCTTATGGCGACCACCAAGAAAAAGACCGTGAAGAAGGCCGCGAAGAAGGCCGCGAAGTCGGCGACGAAGACCGCCGCCAAGCGGGCCAAACGCGTCGTGGCCGAGCCGGAACTCCCGCATGATGAGGAGGCCGCCCGCGCGGCCGCCGGCAAGTCGCTGGTGATCGTGGAGTCCCCCGCCAAGGCCAAGACCATCGGGAAGTATCTGGGCTCCGCGTACGCCGTGAAGGCGACCGTCGGCCACATCCGGGACCTCCCGGTCAAGCACATCGGGATCGACATCGAGCACGGGTTCACCCCGCAGTACGTCACGATCCCGGGGAAGGAGAAGACGGTCGCCGAACTCAAGAGTGCGGCGAAGACGGCGAAGGAGGTCTTCATCGCGACCGACCCGGACCGCGAGGGGGAGGCGATCGCCTGGCATGTGGAGCAGCAGATCGCGGGGCGCCATGCGCCGCCGATCAAGCGGGCGCTCTTCTTCGAGATCACCAAGGACGCGGTCCGGGAGGCGCTGCTGAAGGCACGCGCCATCGATCAGCGCAAGGTCGATGCGCAGCAGGCGCGTCGCGTGCTCGACCGCCTCGTGGGCTACAAGGCGAGCCCCCTCCTCTGGAAGACGGTCAAGAAGGGGCTCTCCGCTGGTCGCGTACAGACGGTGGCGCTGCGCCTGCTCGTCGAGCGGGAGCGTGAGATCCGCGCCTTCATCCCACGCGAGTATTGGAAGATCACCGCGCAGCTCGAATATCAGGGACAGACCTTCGCCGCGAAGCTCCATCATCTCGACGGCGCCAAGCCCGAGATCGGGGGTGAGGCGGCGGCGCAGGCGATCGTCACCGAGGTCGCGCGTCATAGGACCTTCGATGTCACTGACCTCAAGCAACGTGAGCGTCGGAAGCGCCCTGAGGCGCCATTCAAGACGAGCACCCTGCAGCAGGAGGCCGCGAAGAAGCTCGGGTTCGGCTCCAAGCGCACCATGCGGCTCGCGCAGAACCTGTACGAAGGGGTGCAGCTCTCGACGGCCGAAGGCGCGGTCGGTCTCATCACGTACATGCGCACCGACCATGTGCGCGTCGCTGAGTCGGCGGCGGCCGCGGCGCGAGCGTACCTGGGCTCGCAGTTCGAGGCGTCGTACCTCGCCGACGGGCCGCAGCTCTACTCCGAGGCAAAGGATGATGCGACGCAGGGCGCGCACGAGGGGATCCGCCCGACGGATCCCGCGCGGACGCCGGACGCGGTCGCGCGCTATCTGACGCCGGAGCAACTCAAGCTCTATACCCTCGTCTGGCAGCGCTTCATGGCGTCGCAGATGGCGCCGGCGATGTTCGATACCACGACCATCGACTTCGACCTCGGTCGCTATCTCTTCCGCGCCACTGGCTCGGTCGTGAAGTTCCCGGGCTTTCTCGCGCTGTACAAAGAGGCGCATGAGGAAGGGGATCATACCACGCTCGAGGATGCGCAGCCTCTCCCGCCGATCCCGGCGAAGGCGAAGGTGCCGGTGAAGTCGGTCGACCCGTCGCAGCACTTCACCGAGCCGCCCCCACGCTACTCCGAGGCCTCGCTGGTGAAGGAGCTCGAGAAGCGTGGGATCGGCCGTCCGTCCACCTATGCCTCGATCATCTCGACGCTCACCGATCGGCATTACGCCGATCTCGAGCAGCGGCGCTTCTTCCCGACGCCGCTCGGCGAGTCGGTGGAGAAGGTGATGGTGCGGCAGTTCCCACGCGAGTTCGACGTGGGCTTCACCGCGGAGATGGAGCAGGAGCTCGACAAGGTCGAGGAAGGGAAGCTCTCGTGGGAGTCGGTCCTCGCCGAGTTCTGGACGCCATTCGAGACCTCGCTCGGCTCCGTCGACACCGAGGCGCTGATCCGCGAGGCGCACGACCTCGGCGCGTTGGATCAGGAGCGCTGCCCGACCTGCGGAGGACGTCTGGTGCCGAAGGGTGGGTTCTTCGGGCCCTTCATCGCCTGTGAGCACCACCCCAAGGCGTGTACCTTCACGCGCCCGCTCAAGAACGAGCAGAAGGAGAAGCGGTACGTGGATGTCGCCTGCCCGGAGTGCAGCGAGCGTCCGATGATCGTCCGCAAGTCGCGCAGCGGGGAGTTCTTGGGCTGCACGCGCTTCCCCAAGTGCAAGGGGACGAAGTCGATGCCGACTGGGGTGAAGTGCCCGAAGGACGGCGGCGACCTCGCGGCGCGGAAGTCGAAGAAGCGCGGGAAGACCTTCTACGGGTGTGAGAACTATCCCAACTGCGACTTCGTCTGCTGGGACAAGCCGGTGCCGGAACCCTGCCCAGAGTGTGGGAAGGTCGGCGCCGAGTCCAAGACCAACAAGACGCGTGGCGCGTACCGGAAGTGTCTGAATCCGGACTGTCAGAACGAGTGGGACGTGCCGGAGACGGCCGCCGAAGCCGCAGCCGAGGTGGCGGCGGCGGGGTGAGGTGATGACGACTGGCGTGGTGACGGTGGTCGGGGGCGGCCTCGCAGGGAGCGAGGCCGCCTTTCAGTTGGCGGAACGCGGGCATCAGGTGGTGCTGGCGGAGATGCGTCCGGTGCGCGGCACCGCCGCGCATCAGACCGACCGACTCGCCGAGCTCGTCTGCTCCAACACCTTCAAGAGCACCGAGGTCACCAATGCGCATGGCCTGCTCAAGGCGGAGATGCGGGCGCTCGGGTGTCTGATCCTCGAGGGCGCGGATGCGGCGCGGGTGCCGGCGGGGTCGGCGTTGGCGGTGGATCGTGACCAGTTCAGTGGGTTTGTCGATGCCCGGGTGCGTGCGCATCCCCGTATTCGGGTGGTGACGGAGGAGGTGGCCGCCCTCCCCGCACCGGGGATCGTCGCCACGGGCCCGCTGACGAGCGATGCATTGGCTGAGGCGATCCGGGCGCGCTTGGGAGGGGAAGCATTGGCGTTCTACGATGCCATCGCGCCGATCCTCGCGGTGGAGTCGATCGACGAGACGATCGCCTTCCGTGCCGCGCGCTGGGACAAGGAGACGATGGCCGAGGCGGTGGACGAGGGAGGCGCCTATCTCAACTGTCCGATGGACAAGAGGGAATATGAGGCGTTCATCGATGCGCTCATCACCGCCGATCAGTTCACCGCGCACGAGTTTGATGCGGTGCCGTACTTCGAAGGGTGCATGCCCATCGAGGAGATGGCTCGTCGGGGGCGAGATACGTTGCGCTTCGGCCCGATGAAGCCGGTGGGGCTGCGCGACCCCCGGACGGGGAAGCGCCCCTGGGCGGTGGTGCAACTCCGGCGTGAGGACCGCGCGGGGCGGATGTGGAACCTCGTCGGCTTCCAGACGCGGATGCGCATCCCCGAGCAGCAGCGGGTGATCCGCATGATCCCTGGGCTCGCGAACGCGGAATTCCTGCGGTTCGGGAGCATCCATCGGAACTCGTATCTCAATGCGCCGCGGTATCTGGCACCGCATCTCGCCCTCCGTGACGCCCCGACGACGATGTTCGCTGGTCAGCTCACCGGGGTCGAGGGGTACACCGAGAGCACGGCGACGGGGCTCTTGGCGGCGATCAATCTCGATCGGCTGCTCTGTGGCCACGAGCCGGTGATCCCCCCGCCCACCACGATGCTCGGCGCGCTCTACCGCTACATGCGCGAGGCGGACCCCGCGCACTTCCAGCCGATGAATGCGAACTTCGGCCTGCTCGAGGAGTTGGCGGATCCACCTCGCGACAAGGCGGTGAAGCGGGAGCGGTACGCTGAGCGCGCGTTACACGATCTCGAGCTGTGGCGTCAGGCAGAGGGGATCACGCTGAGGGAGCGATGAGCGAGCCACCGGACGCGACCATTGCGCAGTTCCTGACCTATCTCGAGAAGGAGCGGGATGTGTCACCGCACACGGTGGCAGCGTACCGGCGTGACCTCGCGGGATTGCATGCCTTCCTCACCGGCCACCTCGGTGTCGAGACGGTGGATTGGGCGACGGTCGATCGGCTCCAGATGCGGGCCTGGCTCGCCCATCTCGCCCGACGGGGGCTCGCCAAGCGCACGAGTGCGCGGATGCTCTCGGCGGCGCGGAGCTTCTATCGCTTCTTGCATCGAGCCGATCTCGTCGAGGTGAACCCGGCGCGGGCCGTCGGATCACCAAAGCTCGACCGGCATCTGCCGGGCTATCTCGACCGAGCGCAGGTGGAGCTCCTGTTGACCGCGGCGGCGACGCGCGCGCAGGAGGGGCGATTCACCGATGTGCGCGACCGCGCGATCCTCGAGCTCTTCTACTCCGCCGGGTTACGATTGAGCGAGTTGCGCGGTATCGACCAGCGCGATCTCGATCTGCTCGGCGGGCTCGTGAAGGTGCGAGGGAAGGGGCGAAAGGAACGGATCGTCCCAGTAGGAGGCCCCGCGCAGCAGGCCCTCCGCGAGTATGAGCGGGCACGGGAGCAGTTGATCGGGGCGATCGGCCCCGGTGCGGATCGATCGGCACTCTTCTTGAGTCAGCGGGGGCGGCGGATGAGTCCCAAGACGTTGCATAACGCGGTGGTCGCTCGGCTCGGTGAGGTCGACGAGGGATCGGGGCTCAGTACGCATGCGCTCCGGCACACCTTCGCCACGCATCTCCTCGATGGCGGGGCAGACCTCCGGGCGGTGCAGGAGCTCCTTGGGCACGCCAGCGTCTCCACGACCCAGATCTACACCCACACCTCGGTCGACCGGCTCAAGCAGGTGCACCGGAAGGCCCATCCGCGGGCCTGATTCTAGCCCTCCTTCCTTATCTTTCCCCAATGACCCTTCCGACCTTTCACGCCACCACGATCCTCGCCGTCCGGCGCGGCGGTACCGTCGCCATTGGCGGGGACGGGCAGGTGAGCTTCGGTGACACCGTCATGAAGGGGGGCGCCGTGAAGGTGCGGGCCCTGACCGGGGGGAAGGTCCTCGCCGGCTTCGCGGGGGCCGCTGCCGATGCGCTCACCCTGTACGAGCGATTCGAGGAGAAGCTCCAGCGGCACCCAGGCAATCTGCAGCGGGCGGCGGTCGAACTCGCCAAGGATTGGCGGCAGGATCGCGCGCTCCGTCGACTGGAAGCGCTGCTGATCGTCGTCGATCGGGACCATGGATTCATGCTCTCCGGGACTGGGGAGCTGATTGAGCCCGATGATGGGATCCTCGCGATCGGCTCTGGGGGGTCCTACGCGCTGGCGGCGGCCCGCGCCCTCGTGCGGGAGACGACGTTGCCGCCGGCGGAGATCGTGCGGCGCGCGCTCACGATCGCGGGGGAGATCTGCGTCTACACCAATACGCAGATCACCGTCGTCGAACCGACTGCCTGATGCCGACCCCACGGACCGAACAGGCGCTCGCGCGCCTCGCCGATCTGTCTCCGCGCAAGATCGTCGCCGAGCTCGACCGCTACATCATCGGGCAGGGGGAGGCCAAGAAGTCGGTGGCGATCGCGCTGCGCAATCGGTGGCGTCGCCAGCGGACGCCGGAGGCGATCCGCAATGAGATCGCGCCGAACAATATCATCCTCATCGGTCCCACCGGGGTGGGGAAGACGGAGATCGCGCGGCGCCTCGCCAAGCTCTCCGGGGCACCCTTCGTGAAGGTCGAGGCGTCGAAATTCACCGAGGTCGGCTACGTCGGGCGCGATGTGGAGAGCATGGTGCGCGATCTCGTGGAAAGTGCGATCGACATGGTGCGCACCGAGCGTGAGGTGGAGGTCGAGGATCTCGCGCACGATCGGGTCGATGAGCGGCTCCTCGATCTTCTCCTGCCGGCTCCCGTGGTCACCGCGCCTGCGCCAGGCACTCCTGACGATTCGCAGCGCGTCTTCATCGCGGGGCCAGACGGGAGTGTCAGCGCGGAAGAGGCCCAGGCCAAGGAGCGGCATCAGCGCACGCGCGAGAAGCTCCGGCAGCTCCTCCGCGACGGACAGCTGGAGCAGCGCGAGGTGGAGGTGGAGGTCCCGGTGCAGGGCCCCGGCTTCGACGCCCTCAGCCAGTCGGGGGCACCAGAGGGGATGCAGAACTTCGCCGAGATGCTCTCGGAGATGCTCCCCAAGCGCACCAAGAAGCGCACGGTGCCCGTCTCCGAGGCGCGTCGGATCCTCCTCGACCAGGAGTTCGATAAGCTGATCAATCTCGATGACGTGACCGCCGAGGCGCTGGAACGCACCGAGTCGATGGGGATCGTCTTTCTCGATGAGATCGATAAGATCGCTGGCGGCAATCGCGACGTCGGAGGGCCAGATGTGTCGCGCGAAGGGGTGCAACGCGATCTCCTCCCGATCGTCGAGGGCTCCAATGTCCAGACCAAGTATGGGATGGTGAAGACTGACCATGTGCTCTTCGTCGCGGCGGGGGCGTTCCATGTGTCGAAGCCGAGCGATCTGATCCCGGAGTTACAGGGGCGCTTCCCGATCCGTGTGGAGTTGAAGCCCCTCACGGAGGCCGACTTCATCCGGATCATGACCGAGCCCGAGCATGCGCTGACCAAGCAGTACGCCGCGCTCGTCGCCGCGGAGGGGGCGGAGCTTCGTTTCACGGATGACGGCGTAGCCGAGATCGCGCGGATCGCCGCCCATCTCAATAGCCGGATGGAGAATATCGGCGCTCGGCGGCTGCACACCGTGATGACGACGCTGTTGGAGTCGGTGCTCTATGAGTTGCCCGAGCGAGGGACCGGCACCGAGACGATCGATGGGGCGACGGTGCGCACGCGACTCGCGGCGATCGCCGAGGACGAGGACCTCCGGAAATACATCCTATGACGACCGACGGCCGCGACTTCCTCGCCATCACGGATTTCTCCACCGCCGAGCTGCGCGGGCTCTTCGCGCTCGCGGATCGGATGCGCCGAGGGCAGTACACGAAGCGCCCACTGGAGGGGAAGGCCTTCGCGATGCTCTTCATGAAGAGCTCGACGCGGACCCGCGTCTCGTTCGAGGTGGGGGCGTGGCAGTTGGGCGCACACCCGCTCTTTCTCACCCCGCGCGACGTGCAGCTGGGGCGTGGCGAGGCGGTAGCTGATACGGCGCGCGTGCTCGATCGGATGGTCGATGGGATGATGATCCGGACCTTCGCGCATGCTGACGTCGAAGAGTACGCGCGCCATTCGCGCATCCCCGTGATCAATGGGCTCACCGATCTGCAGCATCCCTGTCAGATCCTCGCTGACCTTCTCACGGTCCAGCAGCATCTGGGGAGCTTCGATGGGAAGCGGATCGCCTGGATCGGCGATGGGAACAACATGGCGAACAGCTGGTGCGATGCCGCCCTCCGGCTCGGCTTCGAGCTCCGGCTTGCCTGCCCGGTGGGATACGATCCCGACCCGGACATCCTCGCGCGCGCCCAGGCCAGCGGGCAGGTCACCCTCCTGCGCGACCCGCGAGAGGCGGCGGAGGGGGCGGATGTCGTCACCACCGACGTCTGGGCCTCGATGGGGCAGGAGGAGGAACAGGCAGTGCGGGCCGCGGCGTTCGCCTCGTATCAGGTCGATCGGGCCCTGATGGCCCGTGCCGCGAGCTCGGCGATCTTCCTCCACTGCCTCCCAGCGCACCGGGGCGAGGAGGTCGCCGCCGAGGTGATCGACGGGCCGCAGAGCCGGGTCTGGGACGAGGCGGAGAACCGCTTGCACGTGCAAAAGGCGATCATGGCCGTCCTCATGGGCGGCGAACCTCTGGAGTGAGACGATGGCAGCGCAGCTGATGGGGAAGAAGGCTCCCGCCTTCAAGGTCCAGGACGATAGCGATACGACGGTCACCCTCGCCTCCCTGAAGGGGGAGTGGGTCGTCCTCTTCTTCTATCCCAAGGACATGACCTCGGGGTGCACCGTCGAGGCCTGTGAGTTCCGCGACGCGCTGCCGCGCCTCAAGAAAATGAAGGCGAAGGTCTTCGGTGTCTCACCTGACTCGGTGAAGTCCCACCAGAAGTTCAAGGCGAAGGAGGGGCTCACCTATCCCCTCCTCGCGGACCCCGAGCACACGATGCTCGAGGCCTATGGGGTCTGGGTCGAGAAGTCGATGTACGGTCGCAAGTACATGGGGGTGGAGCGGACGACCGTCATCATCGACCCCGCGGGCACGATCGCCCAGGTCTTCACCAAGGTGACGCCCGCGGGGCATGCGGACGAGATCACCGCATGGCTTCGCGCACACGCGGGGTGAAGGCGTCGAGCTCCTTGCGGAGTTGCACGAGCCGCTGCCGCGCGTCGTTCCCCACCGCCTGATCCCCACGCATCATCGCGCTGTAGAGATAGGTGATCTGGTCGGCGAGACCGGGGCGCCCATAGCGCCAAGGCTGCCCCTCCATCTCCAACTGGATCGCCTCGAGGCGCGTCTTCCGCTCCCCTGAGGCCTTCGCCAACGCCGCCTCCAGATCGGCGCGGAGCTGATTCACCTCGCTCACAAGATCTCGCACCGCGAGGTTGTGCGCGAGGAGGGCCTGCAGCACGGGAATCGTCACCCCATCGGCCTCGACCCGTGGATCGGGTTTGATGACCAGCGGCTGCGTGGCCGACCAGCTCCCGGCGGTGACGCGCAGCTGATAGGTCCCAGGGACGACGGTCGGTCCGTTCCGCCCACTGCGCTGCGCATTCGACTCCCACGGACCGGCGAGGGTGAGATCCCAGACGAAGCGATTGTGGCCCGCCACAGCCGGCAGGCGCGGCGTCCCGATCCGTTCCCACATCGGCCCACGCATCGAGGGCTCGGCCGGCCACACGAGCCGCTCACCTGAGGCACGGCTGGAGAAGCGACGCACCACCGCGCCGGCCCCATCGACGATCTCGAGCGTCACCTCAGTGGCGGGCTCTCGCGGGAACCAGTAGTCGATCGTCGCGCCGGCGGAGGGATACTGCGGATCGGAGTCGCTCACACGCGCGCTCTCGAGCCCACCGAACCCGGTCCGGTAGCGACGACGATACGCGGTCGCCGGTGTGAAGAGATGCCCCTCGGCCGCGCCGGCGATCTTCGCTACCTCATGGAGCGGGGTGATGTTATGCAGGATCCAGAAGCCACGCCCCTGCGTGGAGATCACGAGATCCTTCTGGTGGACCTTCATATCGGTGATCGGGGTCGCGGGAAGATTCAGCTGCAGCGACTGCCAGCTCTTCCCGTCGTTGAACGACACATAGGCACCGAACTCCGTCCCAGCGTAGAGCTGGCCCGGACGATCGGGGTCCTCACGCACCACGCGCACCGGTTCATCCGCGGGGATGCCATTGGTCCCCGTCGTCAGCAACGTCCAGCTCTTCCCGTAGTCGTCGGTCTTGTAGATGTACGGCCGATGGTCGCCGAGGAGATAGCGGAGCACGGCGTAGTAGGCCGAGCCCTTGCGGTGTGGGGAGGGCTCGATGTTCTGCACGCGCCCACCGAGTTCGAGGCCCGGTGGGGTGATGCGCTGCCAGGTCGCGCCGTTGTCGCGGGTGATGGCGAAGGGGCCGTCGTTCGCGCCGGTCCAGATCACGCCGCGCTCGAGCGACGACTCCCGGATGGCGTAGAGGGTCGAGAAGAACTCCTCGCCCGTGTTGTCGACGGTGATCGGGCCACCAGAGTAGATCCCCTGCTTGTCTGTGGGGTTCCAAGTGAGGTCAGGGGAGATCGTCTCCCAGGTGACGCCCTCATCCCGTGAGCGATGCACATGTTGCGAGCCGTAGTAGATCACGCTCGGATCATGTGGGGAGATGTCCATCGGGGAGACGCGCTGGAAGCGGAAGATCAGATCCTTCCCCGCATTGCCATAGAGCGATTGTGCCCCGACCCAGTAATGCTTCTCCTGTCCCGTCTTGAGTGACATGCGGGAGAACTGCCCCTTGCACGAGCCATAGACGGTATCGGGGTTGATCGGGTGCGGCATGATCGGTCCCGTCTCACAGCCGGGACCTGAGCGCCACCCCTGGATCGGATCGTCAAAGCCAGCACTCCCCACAGGAAGCGAGGGGAGGATCAGCGTCGAGTTGTCCTGCTGGGCTCCGTACAGCCGATACGGGAACTGATTGTCGACGTAGACCTGATAGATCTCGGATGTCGGCTGGTTGTACTGCGTGCTCCAGGTCTTGCCGCCATTGAGCGAGACGTTCACCCCGCCGTCGTTAGCCTGGATCATGATCCGGCCATCGCGCGGGTTGATCCAATGGTCGTGGTTATCCCCGTGCGGGGTGCGCATCGGGTTCCACGTCTTCCCGCCATCGGTGCTCTTGAAGTACCCCTCCGCGCCCGCGTAGACCACGTCGGCGTTGGTGGGATCGGCGGTGATCGTCGTGTAGTAGAAGGGGCGGGTGATCAGCTGGTCGTAGGTCGAGACCTGTGTGAACGACTCCCCCGCGTCATCCGAGCGATAGAGCCCGTTCCCCGGCTTCGCCTCCATCAATACGTACACGCGATTCGGCGCGGCCCGGCTGACGGCGATGTTGCTCTTGCCGATGAGGCTGTCGGGGAGCCCCTTCGTGAGCTTGCGCCAGGTGGTCCCCCCATCGGTGCTCTTGAAGATCCCCCCTTCGAGGGCCCCAGAGATGATCGTCCAGGGCTTCCGCTCGGCGCGCCACATCGAGGCGTAGAGGATGCTCGGGTCGGTCGGGTGGAATTCCACGTCCACTGCGCCGGTCGAGTCGCTCACATAGAGCACACGGCTCCAGCTCCGACCGCCATCGACGGTGCGGTAGACCCCGCGGGCGTTCGTGGGGCGGAAGGGATCGCCGATCGCGGCGACGAAGGCGATGTCGGGGTTGGTCGGATGAATCTGGAGTGCCCCGATGTTCCCCACGTCACGGAGTCCGGCGGGGCGCCAGGTATTCCCGGCATCGGTCGACTTCCAGACGCCCCGGCCGATCGAGACGTTCGAGCGGTAGCCATCAGAGCCCGTGCCGACGTAGACGATGCTCGGATCAGAGTTCGCGACATCGATCGCGCCGATCGAGCCGACATCGATCTCGCCATCGGTGACGTTCACCCAGAGCGCGCCGGCGTCGGTCGTCTTCCAGACACCACCGCCAGTCGACCCGAAGTAGAAAGTGCTCGGCTCCTGATCGACGCCGGTCACCGTGGTGACACGGCCGCCGCGCGCGGGGCCGACCCATCTCCAGCGCAGATTCGCGAAGTGCGTGACGGGGATCGGGGCGGGGAGCACCGGAGCGGGTGCGGCCTTGGTCGGTTGGGCCTTCGTCGCAGGACGCGTGGTTCGCGTCGCCGGCGCCTTGGCTGGTGTCTTGGCCGGTGTCGGCGCGGGGCGCTGTTGAGCCGAGAGCGTCGTGGCGAGGCCGAGGGCGATGAGCGAGGAGGTGCGGATCAGGGACCGGAGGTGCATGGGTCGACCGAGGTGTTAGGGACGCGGAGCGGCGTACTGCATCTTCTC
>JBEGVM010000204.1:0-4602 GCA_041178365.1 Gemmatimonadota bacterium | reverse complement strand
TCTATCTCCTCTGCGCCGATGACGACCCCGATATGCGAGCGATCATCGAAGCTGCGTTGCGGCTCGACCCGGAGATCGCCCCTGAGATCTTTCCCAGCGGGGCCGCCCTGCTCGAACGGGCACGGTTTGGAGATGCGGATGTCATCCTGATCGACGCCATGATGCCCGCCCCCGATGGCTATGCGACCTGCCGAGCGCTGAAGGCGGATCCCGTGACCGCCCCGATCCCCGTCGTCTTCCTGACCGCTGCGGCGGAGCGACCCGCGCGAGACGCTGCCATCGCCGCCGGGGCGATCGCCTGTTTATCGAAGCCCTTCGACCCCCGCTCCTTGGCGGCGGAACTTCGCCGCACCATCGTGCGCTGACGGACCGCTCGACCGACCTCTCTCCCTCTTCGACGTGCGCCCTCTCATTCGCAGCGCCATCGGGCTCGCCCTCGCGACCTCCGTGCTCCCCGCTCAGCAGACCGTCGCCGATTCCCTCTGGCGCGCAGGCCGCACGACCGATGCCATCCAAGAGTATCGGCGGTTCCTGGCGGCCAGTCCGAAAGATGCGCAGGCGAACTTCCGCCTTGCCCAGTCCCTGGCGTGGGCAGGTAAGCTCGACTCGGCGCTCGTGTACATTCGCATCGCTCGACGCACCGATCCTCAGGACCCCGATCTCCGAGAGGCGGAGGCGACCTTCCTCTCGTGGGGACGCCAGTGGCGCGCGGCGTTGGTGCGCTTCGATTCCCTGATCGCTGCCACGCCGGACGCCGAGGCAGAGCGGTACCGCATCGGACGAGCTCGCACCCTCGCCTTCCGGGGGAGCCTGTCCGCCGCCGTGTCGGCCTACAAGCGTATCCTCAGTGAGAGCCCCAGCAATCGAGATGCCGCGTTCGGTCTCGCGCAGGTGCGGGCCTGGAGCGGGCGACTCGAGGAAGCGGCGTGGCGTCTCGGTACGCTCGACTCCTTGCAACCGGGGGAAACCCGGGTCCTCGTCCTCCTCGCACAGGTCCAGACCTGGCAGGGGCGAGTCACCGAGGCCGAACGCTCGGCAGCACGCATCGTCGAGACCGACTCCGCCGCGGCCGATGTTCGTGCCCTCCGGCAGACCCTCTCCGGGCAGCGGGCCGGGACCATCCAAGCCACCTCGTGGGCCAGCCGGGACACCGAGCGTAACGCGAACCGGTGGTCCACCTTCACCGGGCGCGCCCTCGCCTTTGGTGACTGGCGCCTGAGCGCCTCAGCAGGGTGGTTGGTCGCCGCCGATCCCTTCCGCACCGGGTTCCGTGAGCAGGTGGAGGCAACCGCCGCTCACCCCATCCCCAACGGCACCGTCTCCGGCGGGATCGGTGTGCGCTCGATCACCCCGGCTCGGCTCCGGTCAGACGATCCGAAACCTCCCAACCGCCAGCGCGTCACCGGGCAACTCGGCGTCGCCCAGCGCCTCGGGGCTGGCGTCACCGCCCGCGCGGGGGCCTCGCTCTCCGTCTTCGACGAGATCGCATCGCTCACCCCTCAGCAGCTCGACCTCTCCGAGCGCGAGGTCTCGCTGGAATGGACCGGGAGCGGGAACACGAGCGTGCTCGGCGGCGCCTCACTCCTTGAGATCCGTGACGGGAACCGCCGATGGCGCTGGAACGCGCGGGCGAGCAAGCGCGTGGTCCCTTCACTGGTGCTCGGGATGGGCGCCGCGACCTTCGGATTCGAGTCGCGAGGACTCCGCTACTTCTCACCCGACCGATTCTCCACAGCGGAACTGACCGCGGACTGGTCGGTCGACCGCGGCCCCTGGCTCGCCGCCGCCGGCGTGGGCGCCGGTCAGCAGCAGATCAGTACGGGGACGCCTCAGGCACTGTGGCGGGGCGATCTGCGTCTCCTGCGCCGGCAGGGGCGGAACGAGGTCGAGCTCGCCGTGATCCACTCCAACAGTGCGGCCGCCTCGCTGGTCGGCGCTTACGCCTACACCGCGGGCGGCCTCACCTTCCGACGGCGCTTCTAGCTCCCCGGCAGCGGGTGGGGGGGGGCTTACCGCGCCGCCCACTCCGTCGACAACACCAACGTCCCCCAGGCGATCGCAAGCACCCCGCGCGCCGGGCCCGTGGCCGCCGGCACCAAGGCGATCTGCAACGACTCCAACGACTCCGCCGCGGTCCGCGCGGTCAGCGGGACGCGCACCAGATCCTTCGAGGCATCGTACTCCGTCCCCCATTGCCCCGTGTTCTTGTTGATGATCAGCACCGTCTTGCCGCCATCCCGCACGGCGTAGAGCGAGTACGCCCCCTTCGGCACCTCGGCGCCACCGATGGTGAGATCCACCTCGGTCGTGAGGGTCGTGGCGGCGTTTGCCCCCACACGCCAGACCGTCCCGTCCTTCGCCAACTCCGCGGGGAGCCCTGCCCGCCCACGGACATGGGGTTGGCCATAGTCAACCTTGATGGTGAGGGGCGTCGGGGCGGGCTGCCCCTGCACGCGCGGCGCGGAGAGGGAGACGACGGCAGTCGCGCGGGTGCTGGCCGCGGCCGCCAGAGGAGTACCCTGCCCCTGGACCGGACGGGCAACGGCGGCACCAAGAAGGGCGAGAGAGAGGACGATCTTCATCGGACGCATTGGAGTCTCCGAAAGTGAGAGGCGATACAGGGAATTGCTGAACGATTCCTAACAATATTCTTGACAGAACGCCGTTTTGTCCAGTTTATTTCTGGACATGGAGCCTCAGACCGCCCCCTTCCTGCACCCCATGCGTATCGTCGCGCAGCGGACCGGGCTCACTCCAGACCTGCTCCGGGCCTGGGAAAAGCGCTACGGCGCCGTCCGCCCGGTGCGGAGTGCGGGGGGCCAGCGCCACTACACCGACGCCGACATCGAACGGCTCCGGCTCCTCGTCCGTCTCACCCGCCTCGGGCGTCAGATCGGACAGGTCGCGACCCTCCCAAACGATGAGCTGCAGAAGGTGATCGTCGCCGAGGAACGGGCGGCGGAGCTCAACCGCGCCCCCTCGGGGGATGGTCCGGCGATCGAGAGCTTCCTTTCCTCCGCTCTGATCGCCGTCGAGCGATTCGATGGGCATGCGTTGGAGATGACGCTCCGCGCCGCGGCGCTCCACCTCCCCGCGGACGAGGTCATCGATCAGGTGATCGGGCCGATGCTCTTCACCATCGGATCGCTCTGGCACCAGGGGCTCCTCCTCCCCGCGAATGAGCATCTGGCCACGACGACCATCCGGCGCGTGCTCACCTGGATGGGAGAGAGTGCGGCGCCGCCGCAGGGGGCGCCGGTGGTGGTGGTCGGGACCCCGGCGGGACAGATGCACGAATTGGGCGCGATGCTCGCCGCCACGAGCGCTGGCGGTCATGGGTGGCGGGTCGTCTACCTTGGCCCGAATCTCCCCGCGGCGGAGCTGGCCCGCGCCGCACAGATCGCGAAGGCCGATGCCGTCGCGCTCTCGATCGTCTACCCGACGGATGACCCGCGCGTCGCTGGCGAGCTGCGCACCCTCCGATCGCTGTTGCCCCCACAGGTCGGGCTCGTCATCGGTGGAAGCGGGGCAGCGGCGTACAGTGCAGCGGCGACGGAGATCGGTGCGGATGCGCTCACCTCCGTGACCGACCTCCGCCGCTGGCTCCGCGCGCGCGCGACGGGCATCCTGACGCGCGCCTAGCGCGCACCTAGCGCCCGTCCAACTCCGCGATCGTCTTGGTGCTCGGTGGCCGCGCCGCGCGGAGTCGTGCAGCCACCGTCTCTCCCTGCGTGAAGACCCGCAGGATGTTCTCGCCGGCGAGCTTCCGGAGATCGCTCTCGCTCCACCCGCGGCGGGAGAGCTCGGCGAAGAGCTTGGGGTAGGTGGAGACATCCTCCAGCCCCTCGACCACATCGGTGATCCCATCGAAGTCGCCACCGATCCCCACATGATCGATGCCCGCCACGCGCCGGATATGCTCGATGTGATCGGCGACCTGCGACAGGGTCGCGCGGGGTGATGCGCCCCCCGCCGGACGTTGCGCCGCCGGCGTCCGGTTCCACTCGACCACGGCCTGCGAGGTGAACCCCGGGACGAAGGTCACCATCACGATCCCTCCGTTCTTCGGCAGCCGCTTCAAGATCGAATCGGGGACGTTGCGCGGGTGATCCGCCAGCGCACGCGCGTTCGAGTGGGAGAAGATCACCGGCGCCTCGCTCACATCCAGCGCCTGACTCATCACCGATGGCGCCACATGGGAGAGATCGACAAGCATCCCGAGCCGGTTCATCTCGCGCACCACCTCCCGTCCGAAAGCCGTCAGCCCCCCATGGCGCTGCACCCCCGTCGCCGCATCGGCCCAATCGAGGGTCTGATTGTGCGTGAGGGTCATGTAGCGCGCGCCGAGATCGTAGAAGGCGCGGAGCGCACCGAGTGAGTTCTCGATCGCATGCCCTCCTTCCATCCCGAGGACGCCACCGATGCGGCCCCGCTGGAAGGCGGCGCGGAGATCTCCTGCGGTGCTCGCGAAAGCGAGCCGCTCGGGGTAGCGCGCCATCACGCGCCGCGCGATGTCGATCTGCTCGAGCTGCACCTTGGCATACCCTTGCCGCGCGATGCTCGTGTCGCCCGGGATGTAGACCGACCAGAACTGCCCGCCGA
>JBEGVM010000203.1:0-2823 GCA_041178365.1 Gemmatimonadota bacterium | reverse complement strand
AGGCGCGGAAATTTTCGGTGACCTCACCGAACAGCAGATCGAGGCGCGGGGAGAGCCCCGCACCGGTCACGCCGCTCGCGGAGGCGATCTGCACCACGGCATTTGGTGCGATGAGGTCACGCTCGATGAGGGGCGCGAGCGCGATCAGCACGCTCGTCGGATAGCACCCCGGGTTCGCGACGCAATCGGCGCCACGCACCTGCTCGCGACGGAGTTCGGTGAGTCCGTAGGGGATCCCATCGCTCGCGCCGTTGCCGATGCGGAGATCATGTGAGAGATCGACGACCTTTGCGCCCGCCGCGCGCGCGCGCGCGACCCATTGCGCCGAGGTGCCGTGCGGGAGGGCGGTGAAGATCAGCTTCGCGTGGGAGAGATCGGCCTGCTCGGTCGCGGTGAAGGTGATGGTGCGACCGAGTGGGAGCGCGAGCGATTCGCCCTGCTGGGCGTTGGCCGTGGCGAAGTCGAGGTCGAGCGCGGGATGTGTGGTGATGAGTGCGCAGAGCTCGCGTCCGGCGTACCCCGAGGCCCCCAGGACCCCGACTGGAATTTTATGCACACTTTAAACATATTTATGCCATTCGGGTGGGTCAATAGCGGATTTGGGGTCTGTCGGGTGGGGTGTGCGGTCTCGCGCGTCCGGCCGGTCCCCTGCTCCGTCTGCCCTGCCCCCGTGGTAGACTCGAGGGAACGGACTTGGAGGGTGGTGTGACGGGACCAAAGCGTACACGACAGCAGGCGATCCTCGAGGCGATCGCCGAGCGACCGATTGGAAGCCAGGAGGAGCTGCGGCAGATCCTGTTGCGGCAGGGGTTGGATGTGACGCAGTCCACCCTGTCGCGGGATCTGCGGGACCTGCGGATCGCGCGGGTGCCCACGTCGAGCGGGGTGCGCTATCTGGTGAGCGAGCCCGCGAGCGAGGATGCCCAGCGGGCGGGGCTCGCGGCGATCCTCCCGCAGCTCTTCTCCAGCATCGAGGGGGTCGGGGTGCTCGCGGTCTTGAAGACCGTGACGAGCGGCGCGCAACCGGTGGCGTTGGCGCTCGACCGTGAGGTGGGCCCTGATCTGCTTGGGACCATCGCGGGAGATGATACGATCCTCCTAATCTGCCGGAGTGAGCCCGCCCGCGAGCGGGTGGTCCGGCGCCTGACCCAGCTCGCGAAGCGGCCCTAACATATTCCGCATAATCATGCGCTCTGACGTGCCATCTGACCCCTCCCACCTGCCCCCTGACTCTCACAAACTCTGGGGCGGTCGCTTCGCTGGGGGCCCTGCCCCCGAGCTCGAGGCGGTCAATCGATCGATCACCGTGGACCTCCGGCTCTGGCCCTTCGACATCCAGCTCTCCAAGGCCTGGGCGTCGGCGTTGGGCGCCGCTGGGGTGCTGCGGCCTGACGAGGTGACCGCGATCCGCGAGGGGTTAGACCGGGTCGGGCAGCGGATCGCGGATGGCGAGCAGCCTATTCCGTCTGACGAGGACGTCCACACCTTCGTGGACCGCCTGCTCCACCAGGAGGCGGGCGAGCCCGCTGGCCGGCTACACACGGGCCGCAGCCGCAACGACCAGGTCGCGACGGGCGCTCGGCTCTGGACCTTGGACGCGCTCGCCAAGCTCGACGCCGAGCTCAAGACGCTGCTGCAGGTGCTCGTGGACCAGGCGGAGGCGCAGCTCGATGCGATCATGCCCGCGTACACACATCTCCAGCGCGCGCAGCCGGTGTCGGCGGCGCATTGGTTGCTCTCGCATGTGTGGGCGCTGGGTCGGGACCGGGAGCGTCTGACCGCGGCGCGCCGTACGACGTCTGTGCTGCCGCTCGGGTCAGGGGCGATCGCCGGGTCGGCCTTCGCGGTGCCGCGTGAGATGTTGCGTGCCGAGCTGGGGTTCGAGCGGATCTCGCCGAATTCGATCGATGCGGTGGGCGATCGTGACTTCGTCGCTGATACGCTCTATGCGATCACGATGCTCGGCGTGCATTGCTCGCGGCTCGCGGAGGATCTGATCCTGTATGGCTCGAGTGAGTTCGGCTTCGTGCGGTTTGGCGATGCCTATTCGACGGGCTCGAGCATGATGCCGCAGAAGCGGAATCCCGATGCGCTTGAGCTCGCGCGTGGGGCAGGGGGGCGCACGATCGGCGATCTGGTCGGGTTGCTCGCCACGGTGAAGGGGCTGCCGAGTGGGTACAACAAGGATTTGCAGGAGGACAAGCGGATCCTTTTTCAGGCAGTCGACCTCATGGGGCTCTTGCTCCCGGCGGTGGCGGGGAGCGTGGCGACGTTGCGGTTCGATCGGGCCAGGATGCGGGCTGCGGTGACTGGCGGGCTCATGGCGACCGATCTTGCCGATTATCTGGTGCGGAAGCGGGTGACCTTCCGGGATGCCCATGGGGCGGTCGGTCGATTGGTGCGTGAGGCGGAGGAGGCGGGGGTCGAGTTATGGGATCTCCCGCTGGCGCAGTTCCAGGCGGCGCATCCGCAGTTCGGCGCGGACATTCTGGAGGAGCTCACACCAGAGAAGTCATTGTCGCACCGTGAGATACCTGGCGGGACAGGGATCGAGGCGGTGAAGGCCCAGCTCAGGGCGGCGCGGGCGTCGATCGCCTGATTCGCCCAATTCACGATTCCATGCTAAATTATCCTCATTCTAGAGAATAATTCTTAATGGGGCGTTATGCGGGCAATCACCTCTCAAACGGCTGCGCAAGCCCTGGAAATCACCCCAAAACAGCTCGATAACCTGCTGTTGAGGATAGGTCCGGGGGCCCTTGGAGCGTCCGAGGCCTCCAGAAGGCAGGGTCGGGAGCGACGGATTCCGATGCGGGTGCTCCC
>JBEGVM010000202.1:0-8262 GCA_041178365.1 Gemmatimonadota bacterium | reverse complement strand
GTTGTACCGCATCCATGGCGAGGGTGCGGACCGTGTCGATGGCGAGCTTCTGCAGGGCGGCGTCAGGCATGCGCCGCGAAAGTTACGTGGTTCGGTACCGCCGTGCGATGCGATCGGCGATTAGGGTGACGATCGCCATGATCGTTTCCTGTGGATTCACCCCGGGGGCGGTGGGGAGCAACGACCCATCGGCGACGAAGACGCCGGGAGCGCCCCAGACCTCGCCATGTGGGTCGCAGCCACTCGAGGTGCGGTCGGCCCCAAGTCGTGCGGTGCCATTCACATGCGCGGAGAAGAGAGCGATCTGATTGGCCCCCATCGGGCGACCGCGGAGCCGGTCCACCTGCGCATCGTGCTCGAGGGTGATGTGGGGGGTGTGTCCAGTGATCACCGACCGGGCACCGGCCGCGAAGTGGATGCGCGCGGCGGCGACCATCCCCTCTTCCAGGTGGCGCGCGTCGGCGGCGCTCAGGCGATAGCGGATCGAGAGCGACCCATCGCGTCGGGCGCGTACCTCGCCATCAGATTGCCCGCGCTGCGCGCCATCGCGCGCGAGGATCACCAGGGCGGCGAGATGATCGAAGGCGAGCATCGTCTCGCGATGCGCGGCGCCGAATCCAGGTGCCGCGGGGGCGCCGATCCCCGGGTGCAGTGGGGGGCTCTCGATCCAGACGCCGTAGCCGTTGGCGTCGAGCCGATGGAACTGATCGTTCACCGTGGTCATCGGGATCCCACCCGCCCCATAGATCGGATGGTCGTAGCGGCCGAAGACCCCGGTGGTGGGGTGGAGGCGCAGGAAGCGCCCGGTGCCACCGCCTCCCATGCGCGAGCGCTGCAGGAGCGCCGGTGTCTCGATCGCGCCGCCGGCCACGATCACGATCGGCGCCTCAGCGCGCAGCATGCGCACCTCGCCGCTCGGGGTCGTGTGGCGCACGGTGAGCCGCTTCTTGGGGAAGGCGCCCTTTCGTTCGATGATGCGGATCTTCTCCACCGTCGCATTGGGGAGGATCCGTGCCCCCGCGGCCTGTGCGCGCGGGAGGTAGGTCTGGAGTCCGCCCTGTTTGGCCCCGGTGCGGCAGCCGTAGCCGCAGAAGCCGGTACGCACGCAGCCCTTGGCATTGATGCGCACACTGCGGGCGGACCAGCCGAGTCGCGCGGAGCCGTCGAGGATGATGCGATTGCTGGGGGAGTGCGCGTCGTCGGGGACGATGCGCGCGTGGACCTCATCTTCGATCTGATCGAAGGTCGCGGCGAGATCGGTGGGGCGCATCCCCTCGGTCCCATGTGCGGTGGCCCATTCGTCGAGCACCCAGTCGGGGGTGCGGAGCATCACCATCCAGTTCACGTTGGTCCCGCCGCCCACGCCGACCCCTTGGACGATGGAGACGCCGACGTCGTCGGTGGTGCGCTGACCTCCTTCGGCGTAGAGGTGCCCGAGGGCATCGAGCTCGACCTCGGTGAAGTCATCACCATCGCGGAGGGCACCGGCCTCGAGGATGAGGACGTCGAGGCCCGATTCGGCGAGTCGTGCGGCGGCGACGGCGCCACCGGCTCCGGTGCCGATGATGATGGCGTCGGCGCGGAGGGTCTTGGCGTCGAGGGTGAGCGGGGCGAGGGTGGTGCGAAAGGGCGGCGGGTGATGCGCGGCGGCGGGCTCTGAGGCGCGCGCCACCGGTTCGGTGTCGGTCTCAGCACCCGGGAGTGCGCCTTCCCAAGAGAAGACGGGGCCTCGGGTGTGATATGGGCCCCGGTAGCCGATCTCGCGATGCGCATCGGCGGTGGTGTACTCGGTGAAGATCACGAGGCGTCGGATCGCCTGCGCGATGGTGCGGAAGGGGGCGACGGAGGAGGTGAGCCAGCGCTCGAGGTGGCGGTCCTGTCGCTCGGCGGGTTGGGCGAGGAAGGGGCGTGGGACGAGTCCGCTTGTCAGCGAGGTCGCGCGCGACCCGAAGAGGGTGAGGGCGAGGCGGAGTTCGCGTTGCTTGCGTGGCGCGAGACCGGCGATTCGCGCCAGCAGCGCACGCATGAGGGCATCCCCGCGCGCGGGATCAGCGAAGGCGTGCGGGACGATCCGTCGCGCGGCGGCCTCGAGGGTGGCGCGTTGGGTCGGCGAGAGAGGGGCGGACGAGGGGGGCACGATGGAGAGATAGCGCATCCACGCTGGGGAGGCCATCGGCCGAGGGGCCAACATCGCCGATGGCGCCGACGTAGTTTTCCCTGTATGGAGGGACCCGCCGACACGACCGCTCCCGCTCCTGCGCTCCCGCGGGAGCTGATCGACCTACTCGTCGAGTTCTCGATCGGGTTGCAGAAGGCAGCGATCTATCCCGCAGGGCATCCCATCTTGGACAAGGTGTCCACCGGGGTGGTGCGGCGCCTGGAGTCCGTGCTCGCGGTGCGACCGGCCTTCTTGCTGGGGATCGCGCCAGCGCAGCTCATCATCGATGCCATCGCCACCGACCCGAACCATCCGGTGCTACGGGCGCTCGCGATCCGGTTCCACCAGCATCAGATCGGGTCGATCCGCATCGTCCCGGGAGTCACGGTCGAGGAGCTCGAGCGATTGATGCAGCTCCTCGCGGCGGCGGGGACGGGGGTCGAGCGGCCCCTCGGGCTCGAAGGCCCCGAGGTGCTCGCGCAGTGGTCGCATATCCGGCTCATGCCCCTCAACTTCTCCTCCCTCGAGTTGGCGGATGGGGAGACGATCTCGATCGAGGACGCGGAGGCGCTCTGGATCCGCCTCGTGCAGATCGCGCTGGCCGGGCTCGCGGCGCCGGGTTCCGACCTGGATCATGCGCAGCCTGCGACGGTGGCCGAGGCGATCGAGCGCCGTGAGGGGGACGCCGAATACGACCAGACGGTGATGACCTTCCTGCATCAGGTCACGACGGCGATCAACACCAAGGGCGCGCGAGACGGGAGCACCATCCGGCTCCGTGTCTCAGACCTTGTGCAAAAGCTTGGACCGGCGACGCTTGAGCGCCTCCTGTACCTGGGGGGCGACGAGCGGCGTCGCCAGCGGTTCCTGCAGGAGGCTGTCAGTGCCGTGACCGCCAACGCCGTGCTTGATCTCGTGACGGCCGCCGCGACGGCCTCGCAGCAGAACATCTCGACCTCGATGATGCGTATGCTGAACAAGCTGGCGGTGCATGCCGAGGAGGGGACGGGGAACCAGGCGGCGATCGCTGATGTGGCGTTGCGGCAGCAGGTGACGCAGCTGATGGACGGGTGGACGCTGGGCGAGACCGATCCTGAAGCGTATCGCACCGCCCTCGACCGCTTGTCGGCGCGTGATCCTGTGGTGCGGGTGACCGACGCGGTCACGCCGGTGGAGCCCTCGCGTGTGATCGCCATGGGGCTGGAGATCGGGACGATGGGGATGGGGATGTGGCCTGCGATGGACGAGATGGTCGGCCGCGGTGAGATCGATGGGTTACTGGATCTCTTGGATCAGGCGCCCTACCCCTGGATGCAGGAGGCGCTTGGGGCGTCACTGGCCACGCCGGCCCAATTGGGGGCCCTGCTCCGTCGCCGTCCCTTCCCGCTCCCCTCGGTGGAGCGGCTCGTCGATCGGATGGGGATCGCCGCGGCGCCGGTGTTGATCGACGCGCTCGAAGCGGCAGCCGATGCCGCGGAGTCGGAACGGTATCTCGCCTTGCTGGAGCGCGTGGGGGCGCCGGTGGCGCGCGCCATCGCGGCGCAGCTGAGTGCGGTCCCGTGGTCCACGCTCCAGTCCCTGATGACCCTGCTTGGTCGGCATCCCACCTGGACCTCCTCGTATGACCCGTCGGCGTGGCTCGGGCACCCGGACCCCGGGGTACGACGCGAGGCGATTCGCCAACTCTTGCGGGACCCTCGACAGCACGGGATGACGATGGCGTGGGCGTTGGTGGATCCCGACGAAGGGGTCGTTCGACTGGCACTCGCGGCGGCGACGGCGAACTGCCCGCGTGAGGCGGCAGCGGTGCTGAAGGTGCGTGCCGATGATGAGACGTTGAGCACTGAGATGCGGGCGCTGGCGGTGCGAGCGCTCGCCGCGCATCAGGCCCCGGACACCCCGACGTGGCTGAGCGGTCGCGTGCTCAAAACCGGACGGCTATTGCGCCGTGCTTCGCTCTTGCCGACCACGCCAGAACTCCTGGCGGCCGTCGAGGGCTTGGCGGTCCACTGGGCCCTGCATGCGGCGAGTCGCGAGGTACTGGCGCTGGCGGTCGCGAGCAGCGACCCCGCCGTGAAGGCTGCGGCGGTCGCCCGGCCGAGGGGGCGCTGATGGAGGCTGGAAAATTCCTTTCAGCGCTCACGAAGGCGCTCACGTCGATGCAGCTCTACGGCGCGCGGCATCCGGAGCGGCAGAAGGCCATGGCACTCGCCTATGAGGCCCTGCGTCGGCTCCTGGAGAAGGACGTTCATCCGCGCTTCACATTCATCGGGGATGATGCGATCTACAACGATCTTCCGCTGCGATCATTGCGGCACTGGGACTGGGCGCCACGGTTCGCCAAGGTTGGGGTCCAGCGCATCGAGATCGACCTCGATACCACGGATGAGGATCTCGAGGCGTTCTTGCAGGAGTTGCACGACCTGCTCTTTCACGTGTCGGCCGACTCCTCGGTGAAGAGTCATCTGCGGCGCTCCACCATTCGGTGGGGCGCGGTCGGGGTGCGAGATGACGGCTATCAGCAGCAGCCGGTCAAATCGGATCCGACCTCGGTCTCCATGCCGCGCGCATTCATCCCCCTCCAAGAGGAAGGGGAGGCCATCCGGTTCATCCACGAGGAGGTGCAAGGGAGTGGACAGATCCCGCTGATGGAGGCGGAGTCGGTGATCCGCTCATTATCGGCGGCCATGCATGGGGAGCAGGATGTGGTGCTCCCCTTGCTCACGCTGAAGCAGTTCGATCAATACACCACGACGCATTCCATCAACGTCGCGGTGCTGACGATGGCGCTGACTGAGTGGATGGGGCGCGGATCCGCGGATGTGCGCGCCTTCGGGATGGCGGCGTTGTTGCACGACATCGGCAAGGTGCGCGTCCCGACCGACGTGCTGGTCAAGCCCGGACGACTGACGGATGATGAGCTCGCCCTGATTCGTCGTCACCCGGAGGATGGGGCTCGGATCATCTACGAGAGTGACAAGCGGCTGGATCTCGCCGCCGCCGTCGCCTATGAGCATCATATGTGGATTGATGGGCGTGGGTACCCCCATCGCCTGTTCGCTCGCGACTGCCATGTCGGGAGTCTCCTCGTGCACGTCTGTGATGTGTACGATGCCCTTGCCTCTAAGCGGCCGTATCGTGAGGCTGTGCCGCAGGAACGTATCCTTTCCATCATCGAGAAGGGGGCTGGCCTTGAATTCGATACCGATGCAGCGCTTGCCTTCCTCTCGATGATGCGGAACTGGGAGTCGCGCCCGGCGACCACCACCGAATCCTCCTCCTTTCCTTCCACGCCCCCCATCTCATGACGGAGATCGCAACAGTGACAATTCGGTCCCTCTCCCGCTGGTTGGCTCCATCCCTTCGGCTTGCGGTCGGCCTCGCCCTGCTTGGCGATGCCGCCACGCTCGCCGCGCAGACCATCCCCAGCGCCGCCCTCACGCAGGTGCGCTGGCGTGAGCTTGGCCCCGCGCGCGGCGGACGCTCCGTCGCTGCCGCCGGCTCCACGAGCCGGGTGAACGAGTACTGGATGGGGACCACCGGGGGTGGGGTCTGGAAGACCGTCGATGGCGGGGTGACCTGGCAGCCGATGACCGATCGCTCTTTCGGTGGGACGATCGGGGCGATCGGGGTGGCCGAGTCGAACCCTGACATCGTGTACGTGGGGGGTGGGGAAACCGATATCCGCGGCAACACCTCACATGGTGATGGGCTCTGGAAGACGACCGATGCCGGACGTACCTGGGCACTGATGGGACTCAAGGAGACGCGGCATATCGCACGGGTGCGCGTGCATCCGACGAATGCGGACGTTGTCTATGTGGCGGCCTTGGGGCATGCCTTCGGCAACAACCCGGAGCGCGGCGTCTTCAAGACGATCGATGGTGGGAAGAATTGGACGAAGGTGCTCTATCGCAATGATTCCACCGGGGTCTGGGATCTCATCATGGATCCCAGCGAGCCCAATACCCTCTATGCGACCTTCTGGCATGCGTATCGTCGCCCCTGGATGTTGAACTCCGGTGGTCCGGGGAGCGGGATCATGAAGTCGACCGACGGTGGGACCACGTGGCGCGAGATCACCAACAATCCTGGTTTGCCGAAGGGGCTCCTCGGCAAGATCGGGCTCGCGATCTCACCCGCGAATCCGAAGCGGATCTGGGCGCAGATCGAAGCCGATTCAGGTGGCACCTATCGCTCCGATGATGCGGGCGCGACCTGGCAGTATCTCAACGGCGACCGCAACCTCCGGCAGCGTGCCTGGTACTACTCGCGTCTCGTCGCTGACCCCAAGGACACCAACATCGTCTACGGGCTCAACGTCTCCTTCTTCCGGTCGACCGATGGTGGGAAGAGTTGGCGGCAGCAGATCAGCGTCCCGCACGGGGACAACCACGATCTCTGGATCGCGCCGAACGACCCGCAGCGCATGGTACAGGCGAACGACGGTGGCGCCAATGTCTCGTTCAATGGCGGGCAGACCTGGACCGATCAGGACTTCGCCACGGCGCAGTTCTATCACGTCTCCACCACGAATCACTTCCCCTACAAGGTCTGCGGCGCGCAGCAGGACAACTCGACGCTCTGTGGGCCGAGCCGGAAGGAAGGCGCGATCACGATCGGCGATTGGGATGACGCCGGTGGTGGTGAGTCGGGCTATGTGACGGCGGACCCGAAGAATCCAGACATCATCTATGCGGGGAGCTACTCGGGGTATCTCACGCGCAAGGACATGCGCACCGGGCTCGAGCGGAACATCAATGCGTGGCCCGACAACCCGATGGGATGGTCGTCGGAGGACATCAAGGTCAAGTTCCAGTGGACCTTCCCGATCGTGATCTCGATGCACGATCCCAAGGTCCTCTACGCTGGCGGCTCGAGCCTCTTCCGCTCGACGAACGAGGGACAGTCGTTCGATGCCATCTCGCCGCCCCTCGCGCGGAACGACCCCAAGACGCTCGGTCCCTCCGGTGGCCCGATCACCAAGGATCAGACGGGGGTCGAGACCTACGGTACCATCTTCACCCTCGCCGAGTCGCACCAGAGCAAGAATGTGCTCTGGGTGGGGACCGATGACGGGTATGTGCAACTCTCGCGCGACGGCGGGAAGACGTGGAAGAATGTGACGCCGAAGGGGATCGGGGATTTCACCCGGATCTCGATCATCGAGGCCTCCCACTTCGCAGATGGCACGGCCTATCTCGCGGCGAACCGCTTCCAGCTCGATGATTTCCAGCCGCTCCTCTACAAGACGACGGACTTCGGGGCGACCTGGACGAAGATCGTCGCGGGGATCCCGAGTGACGAGTTCACCCGCGTGATCCGCGAGGATCCCACGCGCCGTGGGATCCTCTACGCGGGGACGGAGCGCGGGGTCTTCGTCTCCTTCGACGATGGCGCGCAGTGGCAGCGGCTGCAGGGGAACCTCCCCCCGGTCCCGGTGCATGATCTCGTCGTGAAGGAGGGGGATCTTGTCGCGGGGACGCATGGGCGCTCCTTCTGGGTCCTCGACGATCTCTCGGCATTGCGGCAGATGGCGCCGGCCGTGCTGGCCAAGCCGGCTCACCTCTTCGCCCCCCGCGATGCGTATCGCATCGAGTGGGGCGGGGGATGGCGCGGGGCCGGTGCCGCTGGCGGCGCCAGCAATCCGGGGCAGAATCCACCAAGCGGGGTGATCGTCCGATTTCACCTCGCCACGGCGGGGCAGCCGGTGAAGCTCGAGTTCGTGGCGCCGGATGGCTCGGTCATCAAGAGCTACGAATCTGCCGATTCCGCGGCCTTGGCCGCCGAGCGGGCTGCGGCGCAGAACGCGCCGATGGGTGGCCGCGGTGGGGCTGGTGCGGCACAGCGCCCCGCGAATACGGCGGGGATGAATACCTTCACCTGGGACATGCGCTATCCCGATGCAAGCGCGTTCCGCGGAATGATCATGTGGGCGGGCTCCGTGCGCGGTCCGATCGCGCCGGCCGGGACCTACTCGGTACGGATGACGGTGGGGAACGCCGCGCCGCAGGTCGCGACCTTCAAGCTCCTCAATGATCCCCGCACCACTGCGACCGACGCCGACCTGCTCGCACAGTTCCAGTTCCTGATGAAGATCCGCG
>JBEGVM010000201.1:0-6192 GCA_041178365.1 Gemmatimonadota bacterium | reverse complement strand
CGCTTCAGCTCTACGAGGACGAGGCCCTGCTCACCCGCGTGGCCTCCCTCGCGCCAGTCTGGGAGGAGGCGGTACACACCCTCCGCGATGCCCCGCATGTGATCGATGTCCGCAACCTCGGACTCGTCGCGGGGATCGAACTCGCCCCGCGTCCTGATGCACCCGGCTCCCGCGCCTACGATGTGTTCGTCGAGGCGTTCTTCAATCAGGATCTCTTGGTGCGGAGCACGATGGACATCCTCGCGCTCTCCCCGCCGCTGATCATCTCACCCGATCAGATCGGTGAGGTCGTCACTCGGCTCCGGCGCGCCCTCGAGCGAGTGTCCTGACGCGCCGCCACTCGAGCGCGACGAGGATGCCAAGCAGTGTGATCGAGACCGTCGAGATGAAGCACCAGGGACAGAAGGTCCTGAGCACCATCCACTCGGCGTATTTGAGCCGAATGGTGAAGAGGATCGCCGGATAGATGAGTGCGGCGAGCGCGATCACCGGCACCACGGCATCGGCGGTGGACTCGCGCGCGCTCCAGAGGGCGGTGACGAGGATGAGGGTGTAGCCGATCGCGCCGATCAGTGCGACATCGATGCCGAGGAACCAGCCCCACGAGCTGAACTGGACGATCGCGCATCCCCCGCTCCCGCCGCAGGCGAGGGTGCCGGCCTTCCCGATCTTCCAGAGGTGGAGATAGATCGCGACGAAGGCGTTGATGAGCGCGACGAATGCGACGAGCTGCCGATAGGTCAGCCCAAGGAGACCATCACGCAGGGGGCGCGAGACGCTCATCCGTGGTCAGTTGCCGAGGTCTTCGAGGCGCGGGTTCACAATGGAATTATAGATAGAACCGAAGGTAAAGCTGAGCCCGATCCCGCCATTGAGGCGGAAGGCGGTCGCGAGGGCGCGCTGCCGCGTGAGGACCTCGTCGTCGGAGGCGCTCCCGCGGGCGAGGAAGAGCTGATCGTTGACCTTGGCGGCCTCGCCGCGCAGTTCGATGGAGAGCCCGCGGGAGAGCCGGATGTTGGTCCGCCCGTTGAAGCTCAGGCTATAGGTGTTGGAGTTATGCAGATAGTTGGTGTAGCGCGCCGAGGCGTCGATCGTCCCCCAGGTCTGTCGGCTTTCGCCCGCGACGATCGCGCGGGCCACGGGACGGAACTCGGTGCGCTGGCCATAGATCGTCTCCTGGGTGTAATCGAAATACCGACCGCCAAGGGAGACGATGCCGAGGAGCTGCCGGCTCGTGGCCTCCTTCCATGGAAAGAGGTTGTACTCCGCGGCGGCCTCGATAGAGCCATAGAGATCCTGGTTCCGAAACTCGGTGAACCCGGTATTCAGGCGTCCGCCGACCGACCAGTGCTCCGTGACGCTTCGGACGATCCGTGCCCCGGCATCAGCATTGCGGAGGATGAAGCGCCGCTCGGTGGAGTCTGAGAGCTTGAATCGATTGAAGCGGTACTCCTGCCCGCCCCAGAAGGTGACCTTCCACTCTTCGGTGACTCGCGAGGCGCTCACGTTGCTGGTGAGTTCGTAGTTACTCGCGCGGCTCTCGGCGGCGCCGCCGCCATTCGCTCGGAGGCGATAGACCCAGAGATTCCAGGGATCGGCGACGGTGTTGAGGGCGGGGGTGGTGGGGGCGTTCGCGGGTGCGGCGTAGGCCAGGGAGAACCGCTCCTGCCCGGGGAGGCGAGAGAGGTAGGGGACGAGCCCGAGCTTCATCACGCGTGCGAGCTCACGGCGCCGGACGTCCTCGGTGGTGTTGGGTGGGAGCTGGGTGACGAGGGTATCGAGGCGGCTGGCGAACCGCCGCTGGCCCAAGAAGGTCAGGGTGTATTCGCCTCCCCCACTCGCCGTCCCGATCCGTGTGATCAGCAGGTGGACATCACCATCGAGTCGGTCCTGCGTCCAGAGGGCAAAGGGCAGCTCGTTGATGAAGAAGTTTCGGTCACACCCTCCGAACTGGCAGTCGAGGAAGACGCGCAGACGCGGATCGCGCTCGCTCTGGGCGGTGGCGACGGCGGGGAGGAGGATGCACAGCGCGCCGACGAGGCCGGCGCGCCGAAGGAGGCGAAGAGGAGACATTGCAGTGAGTACGCCGAGGGAGCGGCGAGCGTTGAGCGGTGTGACCGCGGCAGTCAGGTCGCGCGGCGGAGACCGAGGTGGAGGAGCCGATCGAGGAGGGCAGGGTAGAGAACTCCACCATGCGCCGCGGATTGCGCGAACTCCTCCTGGCGGGCGATGTCGGGGTTCGGATTCGCCTCAAGGAAGTAGCTTTGCCCCTCGGCGTCGAGGCGGAAGTCGATGCGCGCGTAGCCGGTGAGCTCGAGCAGCCGATAGATCCCCTTGCTGTCTCCGATGAGCTTTGTGAGGATCTCGTCTGAAAGATCTGTCGCGGGGCCAATCACGACCCCTGTTCGCTCCTGATAGATCGGATCGTGCTTGAGGCGCTCCGTGGCGATCAGGGGCTCATCGGCGCCGAGGGAGGTTTGACGGAGCTCCCAGGGGGTGAAGACGGTGAGGCGATCGTTGCCCAGCACGCTCACCGAGAGTTCACGTCCCACGATGAATTGCTCGGCGATCGCATCGTGCCCGATCCGCTCGTGGATGAAACGCACACGCTCGATGAGCTTTTCGTCGGAGTCGACGACCGAGGCCTTCGCGATTCCGAGCGAGGCATCGGCGACGAGGGACTTCACGATCACTGGGAAGGTCAGCTCGCGTGGCCGACGGACCTTTTGCCCGCGCGGGAAGACGGCGAAGCGCGGGACGCGGATGCGGTGGTGCGCGGCGAGCATCTTGGAGATCGCCTTGCCGCGCGCGAGGACGAGGCCGCGCGGGTTGCATCCGGTGTAGGGGATCCGCTTGAGCTCGAGGTAACTGACGATGTGGTGATCGTACGTCGTCTCCCCGTAGAACTCCTCGAGGAGATTGAAGACGATGTCGGGCTGCAGGCGCTCGACCGCCTCGCGGATCGGGTGAAGCTCCCATTGCACGCCGAGGACATGGACGTCGTGGCCGCTCGCGCGAAGGGTGGTGATGACGTCGGATTCCGTCTTGACGGCGAAGGCGTCGCGCACGGACTGCGCCGCGTCCGCACCCGGTGGGACGAGATCGGGGTGCGTGAGGAGGAGGACGCGGAGGGGGCGCATCCGTCAGGTGGTCCGGAGGACCTGCAGGAGCAGGACGGCGCCGGTGACCAACGCCGCCATCGCGACGGCCGCTGCGAGGGAGATGCGCGCTCCTGCCTGCCGAAGTTCACGGAGATCGACGCTGAGCCCCAGTCCCGCCATCGCGATGAGTGTGAGCAAGCCGGAGAGGGAGGCCAGTGGCTGCGCGACCCATATCGGGATCACTCCGATGGTTCGGAGCATGGCGAGGAGGAGAAATCCAATGAGAAACCAGGGCAGGAGGGGCGTCGGTGTGACGATCTGCCGTGATCTGAAGGCCGAGACGCCGACGATGAGGGGCCCCAGCATGAGGACGCGGATCAATTTGACCAGCGTCCCGACCTGCGCGGCGAGCGCACTCACGGGCAGTGTCGCCGCGAGTACCTGCGGCACAGCGTAAACGGACATTCCTGCCAGCACGCCGAATTGATAGTCGCTCAATCCGAGTG
This sequence comes from Gemmatimonadota bacterium, assembly GCA_041178365.1. GTDB lineage: Bacteria > Gemmatimonadota > Gemmatimonadetes > Gemmatimonadales > Gemmatimonadaceae > Pseudogemmatithrix. The sequence continues at coordinate 2,585 of JBEGVM010000201.1, read as the reverse complement.
GCGCGATGAGGAGCGGCAGTCCGAGCACGACACCGATTCCGAGCACGGCGGTGAAGGCGATCGCCCGCGTCACCTCCGCGTTGGTCGCACCGATCACGGGCGCCAGCGCGGCGATGGCAGAGTTCCCGCAGATCGCGTTGCCGGTGGCGACGAGCACGGCGAGTCGCGGCGGGAGTCGGAGCGCCCGACCGATGCCATAGCCGAGGGCGAGCGCCACCAGGACGAGGGTGATGATCCCGACCGCCAGTGCGGGTCCCGCGCGGAGCAGCAAGGGGAGATCGACCGCGGCGCCGAGCAGGACGATCGCGACTTCGAGGATCGGCGTGGCCGCGAAGGTGATTCCGGGTTCGACCGAGGCCGGGAGGGCACCGACCGAGCGCACCACGGCGCCGATGAGGATCGCGAGGACCAACCGATCGAGCACGGTGAGTCCGATGAGGTACGACTGCACGAGGGCCAACAGCACCGCCCCCCCCGTGACGAGCGCGACGAGTGCGAGCCCTGGCGTCAGGCGTGAGGTGCGCGTGCTGCCCGCCCTACCCGCGGACCGCCGCGACGACCGCCGCCGTCGTGAGCCCGTATTCCGTATACAACCGCTGATATGGGGCGCTCGCGCCGAAGCCGTCGATCCCGATGATCACGCCATCTGGCCCGACCCAACGATGCCAGCTCATCGGGTGGGCCGCCTCGATCGCCACTCGCTTGGGGCCATGTGGGAGCACACTCGCTCGGTACGACTCGGGCTGCGCGGCAAAGAGCTCCATCGAACACATCGAGACCACGCGGGTCCCGATCCCCTGCTGGGCGAGCTCATGATGGGCGTTGAGTGCGAGCTGCACCTCGGAGCCGCTGGCGATCAGGATCGCCGACGCCTTCGTCCCCTTCGGTGCATCGACCAGCACATAGGCGCCCTTCGCCACCTCACTCGCCGGCGCGGCGATGGTTCGGTCGATCAGCGGGAGTGCCTGCCGTGTGAGGACGATCGCGCTTGGTCCGGTCTTGTACTTGAGTGCCGCGCGCCACGCTTCCGCCGTCTCATTCGCATCGGCGGGCCGCAACACCTGGAGCCCCGGGATGCAGCGCAACGAGGTGAGCTGCTCCACCGGTTGGTGCGTGGGGCCGTCCTCGCCGAGTCCGATGGAATCGTGCGTGAAGACATAGATGCACTGCTGCTTCATCAGCGCGGCGAGCCGGATCGCGGGCCGCATGTAATCGGCGAAGACCAAGAAGGTGCCGCCATACGGGATCACCCCGCCGTGCAGCGCCATCCCGTTCATGATCCCACCCATCCCATGCTCGCGGATCCCGAAGTGGAAGTTGCGGCCGGTGCGATCACTCGCGGTGAAGGGCGCGGCCCCCTTCACGTTGGTGAGGTTGCTCCCGGTGAGATCCGCGGAGCCACCGATCAGCTCGGGGATCGTCGGGGCGATAGCGTTGATCACTACGCCCGAGGCAGCACGACTCGCAATCTTCCCATTCGACGCATCGAACACGGGGAGTGCCTTCTCCCATGCAGCGGGGAGATCGCCGTGCCAGCGACGTCCTAACTCTTTCGCTAACTCAGGATGCGCCTTGGTATACGCCATGAAGCGCGTCATCCACTCAGCCTGCATCGCCACGCCGCGCGCCTTGGCTTCGCGCCAGTGGGCGAGTGACTCGGCCGGGACGAAGAACGGTTCCGTGCTCGGCCACCCATACGCCTGCTTGGTGAGGGCGATCTCATCTTTCCCGAGAGGCTCACCATGCGCCTTCGCGGTATCGGCGCGATTCGGCGAGCCGAAGCCGATGATCGTGCGCGTGACGACCAGGGTCGGGCGCTGCGTGTCGGCCTTCGCCTCGGCGATCACCGCATCGATCGCCGCTTGGTCGTTGACGTCGGCGAGATGCAGGACCTGCCAGCCATAGCTGGCAAAGCGCTGCGCGACGTCATCGCTGCAGCTGAGATCGACGCGGCCATCGATGGTGATCTTATTGTCGTCGAAGAAGCCGATCAGCTTCCCGAGCTGCTGGTGACCCGCGAAGGAGGCCGCTTCATGGGAGATGCCCTCCATGAGGCAGCCATCGCCAGCGATGAACCAGGTGTAGTGATCGATCGCGGCCTGCCCCTCGCGATTGAAGCTCGCGGCGAGGTGTGCCTCGGCGACCGCCATCCCGACGGCGTTGGCGATGCCTTGGCCGAGTGGGCCGGTGGTCGTCTCGATGCCTGGGGTGTGCCCGACCTCGGGGTGTCCCGGTGTCTTGCTCCCCCACTGACGGAAGGCTTTGAGCTCATCGAGGGAGAGATCGTAGCCACTCAGATGAAGCGTGGCGTAGAGCAGCATCGACGCGTGCCCCGCGGAGAGCACCACGCGGTCGCGATCGGGCCAGTGCGGATCCGCGGGGTTGTGTCGCACATGACGCCTGTAGAGCGCGTAGGCGAGCGGGGCGAGGGCCATCGGGGTCCCAGGGTGGCCGGATTCGGCCTGTTGTACCGCATCCATGGCGAGGGTGCGGACCGTGTCGATGGCGAGCTTCTGCAGGGCGGCGTCAGGCATGCGCCGCGAAAGTTACGTGGTTCGGTACCGCCGTGCGATGCGATCGGCGAT
>JBEGVM010000200.1:0-3305 GCA_041178365.1 Gemmatimonadota bacterium | reverse complement strand
TCTGTCTCACCCCGTGGCGTCCAGCCGCTGCGTCGTCGCGATCAGTCGCTCGCTCAGGGTCCGCAGCAGGCCGAGCGCGAGCCGGTGATGCTGTGTGAGGAGGTCCAGGAGGACCTCCGCCGGCAGGACGAGACAGCGTCCATCCGAACAGGCGACGCAATCCGCGGTGGCGGGCGTAGCATTCAGCGTCGAGAGCTCACCGATGGCATCGTGCGCGCCGAGCGTCGCGACGACCGTCGATCGATCCCCCTGCCGACGACGCACCTCCACCGTGCCGTCCACGATGAACCGGATCCCGTCACTCGGCTCCCCTTCGGTCACCACCCGGCTGCCCGCGACGAACGCTTCCTCCCGCATCCGCTCGGCGACGTGCAGCAGGACCGAAGGATCGATCTCGAGGAAGACCTGGGTCTCCTTGAGGAAGAGGACGCGATCGATGAGCACCGTCATGGAGGGATCCAGAGAAGGGAGGAGGCCGATCTCGCCGGCGCGGTGGGTCGCGAGCAGGCGGATCCACCGGTCATCGTGCCGCCGAAGCCGGGTCACCAATACATCGGTCGAAGGGATTTGCGCCGCGCGCATCGTGGTCCGGTCGCCGAGCGCGGCGCGCCAGGGCCCCAGCCGACGGAGGTCCTGCTCGAGTGCGGCGTGAAGCGGGTCGTGCGCGGTGATGACGTCAGGGGTGGCGAGCGCGGCGCGGGCGAGCGCTTCGCGCCGGCGCCACCGTCGGCGCACCAGATCAACGGGCCACCGCCGGAGCTCGGGGCGCGATTGCGCCGTCCGATGCAGCACGAATTGCTCCAGCACCCGCTCCCGGCGATCGTCACGACCACCGAGGAAGTGGCGGAGCGCCTCGCGCCCGCGCGGTGGCGCGTGGCGGGCGACGTGCACCGCCAGCGCCGTCGCCGGCACGATCGCCTCCGCCTCGCACCACTGACGGATCGTCGGGAGGAGATCCGCCCCCGCCGTCGCGAGTTGACGCATCGCGAGATCCGCGATGGCCGGGTCCCGCGCCGCCATCGCGAGGATGGTCGCGGTCGTGGTCGGCGTGATCGTGCGGCCCCGATTGCGCCAGCCCTGCAGGGCGCGCCGCATCCGCATCGGACGGCCGCTGAGCAGGTCGATGCCGCGGCCGATCGCCGTCGCATTCGCGTCGATCAGGTGTTCGACGGCGAGCCGCTCGGCGTCATCACGCGCGTGGAGCAGTAGCGCCGTCTGGAGCCACGAGGACTCGCGCGCGTGGAGGAGGATGCGCTCCCCCATCGCCATCGTCACGCGTCGCGCGAGCCGGTTCCCGAGGTAGAACACCGGATGGAACGCGGACAGCACGGTATCCTGGATGCGTGGGAGGCTCTCCCACGCCACCTGATTGATGCGCAGAAAGTCCCGATAGCGGACGATGGGCACCCCAGCCTGGCTCGCACGGAGTGCGCTCAAGGCACCGCCTTGGTCGAGGTCACCCGCGGCACGGCAGGCGCCCAGCGTGACGAAGGCGAGGTCGTAGTTGATGTGCGCATTCATCCCGAGCAGCATGGCCTGCAGGACCGAGGCGCGGCCGGACTCGCTCTCGGCGAAGGCCAGCTGCCACGCGCCACACTGCGTCGGATCGCGGCGCGCCCACCGGGCGCACTGTTCCAGGTAGACCTCGACGAATCGACAGCACATATCGATCGCCCAGGCGGAATCTTCGAACTGCCCGGCGTGTACCCCGGCTCGCACCTCGCGCGAGAAGGTGAGGTAGGTCAGCTGGAAGACCGCCCGCCGGTCGCCGGACGCCTGCATCGCCGCCAGGTCCCGCGCCATCGTTGCGATGAGCGCGTCGAACACCGCAAGGCAGTAACCGCCGTCCGGGGGGGCCTGTTGTCCGATGAGTGGCGCGGCGGGCGTCGACATCGCAGAAGTATCTCGTCTTCGGGACGGGGGGGGCTAGTCCGGCGACGACCGTGCTGCCGCCGCCGGGCCGCCTACCGCCGGAACGGATCGCTGAAGCGCACGTCCGCCGCGAGGGCGTCGTCATTCAGCGTCCGCAGGAACGCCACCAGCCCCGCCTTCTCCGCCCCCGTGAGGTTGAGACGGCGCGGGATCCCGCTCGGCGGACCGCCCGGCACGAGCGGCGGGACCATCAGACGTGGGTCGAGTGCCGGACCGGCCTGCACCCCGCTGTCGTAGAACTCCACGACCTGCTCGAGGCTCGTAAAGCGGCCATCGTGCATGAAGCGGCTGCCGCGCGCCACGTGCTTCAGGGACGGCGACCGGAAGATCCGCGTCTCCCCTTCATCAAGGCCGTTGCTGCGAGAGGCCCCGCTGAGCGAGAATGAGGGCGGAGTGTGGCACGCCGCACAGCCGCTTCCCTGGAAGACCTGCTTCCCGAGCTGCTCCTCCGCCGTGAAGCCCGGGAACGGCCCGTTGATCGACGCCGCCGGATTCGCCGGGTTGAACACCTGCGCCGCGGCCACATCCCACCGGCTCCGCGTCGAGATGATCGCACGCACGTACTGCGCGAGCGCCCGCTGCACCCGGTCGGCGGTGATCATCGAATCTCCGAATGCGAGCCGGACGAGCGGCGGATAGTACGGGAGCCCAGCGAGGCGTGTCAGCGCCGCCGTGAGACCGCCATGCGCCGCATCGAACCCCATCTCCCCTGAATCCTGGATCGGCTGCGTCGTCTGCGCCTCGAGCGTCGGAGCGCGCTTGTCCCAGAACGTCCGACCGTCCTGGTTGAATCGCCCGTTCACCAGGCGCATCGAGTGCGCTGTCGTCAGGGCTCCCTCGAAGCCACGGCTGAACCGCGCCGTATCCCCGAAGGCGGTGGCACTCGCATGGCAGCTCGCACAGGAGACGGTCCCCGTGCGGCTGAGCTGCCGCTCATAGAAGAGCACTCGGCCAAGCGTGACCCCGGCGTCCGTGATCGGGGCGCCGATCGTGCGATCCTCACGGGCCAAGATGTTCGCGTCGTAAAACGCCGGCAGCGGATCGCGGACATATGAGGGGAGCGCGTCGGGGTCGATCAGGAGCGCCGCCCGGATGGCCGCCTTGTCATCCGCTGCGTCGTCCGCCGTGGGGTCGGTCGCCGAGTCGCTGCAGGCGAGAAGGAGGAGGGCGAGGAGTGGGAGGCCTGATCGGCGAACCGCAATCACTCCCGTCCGGGAGCCGATGAACGTCCATAGACGATTTTTCATATAAATGAGACCGCCCCGCGCCAGCGGAAGTCACATCGTTACGGGCCGAGGGGCATCGCGTCGCGAGCGAGCGCCTCGCGGGTTACACTCCCGTGGCGTCAGCCCACCCCCACCTCCCCGGAGACC
>JBEGVM010000199.1:0-28425 GCA_041178365.1 Gemmatimonadota bacterium | reverse complement strand
CGGAAGGAGACCGATGGGTCGCTCGGCCCTCCCACACCTCGCACGAATGCCCCGGTGGAGGCGTCCAGCACGACGAGCCGGTCCGTGGCCTTCGCTGTGACGATCGCCCACGCCTCACCATTCGCCCCACGCCAGATGGTCGGGGAATCGATGTTGTCCGCGGCGTACCCCTCGCTCACCCAGCGTTCGGCGACCACCGGCGCGCCGTCGGAGGCACCCTCGAGGGCACAGGCGGCCGCCCAGAGCGGGAGGAGCCCCGCAACGCCGACGGCGGCGGCCCACCAGGGCCGCCGCCGTCGGTTCGGAGATTCAGACGAGCTGCTCACATGTCGAACTTAAAGCCGGTCTGCAACCGGAACCCGTAATACTCGTCCTGCATGATCCGCGACGGGGCGCCCTGATAGAAGCGCAGGGGACGATTCGTCAGGTTGTTCGCCTCGAAGAAGAACCGGGCCTTCGGCGTGAGGGTGAAGGTGCCATTCATGTCGACATCCGTCCGCGCGGAGGACCAGCGATCGAAGAACGCCTCCTCGTTGTAGCCACCCTCGGCGGCATCAAGGGAGTTCGACTGGTAATTCACGGCCAGGCGGACACTCGTCCGCTTGGTGTCATAGGAGAGCGAGAAGTTCCCGCTGTGCCGCGCGGTCCCGAGGAGGGGCAACGTCTCCTCCTCGCGGCTCGCGATCCCGAGCCCGGTCACGCGGGACTCATTGAACGTGTAGTTCGCGTAGAGCCCGATATTCCGGAGCGCCCCCGGGAGGAAGTCCAGCTGCCGCTGCGCGGCGACCTCGAATCCCGTCAGGGTGGCTGAGGGCCCGTTCTGAGGTGCGCTGATCTGATTGAAGGTCTGCCCGCTGACGGCATCGATCGCGTTGAAGCGCGTGAAGCGGTAGATGAAGTCGGCGATCTGCTTGTGGAAGACCCCGAGCGAGAGCAGTCCGACCGACTCGTAATACCGCTCGACCGAGAGGTCGATGTTAGTCGCGCGCGTCGCCTTGAGGTTTGGATTCCCCGTGGCGAGGGTGCTGTCGTCGACGTTGACCGTGCGATACGGCACGAGATCGAAGTAGTTCGGACGAGCCAGTGACGTGGTCGCCGCCCCTCGCACCACGGTCCGCGCATCGATGTCCCACCGGATGTTGACGCTCGGGAGGAGGTTCCCGTAGGTGCTCGCATTCGCGGGCGTCCGCCGGACCTGATCCGTCGTCGCGTTGTACTCAAACCCCTGATACTCGACCTGCGTCCCCTCGTATCGCACGCCGGCGATCAGGTTCACCGTGGGGCCGAAGCGCCGCTCGACCTGCGCGTAACCCGCCGTGATATTCTCGGTCGCGTCGAAGTTCCCCGCCGCGAACTCCTCCGGGCGATCGTCGCGCCGAAAGACGGTGGTATCGAACATCGCGAGCCGCCCCAGGTACCCGGGGGTCGAATAGGTGCCGTAATCATACGGCCCCGCGTACATCCCATCGACGGTGTAGTCCCCGCTGCCGCGAAGCGTCAGGTTCGCGAAGTCCGCTGACACACGCGGGGTCAGACGGAAGAAGGTGTTATTCCGGAGCTTCTCCTTGCCGCGATAGCGCACCCCCACCTTGATCTTGGTCTCATCGATCCCCGTCCCGATCGGGATGGTCAGATCCACTCGCCCATTCTGATCCTCGTCCTTGGTATAGCTGTCCAGCTGCTCCATCCGCCGGAAGGTGAAGGCGGAGGGGACGATGCGCGTGGGGTCGAGTGCCGCGAAGAGCGGCGTCCCCGTGCTCCCACGATACTCGGGTGTCACCACGACGCCGGTGCGCCGCCAGTCGATATAGCGCTCGTCGGGGCGGGTCTCCGAGGCCCGGGCGATGCTCCCCGACCAGGACAATCCGATGCGACCGAAGAGATGCTCACCGGAGAGTTGATGGCTCTGGGTGCGCTGATCTTCGAGGCGCGTCCCGCGGCTTCGGTCATCGCTCACCCCACCCTTGGTCTGACGGCGGACCTCAGCGGTCTGTCGGCCCAGGGTATCTGGGGCCGTCAAGATGAAGCGGGCGCGAAAGCGATTCTCCCAGTCGTCGCGAGAGTTATAGAGGGATCGAAGCATGACGGTGCTGGTCTCCGAGAGCCGCCAGTCGAACGACCCAGAAACGGAGCGTCGCGTGCGCTGGATATCGTACCGTCGTAGGTCGAACTGCTGCATGTACGCCTGCCCACCTGCGGTCTTGTTCCAGATGCCCTCGGCGTTGTCCGAGCCGTACTGCTGATCGTTGTACGAGGCACTCAGGATCACACCAACGTCGCCATCGAAGAAGCGACGGGCCGCGATCAGATTCCCGACATACGCCGGCTTCTGGCGGATCACGTTGTGCCCAGTGCCCACCGTCGCGGAGAAGCGGGGCTGTGCCGGTGCGGCGCGGGTGACGAGGTTCACCGATCCACCGATCGCGTCGGCGTCCATCTCCGGCGTGAGGCTCTTGTTGACTTCGATGGCCTGCACCATGTCGGCCGGCACGAGGTCGAGCTGCACATTGCGCACCTCGGCTTCGGCCGACGGGACTCGCTCGCCATTCACCGTCACGGCGTTGAAGCGGGGCTCCGTACCGCGAATCGACCCGAATCGGGCCTCGCCCTGATCGAGTCCGATGGTGATGCCGGGGATGCGCTTGAGCGCGTCACCGATGTTCGCATCGGGAAAGCGACCGATCTGGTCGGCGGCGACGACGTTGGTCAGGTTGCCGGCGAACTGCTGCTGGCTGAGTGCGGCCGCCTGACCGGTGCGTGGCATGGTCACGACCACCGCGCCCAGGAGCACTTCGGTGGCCTTGAGGCGAAAGTCCGCCGTCACCGTCTGCCCAGCGACTACCGTCACCGACCGCGACACAGGGGTGTAGCCGAGGTAGCGAGTGGTCATCACCTGCGCGCCGGCCGTGACGGCGGAGAGTACATAGCGGCCCGTGCGATCCGTGAGGACGTCGCGCTGCAGGGCGGGAATCCGGACGGAGACACCAGTGAGAGCGAGGCCGGTCTCATCGTTCACGATAGTACCGACGATCGTGCCCTGCGCAGCGAGCGAGGCGCCGGAGAGCAATGAGCAGAACAGGACACCGAGGAGGCGCGTGCGCATCATGGTCTTGAGCGGGGATGAGAGAAGGGCGTGAACCCGGTTCCGGATCCACGCCCTCAGTCTCTCCTGCTCGCGTCACACCCCCGCGACTGTTCGGTCACAGAGGTGTAACGATCATGGTCAGGCTGCTCCGGACCACTCCTTGGCCTGGACGGCGGTCGCGCTGGCGCGCATGAAGTCGCGATTCAGCTGCATGATCGCGTCGATCGAGATCCCCTTGGGGCAGGCTTCTTGACACTCCCCATGGAGGGTGCAGCCGCCGAACCCTTCCTCATCCATCTGTGCGACCATCGCGAGGGCCCGCCGGTCCCGCTCGGGCTGCCCCTGCGGAAGCGACCCGAGATGGGTCACCTTGGCCGCCGTGAAGAGCGACGCCGAGGCGTTCGGACAGGCGGCCACGCAGGCGCCGCACCCGATGCAGGCGGCGTTGTCCATCGCGAGGTCGGCGTCGGCCTTCGGGATGGGGAGGGCGTTGGCGTCCTGCGGGGTCCCCGTGGGCGCGGAGATGTACCCCCCCGCCTGGATGATCCGGTCGAAGGCCCCACGGTCCACCACGAGATCCTTCACCACTGGGAAGGCCTTGGCACGCCAGGGTTCGATCCAGATGTCGTCGCCGTCCTTGAAGGTCCGCATATGCAGCTGGCAGGCGGTGGTCAGCTTCATGGGTCCATGTGCCGAGCCATTGATCATCAACCCGCAAGAGCCACAGATCCCCTCGCGGCAATCGTGATCGAAGGCGATCGGCTCCTCACCGGTGGTGATCAACCGCTCATTCACGACGTCGAGCATCTCAAGGAAGCTCATGTCGGGGCTGATGTCGGGGGCGGGATAGTCGACCATCCGGCCGGCGGCGTCGGGGCCAGACTGCCGCCAGACGTGCAAGGTGAGGGTCATCCCCTTGCCGGTCGCATGCATGCTCGCGCTCACTTGTAGCTCCGCGTGCTCAGGTGGACGTTCTCGAAGGTGAGGGGCTCCGTGTTGAGGATCGGGGCCTTCCCCTCCCCGGCGTATTCCCAGGCCGCCACATAGGCGAAGCGCTCGTCATCGCGCTGGGCCTCCCCATCCTCGGTCTGATACTCGGTCCGGAAGTGCCCACCGCAGCTCTCCTCGCGCTGCAGCGCGTCGAGACACATGAGCTCCGCGAATTCGAGGAAGTCTGCGACGCGCCCCGCCTTCTCCAGCGACTGATTGAGCCCTTCGCCGGTCCCGAGCACCTTCACATCGCGCCAGAACTGTTCGCGGAGCTTCGGGATCTCCTGCAACGCCTCTTGGAGCCCCTTGGCATCGCGCGCCATTCCACACTTCTCCCACATGATCTTGCCGAGCTCGCGATGGAACGAGTCCACCGTCCGTGTGCCGTTGATCGAGAGGAACCGCTTGGTCCGCGCCTCGACGGCCTGCTTGGCCGCCTGGAACTCCGGATGGTCGGTGGTGATCGGCTCGAGTTTGTGCGTCGCGAGATAATCCCCGAGGGTGTACGGGATCACGAAGTAGCCGTCGGCGAGCCCCTGCATGAGCGCGCTCGCCCCGAGGCGATTCGCCCCATGGTCCGAGAAGTTCGCCTCCCCGAGCACATGCAATCCCGGGATGGTGCTCATGAGGTTGTAATCCACCCAGAGCCCCCCCATGGTGTAGTGCACCGCGGGGTAGATGCGCATCGGGCGCGTATAGGGATCCTCGTCCGTGATGCGCTGGTACATGTCGAAGAGATTGCCGTACCGCTCCTCGATCGCCTTGCGCCCGAGCCGCTGGATGGCGTCGGCGAAATCGAGATAGACGCCGCGCCCACCCGGACCGACGCCGCGCCCGTCGTCACACACCTCCTTGGCCGCGCGCGAGGCGATGTCCCGCGGGGAGAGATTCCCGAAGCTCGGGTACTTCCGCTCGAGGTAGTAGTCGCGATCCGCCTCGGGGATCTGCGAGGGGTCCTTCCCGCAGTCCTCTCGCTGCTTCGGCACCCAGACGCGACCGTCGTTGCGTAACGATTCCGACATCAGGGTGAGCTTGGACTGATGGTCCCCCGCCTGCGGGATACAGGTCGGGTGGATCTGCGTGAAGCAGGGGTTGGCGAACGCCGCGCCCTTCTTGTGCGCGCGCCAGGTCGCGGTGACGTTGCACCCCTTGGCGTTGGTCGAGAGGTAGTAGACGTTGCCGTACCCACCCGTCGCGAGGATCACCGCGTCCGCGGCGTGCGACTCGACCTCCCCTGTGCGCAGGTCGCGCACGATGATCCCGCGTGCCTTGCCGTCGACCACCACGAGCTCGAGCATCTCGTGACGGGCGTACATGGTCACGCCGCCCCGCGCGATCTCCTTCTCGAGGGCCTGATACGCCCCGAGCAGGAGCTGCTGCCCCGTCTGTCCGCGCGCATAGAAGGTGCGAGAGACCTGCGCCCCGCCGAAGGAGCGATTGGCCAGCAGACCGCCATACTCGCGCGCGAAGGGCACCCCCTGCGCCACGCATTGATCGATGATGTCGACCGAGACCTGTGCCAGGCGGTACACATTCGCCTCACGGGCGCGGAAGTCACCCCCCTTCACGGTATCGTAGAACAACCGCTGCACTGAATCGCCATCGTTCCGATAGTTCTTCGCGGCGTTGATCCCCCCCTGTGCGGCGATCGAGTGCGCGCGGCGCGGGGAATCCTGAAAGCAGAAGCAGCTGACCTGATAGCCGAGTTCGCTGAGGGAAGCGGCCGAGGAGGCGCCGGCGAGCCCCGATCCGACGACGATCACGGAATACTTCCGCTTGTTCGCCGGGTTCACGAGCTTCATGTCGAACCGATGCGTGTCCCACTTCTCCGCGAGCGGGCCGGAGGGGATCTTGGCGTCGAGCTTGAGCGTCATGGTATGGTCTCCCGTCGCCTAGTTGAGGATGCCGAGGAGGACCGCCACGGGGATCGACGTGAAACCGGCCCAGACGACGATCGCGAGTCCCATCGAGAGGCGGCGGTACATCGGATTCGCCGAGCGCTTCCGCAGTCCGAGGGTCCGCACCCCCGCCCACGCCCCATGGAAGAGATGGAGCCCCAGCGCGGCCATCGCGAGCACATAGAACCCCGCCACCAAGGGCGAGCGCAGCCCGATGATCACATTCCCGTAGACGCCGGTGTGACTGAAGGCGGGATGGAAATCGCCCGTCGTGAAGTGCCCGAGATGGAAGATGATGAACGCCGCGAGGATCACCCCACCGAGCCGCATGGTGCGCGAGGCGATGGTGCTCGCCTGCGGCTCCTGCTTGGCGTACCCCTCCGGACGCGCCGCCCGATTGATCATCGTCAACTGGTACGCCGCGGTGATGTGCAGCACCGCCGCGCCGAGCAAGCCGAGTCGGGCCACCCAGAGCAACTCCCCGGTGCTCTTCAGCAGCGCGGCGTACTTATTCATCGCCTCGGCCCCGAGGAACATCTGCAGGTTGCCGAGCATGTGAACGACCACGAATCCCACCAGCATGATCCCGGTGATGGCCATGACGGTCTTCTTTCCGACCGTGGAGGCCCAAAACGAGCGCAACCAACTCATCGACGTCCTCTTCTGCGCTGAGGGGAGAGACGACGCGGGCCCCGCACCGGATGCGCGGGGCCCGCCGAACCTTAGGCGAGCCTCACCACCGACATCGGCTCGCGGACCGCATCGGCGCTCTTGGCGAGGGCAGCGCGCTCGTCGGCGGTGAGCGTGACCTCGATGATCTTCTCCATGCCGTGGCGGCCGAGCTTCACCGGGACACCGAGATAGAGGCCCTGCATGCCGTACTCCCCCTCGAGCCAGGCCGAGCAGGGGAGGATCCGCTTCTGGTCATTGACGATCGCCTCGACCATCTGCACCGCCCCCGCTGACGGGGCGTAGTACGCCGAGCCGGTCTTGAGGTGCTTCACGATCTCGGCCCCACCGTTGCGCGTGCGATCGACGATCGCGTCGAGCGTCGCCTGATCCATGAGCTGGGTGATCGGGATGCCGCTGACCGAGGTGTACGAGATGAGCGGGACCATCGTGTCGCCGTGGCCGCCGAGCACCATCGCCTGGATGTCGCGGACGCTGACGTCGAGGGCGGTCGCGAGGAAGGCACGATAGCGGGCGGTATCGAGGACACCGGCCATCCCGATGACGCGCTCGCGCGGGAAGCCGGTCGCCTCCTTGGCCACCCAGCACATCACGTCGAGTGGGTTGGACACGACGATCACGATCGCGTTGGGCGAGGTCTGCTTGATCTGCTCCCCCACCGACTTCACGATGCCGGCATTCGTGTTGAGTAGGTCATCGCGCGACATCCCCGGCTTGCGGGCGATCCCCGCCGTGATGACGACGATGTCGGAGCCGGCCGTCTCCTCGTACCCATTGGTGCCGATGACGCGGGCATCGAATCCCTCGATCGGGGCCGACTGCCACTGATCGAGCCCCTTCCCCTGGGGGATCCCCTCGGCGACGTCGACCATCACGACGGTACGGGCGAGTTCCTTCTCGGCGATACGCTGGGCGGCCGTCGCGCCGACGTTACCGGCGCCTACGACGGTGATCTTGTTCACCATGAGTGTCTGAATCGGTTCGGGGGGAGGGTCGGAGCCACCACGAGAAAATTAGTGGGGCGCTGGGGCAAGGTGAACGGCTTCACCCACCCACTTGCGAGAGCGCCTGGAGGCCTCCGACACGCCGTTGGAGCAGCAGGTGTTCGAGTGGCTTCTCCGCGAGCGCCTGACGGAAGAGGGGGGCGAGCGCCTCACCGCGGCGGAGCGGGTCGCGGAGATTCACCTCGTGGTCGCCGTAGAGGCAGGTGCGTAACCGTCCGTCGGCGGTCAACCGGACGCGATTGCAGCTCCCGCAGTAGGTGTGGGTCATAGGGGTGATCACCCCGACCGTGCCTGCGGCACCAGCCAGACGGTGGTAGACCGCCGGTCCGTTGCCGCGAGCAGGGCCTTCGGCGGCGATGAGGGGTCCGAGCCCGGCGACCCGCTCGAGCACCTCGGCGCTCGGGACGACATGCGCGTCCGTCAGATGCGCCATATCGCCGACTGGCATCAACTCGATGAACCGTACGTGGAGCGGACGGTCGATGGTGAGCCGCGCGAAGTCGACGACCTCGTCGTCGTTCACCCCGCGCATGACCACCACATTGAGTTTCACCGGATCGAGCCCGGCGGCGAGCGCCGCGTCGATGGCCGCCACGGGGTCGAACCCGAGATCCCGACGGGCGATCGCGGCGATGCGGTCCGGCCGGAGCGAATCGGCGGAGAGGTTCACCCGATCCAGCCCCGCGGCACGCAACTCCGTCCCCATCTGCGGCAGCTTCACCCCATTGGTCGAGAGCGCGATGTCCTGGATCCCCTCCACGGCGCGCAGCTGTCGGATCAACGTCGAGAGCCCCGGGCGGATGGTCGGTTCTCCGCCGGTGATACGGAGCCGCCGCAGCCCGAGTGGCGCAAGCTCCGTGACGACGGCGACGATCTCCTCATACGAGAGGATCTCCTGCTTGGGGAGCCAATCAAGCCCCCGCTCCGGCATGCAGTAGACGCACCGGAAGTTGCAGCGGTCGGTGACGGAGATCCGGAGATACTCGATCGACCGCCCATGCTGATCGCGGAGCGCCGCGGTCGGGGTGGTCTCGGTCATGGTGTGATCCCGGCGCCGACCGCCGACGCCGCCGCAACGGATCCACCGCGGTTATCGACCCAGGCTCGGGTCCCATCCACGTAATGCTCTCGCTTGAAGATCGGGACGCGCGCCTTCACCGCCTCGATCACGTAGCGCTGCGCCTCGAGCGCAGCCACCCGCCGTGGCGCGGCGACGGCGATCGCGATACTCGCCTCCGTCACCGCGAGCGTCCCTACCCGATGCTCGACGACGATCCGGTCCGTGCCGAAGCGCTCGGCGGCCTCCGCGAGGATCGCCTCGCATTCGCGCAGCGCCATCGGCTCATAGGCTTCGTAGTCGATCCCCGTGACCGCGCGCCCTTCGTGGAGGTCACGCACGGTCCCGATGAAGAGCGTCGTCGCCCCCGTCCCCGGATGGGCGACCTCGGCGACCAGCGCGGCGACGTCGATCGGTCGGGTGATGAGCGCGGCCCGCATCGGTCAGCCCCCCGCGACGGGAGGGATGATCGCGACCTCGTCGCCCATGCTGATTCGCTGACCGGGGGTCGCATAGCGCTGATTGATCGCGACCATCGGCACCGGGAGCGGGCGACCCACCGCACGGCCGGCGAGCTCGCGGAGCAGGTCCGCGACGCTGGCTCCCTCCGGAAGCGCCACGGAGAGCCTCGAACCAAGGGCGTCAGCCCACGAGGCGAAGAGCAGGACGGTGATGGTCATCGCCGCGCCGAGCGGCTGGGCGTCCCGAGGCGCCCACGGGAAGGCGGGGTGATTCCCCGCCCCCTTGTCACGCCTCGGCCTCGACCTCGAGGTCGGCCACTAGCGCGCGCAACTCCTTGGAGGGCTTGAAGACCGGCACCGGACGGGCGGAGACCTCCACCGGCTCCCCCGTGCGGGGATTCCGAGCCATCCGGGTCTTCCGATCCCGGATCTTGAACGTCCCGAACCCGCGGACCTCGATGTTCCGCTGCTCCTTGAGGGCGTCCTTGATCGCGTCCAGGAAGGCGTCCACCACGCGGGCGCAGTCCTTCTTGGAGATCATCGGCCCGGAGGTCCGGGAGATCGCCTCGGTCACCTGCTCCACGAGATCGGCTTTGGTCATCGACATGCTGAGGGGGGGCAAAGCGTTCGTCGGTCGAGTTTAGGAGCTTACCTGTTGTGTGTCAAGCGCTTGCGCCACTTCCGAGACTCGCGAGAAAGTCGTCGAAATGGGGGACGGCGTCGTGCGGACCAGGGGCGGCCTCCGGGTGGTACTGGACCCCGAACACCGGGCGATCCCGGTGCCGGAGCCCCTCCACCGTCCCATCGTTCAAGTTCACATGCGTGACCACGAGATCGGGGGCGCCGGGGATCCCCTCTGCCGTGCCCTCCACCGCAAACCCGTGGTTCTGGCTCGTGATCAATACCTCGCCGCTCTCGAGCACCTTCACCGGGTGATTCCCGCCGCGGTGCCCATACGGAAGCTTTACCGTCCGCCCACCGAAGGTGAGGCCGAGAAGCTGGTGCCCCAGACAGATGCCGAAGACGGGGACACCTGACTCGACGACCGCGCGGATATTGGCCGGTGCGTAGGTGACCGCTTCGGGATCGCCCGGACCGTTCGAGAGAAAGACCCCATCAGGCTGGAGCGCGAGCACCTCAGCCGCTGGCGTGGTCGATGGCACCACGGTCACGCGGCAGCCGCGGGCTTCGAACATCCTGAGGATATTCCGCTTGATCCCGAAGTCGTAGGCGACGATGTGGTGGAGCGCGTCGGCCGCCCCCCAATCGTAGCGCGTCGTCGTCGAGACACGCGAAGCGAGGTCGAGCCCCGCCATCGACGGGCATCCGGCGAGGAGCTCCCGATCGACCGCCGTGGGCTCGGTACCGGCACCGACCAGTCCGCGCATCACGCCGACGGTGCGGAGGTGCCGCGTCAGTCGGCGCGTATCGACCTCCGAGAGCACGGGGATCTGCGCCGAGGCGAGCCACTCACCGAGTCCCTGCTCCGCGCGCCAGTTGGAATGCGTGGCGGAGAGTTCGCGGACGATCACCGCGGCCACCTGCGGGATCGGTGATTCGAGGTCCTCCGTATTGACCCCGTAATTGCCGATCATCGAGGCGGTCATCACGACGATCTGACCACGATAGGAGGGATCGGTGAAGGTCTCCTGGTACCCACTCATCGAGGTCGTGAAGACCACCTCGGCCACGGCCGGCGCGGCGAGCGGCGCATGGAGTCGGCCGAGAAAAAGGGTTCCGTCCTCGAGGAGGAGGAACCCTGGCGCCGCGTGGAGCGGACCGCTCGTCACTGCTGCGGCGGCGTCGCGGGTGCCGGCGCGGCCTGCAGCGGGAGACCCGCCGGGGCCTGATCCGCAGGGCCAGTCGCGGGAGCGGGCGTCGCCGCGGCCGGTGCAGGGACCGCGACGTCATCGAGGATCGACTTCGGGGCCGACGCGCGCGTGGACATCAACTGCAGCACGAAGGCGAGGAAGATGAAGATCCCGCCCGCCCACCAGCTGGTCTTGGTGAGGAGATCGCCCGCCTGCCGCGAGCCGAGGACCGCCGGCGACGAGGACGCACCACCGAAGCTGGCGGCGAGCCCGCCCCCCTTCCCCGACTGCAGCAAGACCGCCGCAGCGAGAATGAGGGCATCGATGATCAGCAGAACGAGGAGGAACGTGTACATGGCGACCCGACCACTGGGTGTGGAAGAACGAGGTAAGCCTTGAAGAATAGCGAGGTTATGCCCCCAGAGGCAACCGGCGCCGCAGACTCAGCTTCGGACGATGGCGAGCCACTGTTCGGCGTCCAAGCTGGCCCCGCCGACCAGGACCCCGTCCACATCCTCCACCGCCAGAAGGGCGACGACATTGGACCGGTTCACACTCCCGCCGTAGAGGACCGGGACCGCCCCACTCCGCTCCCCGCCCAGGTCCCGCAGCTCCGCCTTGAGGGTGGCATGGGCCTCCGCCGCATCGGCCGGCGTCGCGGTCCGTCCTGTCCCGATCGCCCAGACCGGCTCGTAGGCGATGAGGACCGAGGCGACGACCCCCGCGTCCTGCCCCTCGAGGGCGGCGCGGAGCTGGCGGCGGATCACCGTGAGGGTCTCGCCCGCCTCGCGCTGCGGGAGGGTCTCGCCGACACAGATCACCGGGGTCAGTCCGGCCCGGAGTGCCGCCGCCACCTTCTTGGCGGTGTCGGCTTCGGACTCACCGAAGAGGTGTCGCCGCTCGGAATGCCCGACGAGCACGTAGCGTGCCCCGGCCCCGCGTGCGAGCCCCGCGGAGAGCTCCCCGGTGAAGGCGCCACTGTCCTCCCAGTGGATGTTCTGCACCCCCGCCTGGAGATCGGCGCGATCATGGATCGCCTCGACCACCGCGTGCAGCGAGACCGCCGGAGGGAAGAAGAGGACGCGCCGATCGTTCTGGCGGGTGTACTGCCCGAGGAAGGTCCGCATGAAGAGCGCCGCGTCGGCGGGCGCCTGATGCATCTTCCAATTGGCGGCGAAGACGAGGGACTTCACGCGCCCACCTGATCGAGGGCGGCGACCCCGGGGAGGACCTTCCCTTCGAGGAACTCGAGGGAGGCGCCACCACCGGTGGAGACGTGACTCATCTGGTCGGCGAGGCCAGCCTGTTCGACGGCCGCCGCCGAATCCCCACCCCCGATGATCGTCGTCGCCCCGCGCGCGGTGGCCTCCGCCATCGCCTGCGCGACCGCCCGGGTACCAGCATCGAAGGGCACCGTCTCGAAGACCCCCATCGGGCCGTTCCAGATGATCGTCTTGGCAACCCCGATCGCGCGCTGATAGCTCGCGATCGTGTCAGGGCCGATATCAAGCATCGCCTCGCCAGCCGGGATCGCGTCACGATGCACCGCGTGCGCCTTCTTCCCCTCGGCGATCGCGGGCGCGACCATCGCATCATGCGGGATGGTCAGCCGATACGCGGCCCGCTCCATGAGCTCGGTCGCCATCTCGACGCGGTCCGGCTCGACGAGGGAGGTCCCGGTCTCGAGGTCCATCGCCTTGAAGAAGGTGCACGCCATCGCGCCGCCGATGAGGATCCCATCGACCTTCGGGAGGAGGGCTTCGACCACGTCGATCTTCCCGGAGATCTTGGAGCCACCGAGGATCGCGATGAAGGGACGCTTCGGTTTCTCGAGTGCCCCGCCGAGATACTCGAGCTCCTTCTGCATGAGGAGGCCCGCGACGGCGGGGCGGCAGTACTGTGCGACCCCGGCGGTGGAGCTGTGCGCACGATGCGCCGCACCGAAGGCATCGTTCACGTACAGATCGCCGAGCTGCGCGAAGGCGCGGGCCAACGCGTCGTCGTTCTTCTCCTCGCCGGCCTCGAAGCGCGTGTTCTCAAGGAGGCAGACCTCGCCATCCCCGAGCGCACGGGTTGCGGCCTCGGCCGCAGGACCGACGACGTGCGGGACGAACGTCACCGCGCCGCCACCGAGGAGCTCCGCGAGCCGCAGTGCGACGGGGGCGAGCGAGTACGTCGGGTCCGGTTTTCCCTTGGGGCGCCCAAGATGCGAGCAGAGGACGACCCGCCCACCGAGCTTCTGGAGGAGCTGGATCGTCGGGACCGCCGCGCGGATGCGCGTGTCGTCGGTGATCTGCCCCGCGCCATCGAGCGGGACATTGAAGTCCACGCGCACCAGGACGCGCCGCCCCCGCACCTCCGTAGGGGCGAGGTCTCGAACCGTCCGGGTCGTCATGCCGATCTCCGGATCAGAGCGAGGCGCCGATGCGCTCAATCAGATCGACACAGCGCGAGGAGTAGCCCCACTCGTTGTCGTACCACCCCGAGACCTTCACCAGCGTGCCGTCGATCACGTTGGTGTTCTTCGCATCGAGGATGGTCGAGTGCGGGTTCCCGATGTAGTCGACCGAGACGAGCTCCTCCTCGGTGTAGGCGAGGATCCCCTTGAGCGGGCCGTTCGCCGCCGACTGGAAGGCGGCATTCACCTCGGCGATCGTCGTCGGGCGCTCGACTTCGACGGTGAGTTCGGTGAGCGAGACATCTGGCGTCGGGACGCGGATCGCGATCCCGTCGATCTTTCCCTTCACCTCGGGGATCACGAGCGCGGTGGCCTTGGCGGCACCGGTCGTGGTCGGGATCATCGAGACGGCCGCCGCGCGGGCGCGACGGAGATCCTTGTGCGGGAGGTCGAGGATGCTCTGATCGTTGGTATAGCTGTGGATCGTGACCATCACGCCATGCTTGAAGCCGAAGGCGTCGCGCAGGACCTTCACCATCGGTGCGAGACAGTTGGTGGTGCAGCTCGCGTTGGAGATGATGGTATGCGCCTTCGCGTCATACTTCTCGTCATTGACGCCGAGCACGATGGTGATGTCCTCGCCGGTGGCTGGCGCGGAGATGATCACCTTCTTGGCCCCCCCCGCGATGTGCTTGCGCGCATCCTCGGCCTGGGTGAAGCGGCCGGTGGACTCGAGGACGACGTCGACCTGCAGATCCTTCCACGGGAGGAGCGCCGGATCCTTCTCCTTCAACACCGTGATGGGGTCCCCGTCGATGGTGATGGTGTCGGCATCGTACGACACCTGCCCCTGATAGGTCCCATGCACGGAATCGTACTTGAAGAGGTGCGCGAGGGTCTTGGTATCCGTCAGGTCGTTGATGGCGACGATGTCGATGGGCGCCTTGCGCTCCTTCGCGGCGCGCACGACCTGGCGCCCGATCCGACCGAATCCATTGATGCCGACTCGAATGGCCATCTGCGAGTGCTCCGTGAAGTCGAAAGAGAAAGAAATCAGTGGTCCGACACCGTCCGCGCACGTCCGAAGGTGAGGTAGCTCACCGTCCGGACTCCCGCCGCGAAGAGCGCCCCAGCGCAGGCGTTCAGGGTGGCGCCGGTGGTCAGCACATCATCCACGAGGATCACGTGTCGGCCAGCGAGGCGCGGTAGGTCCGCAGGGACCGCCGCGAACGCGCGGCGAACGTTCGCCAAGCGCTCCCCCGGAGTCAATCGCGTCTGCGTCGTGGTCACACGCGTCCGTGTGACCCCCGTCACCACCGGGATCCCCCAGCGCCTGGCGACCGCGGCGGCGAGCCGTTCTGCTTGGTTGAATCCCCGCTCCCGCTCCTTCACGGCGGCCAACGGGATGGGGACGATCGCCACCCGCTCAGCGACCACATCCGATGGCCAGGGAAGCCGCGCCATCCGCTCCCCCATCGCCTCGGCGACGCCGGGCCACCCCTCGTATTTGAGTGCGGCGAGGATCCCGCTGCTGACGGGATGGGGCACCCAGCAGAGCGAGCGCGCGGCGCGGACGTAGGGGGCGAGCAGTGCGCATCCGGGACAGGGGGCCCCGGATCGGGCCCCAGCGTGCGCCACGCCGGACCGCGGGTGGCCGCAGCGCTCGCACCACGGCGACGGGAGGCGCGGGAGTCGCGCCCAACAGGGTCCACAGACCAGGCCGCGATCGCGGTCGGTCATGCGGGCGTCACACCCCGCGCAGATCCGGGGGAAGAGGAACTGATCGACCATCGTGCGCGCCTGTCGCCAGGTCGCGCCCCACCGCGTGCGCATCAGGGAAATCCTGCCGCCCGCAGCGCCCTCCACATCACCGTTCGATCGGGCTCGATACCGAACCACCGCTGAAACGCGTGCGCCCCCTGCTCCACGAGCATGCGCAGGCCATCGTCGGCGGTCCGCCCCGCCCTTCGGCAGGCCTGCACCCATGCGGTGCCTCCCGGACGGTACGCGAGATCGAGGACCGCGGTCGACGGCGCGATCGCTGCCGGAGCAACGGGGAAGGTGTCCTCGAGAAGCCCCAGCGGTGTCGCGTTCACCACGAGGTCGAGATCGCCGAGGAACGCCTCGATGGTCGGCGCGACCGTGATGAGGCCCGGGAACCGCTGCTGAAGGGCGTGGGCTCGCTCCGCCGAGCGCGCGTAGACCGCGAGGGATGCACCAGGCCAGCGCTCCACCGCGGCTGCCACCCCGGCCGCCGCGCCGCCGGCACCGATGAGCCCCACACGGAGCCCCGGAGAGATCCCACCGAGCAGATGCCGCACCGCCGCATCGAACCCCGCGACGTCGGTGTTGTCCCCATGGAGCGCACCCTCCTCGACCCAGAAGGTGTTCACCGCACCGGCTCGCTCGGCGATCGGCGTACGCAGGGCGCACAGCGATGCGACGCCCCCTTTGTGTGGGAGCGTCACATTCCCCCAGGTACCCGTCGTGACGAACGTCGTCAGCGCATCACGGAGCCCCTCGGGCCTCACGTCGACAGCGTCGTACCGCACCGCGATCCCCGCCGCATCAAGGGCCGCCTGCTGCATCATCGGCGAGAGGGAGTGCGCCACCGGGTGCCCGATCACGACCAATCGCTGCGGGGGCATCCTCAGGACTCGCTGGGCGCGTCGCTGGGGGCGTCGCCCACGGCCCCGTCACCACGGAGCCGATCGAGGACCAGCGCGATCTCACGCGCCAGCTCCTCGTACGTCGCACGGTAGATCTCGAGGTCCCCACCGAACGGGTCCTGCACCGGGCGTCCTTCCGAGCTCCCCGCCGCAACATCAGTGAGGAGCGCCGTCCGTTCATCCCCGCCGAGGGCGAGGACCCGTTCCCGGTGATGCGGCCCCATGACGAGGATGAGGTCCGCGCTCGCCACCGCCTCGCGCGAGAGCTGCCGCGCTCGATGCGTCCCGAGATCGAGCCCATGCTCCATCGACACCAAAAGGGCCCCATCCGAGGCCGAGGCCCCATCCCACACGCTCGTACCGGCACTCGAGACCTGCAGGTCGGTGAGTCCCCGCTCCGCCGCGAGGGACCGGGCGATCGCCTCCGCCATCGGGCTGCGACAGGTGTTCCCGGTGCAGACGAAGAGCAACCGCATCAACGATCGCCCACCAGGCTGGGGACCACCGCACGCAGCGCTTCCGTGGGGATCGCTCCGGGACGGATCACCCGCGGCGCACGCCCCATGCAATCCACGACCGTTGAAGCGGGCGACGGCTCGAGCCGCCCGCCATCCAACAACCGGATCCCCCCGCGCGCGATCTCCGAGCCCCACTGCGTGAGGATCTCCGATGCCGCGACCGCCGCCGGCTGCCCCGGCAGATTGGCCGAGGTACTGGTGATCGGGTCACCGAGTGCGCCGATGAGTCGCTGGAGCCCACGATGCGGGGTCCATCGCACCGCGATCCCCCCCTCGGGTCCACGCAACCGCTCGGGAATCCGGCGCTCCCCGCCCGGGAGTACCAACGTCAGCGGACCTGGCCAGAACTTGGCCGCGAGCATGCTCGCTGATTGCGTGAGCCCTACGCCGAGCCGAGCGAGCATCTGCGTATCGCAAATCAGAAGGAGAAAGGGCTTGGCCGGCGGGCGACGCTTCAGCGTGACGAGGCGATCGACCGCCTCACGATCGATCATCGTCCCAAAGCCGTAGACCGTCTCGGTGGGATAGGCGAGGATCCCGCCCGCCTGGAGATGTGCGAGCGTCCCCGAGAGCGAGGCCTCCACCTCTTCGGGGGACCAGAAGGGGACGCCACGCGACTCGGGCATCCCTACTCCTCGAGGGGGGCGAGCGCCTCGGCGCGAGCGAAATCCCCCTCCTCGGTCACCTTCATCGCCCGCTCGCTGCCACGCACCACACGCACCTCGACCCCGATCGCCTCACACAGCGCGGCATCATCGGTGGCGGTGGCATGTGTCCCGTTTGCCTCTGCCTCCCGATGCGCGCGCGCGATGACTTCACGCGGGAATCCCTGAGGGGTCTGGGCACGCCAGAGTCCCGCGCGCGGCACGGTATGCGTGATCCGCCCATCGGCATCGACGGCTTTGAGCGTGTCGACCACCGGGAGCGCCGCGATCGCACCATGTCCCTTCCGCGCCTCGACCACCACCCGATCGATCATCTCCAGAGAGACGAGGGGGCGCGCCGCATCGTGGATGAGCACCGTCCGGCATTCGGGCGGGAGATCCTCCAAGCCGTTCGACACCGACTCCGCGCGCGTCTCGCCACCCACGGAGACGAGCATCCGATCGCCATCACACTGGAAGAGCCAGGGAGGTGGATCGCCCGCGTATCGACGCGGGAGCACACAGACGACCATCGCCACCGCCGGGTGCGCCTGGAAGGCCCGCAGCGCCTGTAGGAGCATCGGCTTCCCCGCGACCCAGCGGAACTGCTTGAGCTCCGCACCACCCGTGCGTGAGCCCGACCCCCCCGCGACGATCACCACGCCGACATCGCGCGGACCGGCTTCGGCAGGGGCGCTCGGCGCGGCATCGACGGTGGGAAGCGAGGATCGCCCCGTCATCGGAACAGCTCGCGAAAGAGGGTCCCGATATCTGGGACGCCACGGACGCGAATCGACTTGGATGCGCGCTTCGGTACGCTGCGCTCCGCCACATAGGCGACCGTCATCCCGAGCTTCTCTGCCTCGATGATCCGTCGCTCCGCTTGGGACACCCCGCGCACTTCGCCCGCCAGCCCGACCTCGCCGATGAAGACCGCACCGGGGGGGAGGACTTTATCAAAGACGCTGCTGGCGAGCGCCGCCGCGACCGCGAGGTCACCGGCCGGCTCCTGCATGCGCACGCCACCCACGACATTGAGGAAGACATCGAGCTGCGCGAACGACAGCCCCGCGCGCTTGTCGAGCACCGCCAGGAGGAGCGCCAAGCGCCGACCATCGTACCCCGTGCTCACGCGCTGCGGCGTCCCGAACCCCGCCTTGGCCGCGAGCCCCTGCACCTCGAGGAGCATCGGGCGCGAGCCCTCAATCAAGCAGGTGATCGCCGAGCCACTCGCCTGGACTTCACCCCGTTCGGAGAGAAAGAGCGCGCTCGGATTCTCGACGGCGACCAACCCCTGTGTCGTCATACGGAAGACGCCGAGCTCATCGACGGAGCCAAAGCGGTTCTTGTTCGCGCGGAGGACGCGGTGATCCCCTGTGCCCTCCCCCTCGAAGTAGAGCACCGTATCGACGATATGCTCCAGCGTCTTGGGGCCAGCGATCCCCCCACCCTTGGTGACATGTCCCACGACGAAGACCGCGGTCCCCGTCTCTTTCGCGAAGCGCATGAGGCGGGCGGCGCACTCGCGCACCTGCCCCACATTCCCCGGGGCTCCCTCGAGATCCCCGGTGAAGACGGTCTGGATGGAATCGACGACCATCACCGCGGGCGCGACCGACGCCGCCGTCGCGAGGATCGTCTCGAGGTTGGTCTCCCCGAGGAGCTGGACCGCGCCCGCATCCGAGGCGAGGCGGTCCGCCCGCAGCTTCACCTGCAGCGGGGATTCCTCACCACTCACATACAACGCGGCGTGCCCCGCCCGCTGTAGTCGTGCCGCCACCTGCAACAACAGCGTCGACTTCCCGATCCCCGGCTCCCCACCGACCAGCACCATCGACCCGGGGACGATCCCGCCGCCCAGCACGAAGTCGAACTCCGCGATGCCCGTCGTGAGGCGATGCGACTCCTCGCCGGCGACCTCGCTCAACCGTGGTGTCGCGACGACCTGCCCCCCCTCGCCATAGGCCTGCGCCCCCGCGCGACGACGCGCGGCGCCCGCGCTCTTCCCCGCCACGACCTTGGGCGCCGCCATCTCCTCGACGAGGGTGTTCCACTCCTGACAGGTGGCGCACTGCCCCGACCACCGCAGCGACTCGGCGCCGCACTCGGTGCAGCGATAGACCGACTTGGATTTCACCGACATTGCCACGCGCCGGCGCCACGACACACGAGAGGCGACACCATGCGGGTCACCCCTCCGGCTGGCGGCTGGTCCAGTTCTCGAACCGCGTGTGCTGTTTGCGGAAGTGCATCTTCACATACCCGGTCGGCCCATTGCGCTGCTTGCCGATGATCACCTCAGCGTAGCCGTCGAGCGGGACATCGCTCGTCCCAGGGACCATGCGCGGGTTCCCGGCCTCGTCGTAGGGGCGCTCGCTCATCTCGGGGCGATAGATGAAGAGCACGACATCGGCGTCCTGCTCGATCGCGCCGGAATCGCGGAGGTCGGAGAGCTGCGGCTTCCGGTTCTCACCCCCGCGCTGCTCCGAGGCGCGCGAGAGCTGCGAGAGTGCGAGCACCGGGACCTTGAGCTCCTTGGCGAGCGCCTTGAGCGAGCGGGAGATCATCGAGACCTCCTGCTGGCGGTTCTCCGAGTTCGCCGGCCCCTGCACGAGCTGCAGGTAGTCGACGATGATGAGCTTGATGTCGTTCTGCGACTTGAGGCGGCGGGCGCGCGAGCGGAGCTCAAGGACACTCAAGCCCGGCGAGTCATCGATCCAGATGGGCGCCTGCCCCAACAGGGCCGCCGCCTTCGCGAGATTCGAGGCATCCTGCGCGGTGAGCGCGCCAGATCTGAGCCGCTGGGCATCCACATATCCCTCCGAGGCGAGCATGCGCATCAAGAGAGACTCTGTACTCATTTCCAGCGAGAAGATCGCCGTCGGGACATTGCCTTCGATGGCCGCGTATTGCGCGATGTTCAGCACGAAGGCGGTCTTGCCCATCGAGGGACGCGCGGCGACGATCACGAGGTCCGAGGGCTGGAAGCCCAGGGTCAGCTGATCGAGGTCCTTGAACCCCGAGGGGACGCCGGTGAGCGCGCCACCCGCCGTGCGCAACTGCTCGATCCGCTCCATCGCCGACCAGAGGAGCGATTTGATCTTGACGAACCCCTCGGAGCCGCGGCTCTCGTTGAGTTCGAGGATCTTGTGCTCGGCGAGGTCGAGGAGCTCCGCCGCATCGGCCGGGCTCTCATGGCCCTCGCGGACGAGCGTCGTCGCCGTCTCGATCAGCCGGCGCCGCAGCGCCTTCTCGCGCACGATCTGGCAGTGATGCTCGACGTTGGCCGCGGTGGGGACCTCATCGAGGAGCCCACCGATGTACTCCTTGCCCCCAGCGGCGGAGAGATCGCCGCGCTGTTCCAGTTCAGTGGAGAGCGTGAGGGGATCGACCACCGCCCCCCGCGCATGCACCGCCATCATCGCGCGGAAGAGTCGGCGATGCCCCTCGCGGTAGAACATGTCCTCGGTGACGAACTCCGCCGCCGTGATGATCGCGTCAGGCGAGAGGAGCATGGCGGCCAGGACGGCGCGCTCCGCGTCCTCCGACCAGGGGGGCCGGCGGTCACGGAAGGGATCGGTGGACGCCGATTTAGGCGCGATCGAAAATTCGACGGGCGAGCTGGACATCTTCCCAGGCGGGGCGTTTCCAATTGGGGTTCCGCAGCAGCGCCGCGGGGTGGTACGTGGCGACGAGTGGGATCCCGTGATAGCGATGCTCGAGACCCCGCAACTTTCCTATGGGGGAATCTGTCTCGAGGAGTGTCTGGGCAGCAAACGTCCCGAGGGCGAGGATCACCCGCGGACGCAGTAACTCCAACTGCCGCAACAAGAAGGGCCGGCAGGCCACGATCTCCGCGGGGGTCGGATTGCGGTTCCCCGGCGGCCGATGCTTCAGGACATTGCAGATGAAGACGTCCTCGCGGCGGAACTGGATCGCCTCGAGGATCTTGGTCAGGAGGTCCCCGGACTTGCCGACGAAGGGACGGCCGAGCTCGTCCTCGGTGGCGCCCGGCGCCTCGCCGACGATGACGAACCCTGCCTCGGGATTCCCTTCGCCCGGGACATGATTGATCGCGGTGGCCCCCAGCGCGCAGGCCGAACAGGCGGCGATGGCTGCGACGACCTCGTGCAGTGAACCGAGATCCTCGCGACCACTCCGCGTGCTGCCGCCACCGACATCGAGTGCGACGCGCTCGGACGCGACTGATGCGGACGGAACGGCCTCCCCCTTGGGAGGATTCAACGAGGCCGGCATCGGCGCCTCCGCATCGATCGACGCGAGCGCCTTCCGCCAATCCCCATCGCCGGCGAGCGCCTCGGCGGCGCGCCGTCTCTCCGGCTCACGCGGGGGCGCCGCGCCAAACGCCAACACCTTCAGCGCCTCGTCCACTGAGAGGGAGTCGAGGACGAATTCCTGTTCGCCCATCTCCTTGCGTTGCGCCAGATAGCGCCGCAACCGTTCGTGGGCGTCGCTCACAGGAGCGCCTCGATCCGGTCGAGGATCCGATCAGCGGTCTCGGCTTTGGAGAGCAACGGCAACGCATCCATCGTCCCATCGCGCGCGAGGATCGTCACGCGGTTGGTGTCATAGCCGAACCCCGCCCCGGCCTCACGCGCGCTGTTCGCGACGACGAGGTCGAGCGATTTCGCCGCGAGCTTCTTCGCCGCGTTGGCCTCGAGGTCATCGGTCTCCAGGGCAAAGCCCACCGTGATGCAGTGCGTGGGTCGCAGGGCCTTGGACGTCGCGAGGATATCGGGCGTCTCTTCGAGCGCGATCGGGGCCGGGGCACTCCCCGTCTTCTTTCGCTTGGCCGACGCGACCTCCACCGGCCGGAAATCCGCGGGGGCGGCCGCCATGACGAGGATGTCCGCCTGCGGGAGCTCGCGTGCGACCGCCTCCGCCATCTCCGCCGTCGTCTCGACCGCCGTGCTGCAGATCCCCCCCCCAAGCGGGAGCGGGACCGCGAGGGGGCCGTGCACGAGCGCCACCTCCGCGCCGCGACGCCAGGCGGCCGCCGCCAAGGCGACCCCCATCTTCCCGGTGGAGTGATTCGAGAGGTACCGCACCGGATCGAGCGGCTCACGCGTCGGCCCCGCGGTCACGAGCACACGACGACCGGCGAGCTTGCCCTTGGACTCCAGCAGACGCCCCGCGTGCGCGAGGATCGTCTCGGGCTCCTGCATCCGGCCCTGGCCCGACCCCTCATCAGGCGAGGCGAGCGGCCCCACGCCCGGATCGAGCAGGACATGGCCCGCCGCACGGAGCAGCGCGGCATTCGCCTGCACCTGTGCGTTGGCCCACATCGCGTCGTTCATCGCGGGGACCACGAGCACCGGGGCCGTCGTCGCGAGGAGGCAGGCGAGGAGGAGGTCATCCGCGTGGCCATGCGCCGAGCGCGCGAGGAACTCCGCCGTCGCGGGCGCGACGATCACCAGCTCCGCCGCCTTGGCGAGTCGGATATGATCGAGCGCGTGCCCTTCCCCAACCAAGGTGGAATGCACCGGGCGCCCGGTGAGCGCCTCGAAGGTCACCGCCCCGATGAACTCCTTCGCCGACCGCGTGAGCACGACGTCGACCTGCGCGCCGGCCTGCGTGAGGAGCCGGGCGAGCCAGGCGGTCTTGTAGCTCGCGATCCCCCCGGTGACGCCCAGGAGGATGCGACGCCCGTCAAAGGGCCGCATCGGCGTCGAACCGATCGGACGAGCGCTTACTCGCCGCGCGGGCGGCGGCGAGGGACCACGCGGTACTCGATGTCCCCGCGGGAGAGTTCCTCGAGGGCGCGCGTCGTCAACTTCTTCTCCGCCTTCGAGCGATCGCGCGGGAAGTCGTTCAACACGCGGGCGAACTTCGCGGCCACCAGCACCGAGAGGTACTTGTTGGTCGCATGCTGCGTGACATCGCTGGGAGTGAAGACCTGCATGGCTGCCTCGTGACGTGAAACGGTGATCCTACACTATGCTGACGGCCCTGCCTCGAGTCCAGCGAGCAGGTGACCGATCGATGCCTCGACCTGTACCCCCAGCGCCGGCAACCGCTCCCGACGCAGGGTCTCCTCCGCGAGGATCTCGGCCACCCGCGCCGTGGCGCGATCGAGATCGTCGTTCTCCACCAGATGCTGATACCGCGGCGCCTCCAGCAACTCCATCCGTGCATTGCGCAGCCGAAGCGCCAACGCCTCGGCATCCTCCGACTTCCGGCCCAGCAACCGCGCGACCAGTACCTCGACACTCGGCGGCACCACGAAGATCGTCACCGCGTCCGGGAAGGCGGCGGTGACCTGCCGCGCCCCCTGCACATCGATGTCCAACATCACATGCCTCCCGCTCGCCAAGATCCGCTCCACCTCCGACCGGAGCGTCCCGTAGCGCTGCCCATGCACCTCGGCCCACTCCGCGAACTCCCCACGTGCCACCCGCGCATCGAACTCGTCGCGGGAGAGGTAGTGGTAGTCCTGCCCATCGACCTCACCCGCCCTCGGCGACCGCGTGGTGCACGACACCGAGTACCCGATGTCACTCCGCGAGGCGAGCAGCCGCTTCGCGATCGTGGTCTTCCCCGCCCCCGACGGCGCCGAGAGGACCACCGGAAAAGCCACCGGACTCACTCGAGGTTCTCCACCTGCTCACGAATCCGCTCGAGCTCCTCCTTGATGGCGACCACCTCGTGCAGCATCGGCGCATCGTTCGCCTTGCTCCCCGTGGTGTTCGCCTCCCGCAACAGTTCCTGCAGGAGGAAGCCGAGTCGCTTGCCGACCGGTTCCGCCCCACCGCCATCCAACGTCTCACGGAAGGCCGCGATGTGCGACGCGAAGCGATCCAGCTCCTCGCCCACATCCAGCTTATCCGCCAAGAGGACCACTTCGTGCGCCAACCGCTGCGGGTCGATCGCGACCCCACCGGCCAGCTCCTCCACCCGCTCACGCAGCCGCTGCCGTTGCGCCACCAACCGCGCTGGGGCCCGCTCTGCGATGCGCGCCACCGCCGCCTCGATCAACGCCAGCCGCTCACTGATGACCGCCGCCAAGCGCGCCCCTTCCGCCGAGCGCATCCCGTGCAACGCATCGGCCGCCGCCTCGACGATCGCGACCAACTGCGCCGCGGTCGCCTCGCCCAACCCGTCCTCATCCCGCGCCGACCTGAGGACATCGGGCATGCGAAGGATCGCCGCCACATCGATCTCACCACCGAGCCCGTGCGTGGCCTGCAACCGACGGAACTCCGCCGCGTACCAAGCGAACCGCTCCTCATCCACCGCAGGGCCTGCGGCCGCCCCCTGCTCGATCCGAGCGAAGGCGGTCACATGCCCTCGCGCGATCCGCTGGCGCAGGGCCTCCCGCACCTCAGACTCCCAGTGGGCGAGGGCGCTCGGCACCTTCACGCTGGGATTGAAGAAGCGGTGATTGACGGCCCGCAACTCGACGCTCACGCGCGCGTTGCCGACCACGCCATCGGCCGCCCCGAATCCTGTCATGCTTCGAATCATTGTAGCCTTATAAGTTACGCTACGATAGGCACTTGGGCAAGTTCTCCGCCCCTAGTTCCAGAACTCCCAGCGCACGCCGTACAGCTGCACCAGTCGGGGCATCAGGTAGCCCGGAACGGTCTCGTAGACCTGCCCCAAGGCGTTCCGGTTGTGCCAGAAGACATGGGCCGACCCGATACGCATGTCGAGGATCGACCCATACACCCCGGCCCCCTCGGTCCGCAGCACCCCCCCTCCTGCCAGGGGGAAGGTCACCGGGCCCCGATACTCATGAGTGAAGGCGGCGGAGAGAAAGAAGGTCCGGCGTACCATCTTCCGCTCGAACCCCGTGCCGACACGGAGCTCGGCACGGGATTCTATCTGCGGGCGGTAGGGTGCCTCCTCCTGCCACCGGACCCCACGCCAGGCAAAGGAGAACGGGCCTCGGAGCGGACCGGCGAGACCGAGCTCTAGGCCGGTCGATGCGCCGATCTCGGTCGAGACGAACCGAGGATCGAAGATCGGGGCCCCGAGGGAGAGCCCCCCCGACTGCTGGATCACTCCCGCGCTGAGCGTCCTGCGCCAGAGGGTGGTCGCCGCCTCGAGGCGGGTGGTGTTCCGCGTCGGACCGCCGGCC
This sequence comes from Gemmatimonadota bacterium, assembly GCA_041178365.1. Lineage (GTDB taxonomy): Bacteria > Gemmatimonadota > Gemmatimonadetes > Gemmatimonadales > Gemmatimonadaceae > Pseudogemmatithrix. The sequence continues at coordinate 3,099 of JBEGVM010000199.1, read as the reverse complement.
ACGACATCATCCGGGGTGTGAATGGAATGCGTCCCGACGAGCTGGACCCACCGGAGGGGCGTCGCCGCGAGCGTCAGATCGATCCGGCGTGTGGAATCGGGCCCACCGGACTCCAGGTGGGCCGCCACCTGCGCCCACCGCGATTGCCATCCTGCCCGCAGCGCGGTGGCGAGCCGCTGCTCGCCTCCCTGCACCCGCATCCGGGCGGTCCCGCTGAGGTCGAGCCCCCACCGCCGCCCACCCACCGCGAGGAGGTACTGGGTCTGTGCGACGGCGGTGTCCGCTCCCGCGGTGGAGTCGCCCGTCTCCTGATGCCGGACACCCGCCGCGACGGCCTGCGCCCAGAGCCCGGTGCTGTCGGGAGATCCCCACCCCGCGCGCAGATACCCGATCGCATCATCGCCCTCGAACCGACCGATGGCATCACGCTGCAGCGTCCCATCGATCACGTAGCGATCCATGGGACGCCGGATGCGCCCCAGGCGATTCACCACCGCATCGACAGACAACCGACCGCGCGCGATCCCGACGCGGCCGAAGGCGCTCAGCGCATCGCCATCACCGCGGGTCCGTACACTCGTCGTCGAGGCCTGCTGTGCGGCGACCTGCACCACGCCCCCAGCATCGGTCCGCTTGCCGTAGAAACCCCGGTAGAGATTCGCCTGCTCCGACCCCGTGAGGATGTCGGTGCGGGTCTGTGGTGTGGTGCGAATCACCCGCCACGAGCGCAGATGCACCCGCAGCTCTCCGGCGACCCGCTCGACCGCGACCTCCTCTAGCGACCAGATCGGGATCGTCGCGAGGTCGCGCGTCCCGCCTTCGCGCGGATCCAGCGCATCCCACTCGATACCATCGAAGAACACGCGTACGCGGCCGACCCCTCCGTACCACGAGGCCGCGGTCGGCGCGGTGATGAAGCCGGAATAGAACGGGACGATGCCGGGGACATCAGCGAGAAGGTCGGTCAGGGTGACCGCCCCATCGGCGAGGATCGCCTCGCGGTCCCAGACCAGACGGCGCCCTCGCAGGTCGGGCGCGACCCCACGCGGCGCCACCGCGACCGGCGCTTTGATCGTATCGCGGACCGTGTCCCGTGGCGCGGGCCGCACGGAATCCCGTGGCGCAGCGCGCGATGAATCGCCTGGCGCCTGCTGCGCCGGAACCGTGGCGGCGACGCCGAGCATCACCCCCACGAGCCAGCGCATCCCGATCAGCGCGCTCTCCCGCGCACGAATTCCACGAAGGTGCGCACGGGAAGTCCGGTCGGCCCCTTCGGCATGACGACCAGATCGCTCTCCGCATACGCCGTGCCCGCCACATCGAGGTGCACCCAGGGCATCCCCTCAGCGAACTCCGCCAAGAAGCAACCGGCGGTGATGCTCCCACCGTCCCGCCCACCGATGTTGCGCAGGTCGGCGACGTCGGAACGCAGTTGCTCCTTGTACTCATCAAAGAGCGGGAGCTGCCACCCGGTCTCCCCTCCGCGCTTCGATGCGGCGAGGACTTCGTCGACCACCGCCTGATCATTCCCCATGACGCCCATCGCGACATGACCGAGCGCGATCACCACCGCGCCTGTGAGCGTCGCGGCATCGACCGTCGCCTGCGGGCGGTAGCGCTTGGCGAAGTGCAACACGTCGGCGAGGACGAGCCGTCCCTCGGCGTCGGTGTTCTGGATCTCGATCGTCTTGCCGTTCGAGGCACGCACCACATCGCCGGGGCGGATCGCATCCCCATCGACCACGTTGGTGGTCGCCCCGACGAGACCGACGACGTTGACCTTGAGCTTCATCCGCGCGATCGCCTCCATCGCGCCGAGGACGCCCGCCGCGCCCGACATATCGAACTTCATGAGCTCCATCCCCGGCGCCGGCTTGATCGAGACACCACCGGTGTCGAAGCAGAGGCCCTTTCCGACGAGCGCCACCGGCGCGGCGCCCTTCTTGCCGCCCTTGTACTCGAGCACGATGAGCTTGGGATCCTGGCGCGTCCCCTGTGCGACGGCGAGGAAGGAACCCATCTTCATCCGCTTCATCTCGGCGCGGCCATAGACCTTCACCGTGAGGCGATGCCGCTTCCCGATCTCCCGCGCGGTCTTCGCGAGGTAGTCCGGGGTGCAGATATTCCCGGGGAGCATCGCGAGACGTCGCGCGATCCGCTGCCCTTCGGCGACGGCGATGCCGGCGGTGAGCGCGCGCTTCGAGCCAGCCACGTCCTCGACAAAGAGCGTCACCGAGGCGAGGGCCTTCTTGCGCTTGGCCGCGGGGACCGGCGCGTGGAGTTCCTTGAACTCCCAGCTCCCGAGGGAGAGCCCCGCAATCGCTCCTTCAAGCAGCGCGTCGCTGAGATCCGCCGCCCAGAAGGTGCAGCTCCCCACGCCAAGGGCCTGCGCGCGACGCCCAGCGAGGGTCGCCGCACGGGTGAGCCCCTTCACGCGATCCCCGGTGCCGGTCCCCACGAGCAGGAGGCGCTCCGGCCCCCCAACGCCCGGGGCGAAGAGGAGGAGTGTCTCGTCCTTCCCCCCCTGAAAATCCTTCCGACGGAGCGCACGACCCAACGCCCCACCGAACCTGGTATCGACCGCGCGCAGCGCCGTCGGGAGGCTTGGCTCCGAGGGCAACGCCACCACGAGGAGCGGCGTCACCGTGCGCGCGGGATCCCCGCGCTTCGCGCTGAAAGCGATCGACATCACACCATCCCTGCGATGATCGCGTCGCCGAAGCCCGAGGTCGAGACCTCGGTCGCCCCCGGCATCTGCCGCGCGAGATCGTAGGTCACCGTCTTGTTCGCGATCGATTTCTCGAGGCCGCGGATGATGAGCTGCGCCGCCTCATCCCACCCCATCTGCTCGAGCATCATCACCCCGGAGAGGATCACCGACCCCGGATTGATCTTGTCGAGCCCGGCGTACTTGGGCGCGGTGCCGTGCGTCGCCTCGAAGACCGCGGCCTCATCACCGACATTGCCGCCCGGCGCGATCCCGAGTCCACCCACCTCGGCCGCCAACGCATCGGAGATGTAATCGCCGTTGAGGTTCGGGGTCGCGACCACCGAGTACTCGTCGGGACGGAGGAGGATCTGCTGGAACATCGAATCGGC
>JBEGVM010000198.1:0-12157 GCA_041178365.1 Gemmatimonadota bacterium | reverse complement strand
GGACCCCCCTTTCGCTGAGGATTCGTGTGATGGCCCTCCTCCGTCCGGTGCGCGGTACCTACCGCCGCCACCTCCTCCTCGCTGGCCTCCTGTTGGCGGCGTTCACCCCGCGACTCACCGTGGCTCAGGCCGCTGCTGACTCGGTGCGACTCGAGCGACTGAAGGCGGAAGCCCTCGCGAAGGTCGATCCCAAACTCGTGCAAGAGATCGTCGACCAACTCTTCTCGTACAGCGAACTCGGGATGCAGGAGTTCGAGACGCAGAAGTACATCACGACGCTGCTCAAGACGAAAGGATTCGCGATCACCCTGGGCTATGCCGGGATGCCGAGCGCCTGGGTCGCGCGCTGGGAGAGCCCCGCCGGGAAGAAGCCGGTGATCACGCTCGGCTCCGATGTCGATGGGATCCCCCAGGCCAGCAATCGTCCGGCGGTGGCCTTCCTCGATCCACAGGTCGCAGGGGCGCCGGGACATGGGGAGGGGCACAACTCGGGTCAGGCGGTGAACATCGCCGCAGCCCTCGCCGTGAAGGACCTCATGATGCGGGAGAAGATCCCTGGCACGATCGTCCTCTGGCCTGGGATCGCCGAAGAGCAGATGGCCGGGAAGGCGTTCCTCGTCCGCGAGGGGCTCTTCAAGGATGCGGATGTCGCCCTCTTCACTCATGTGAGCTCCGACCTCGGTGTGCAGTGGGGCCAGAGCGGACAGACGGCCCTCATCTCGGCGATGTTCCGCTTCAAGGGGACAAGCGCCCATGCCGCCGGTGCGCCGTGGCGGGGCCGTTCTGCCCTCGATGCCGCGATGCTCATGGGCACCGGGTGGGAGTACCAGCGCGAGCACAATGAACTCCCCACGCGGTCACACTACGTGATCCGTGACGGTGGCGACCAGCCGAATGTGGTGCCGAGCACGGCGAGCATCTGGTTCTACTTCCGTGAGCGGGATTACGAGCGGACCACGGCGCTCTTCGAACGTGGGACGCAGATCGCGAAGGGGGCAGCCCTGATGGCCAATGTCGCGCTCGACACCGTCATGATCGTCGGCTCGGGGTGGAGTGCACATTTCAACAAGACCATCGCCGAAGTGACCTTCGAGAATATCAAGCGCGTCGGGATGCCGGCGTGGGATTCGGCGGACGTCGCGATGGCGCGTGCCGTGCAGAAGGAGCTCGGGGTGCGTGAGAGCGGGCTCACCTCGACCACGACGATGAATGTCGGTGGACCGGTGCCCGAGAGTCAGCGGATGGGGGGTGGATCTGACGATATCGGCGATGTCTCCTGGAACGTGCCGACCGTCACCCTGCGATTCCCCTCGAACATCCCCGGACCCCCAGGCCACAACTGGGCGAATTCGATCGTGATGGCGACCCCGATCGCCCATAAGGGCGCGCTCGCTGGGGCCAAGGTCCAGGCGCTCACGATGCTCGACATCCTGCTCAAGCCGCAGGTGGTCGCGGATGCCTGGACCTACTTCCGCGAGGTCCAGACCAAGGAGACGAAGTACACCGCCTTCATCTCGGCGACCGATCAACCGCCCATCTATCTGAACGCCGAGATCATGGCGCGGTACAAGCCAGAGCTGCAGAAGTACTACTATGATTCCAAGAAGTACAAGACGTATCTGGAGCAGCTCGGGATCGCCTACCCGACCACGCGCGAGATGCTCAAGCCGAAGATGTAGCAGGGGACGAGGGGGAGCCGGTCAGCCGACCGACTCCCCCTTTCTCATGCCGACCGATAGGATTCGTGTACCGTCACTGCCCCGGAGGGCGCCATGGCTGGCCTGGATGACAAGTCGATCCAGAATCTGGTGAAGAAGATGCAGAAGCAGGCGAAGCCGCGGAACGTCGAGGCGAAGACCTACGACGCCACGGCCCCGCAGCGCGTCACCGATGCGCAGGATGAAGAGCGGGAGAAGATGTTCAAGGAGATGAAGCGCCGCGAGTTCTGAGCATCGTCCGGACGCTGTCGAGGGCGCCGTCGGTGGGCGCTGGCCGCAGCCGCAGGAGCTCGGCCATCAGCGGATAGACGTGGATGTTCTGAAAGGCCGGCACCGTGCGTCCCCGTACGATCCCAGGGCCGGCGGCGATGAAGAGCGCCGCCATCGAAGGGAGCTGGGGATCGTAGCCATGCGCGCCGCCACGGACCCCGCGCACTGCGGCCGCTCGGGTCCGCGCGCCGACCGTCACGATGCTCCAGCCGTCGTCGGCGATCGCGACGATCGGCGTGATGCGTGGATGCGTACGGAACCGCAACGCGGTGGGGGTCTCCTCACGCCGATACACCTGCAGATGCGGATGCCACCCTTCGAGCGCACGCATCACCCGTGACACTTCGCCATCGCGCGGGGTGATCATCGCCACCGGATTCAGATCGACGATCTCCACCGTCTGCAGGTCGAGATAGTCATCGAGCACGATCGTCCGCTCAGGCGAAACGGCCGCCATCCCATGGTCGGCCACGACGATGACATTCACCACCTCAGTGAGCCCAAGCCGAGCGATCCCGGCAACCAGCCGCCCAACCGCGGAATCCACCCGCGCGATCGCCGAATCGACCTGCGGCGCATCTGGCCCATGGCGATGCCCTGCATCGTCGGTGTCCGAGAAGTAGAGCGCGATGAAGGCGGGGGCGGAATCAGAAGGCAAGGCGAGCCACTCGAGCACCTGACGCTCCCGCTCCGCATTGGGCCGATCCCCATCGTACGGATACCACCAACTCGGTCGCACCCCACCGATCTCGGCCTCAGAGCCGGGCCAGAAGTAGGTCGCGGCGCGACGCCCCTGCTGCTCCGCCGTCACCCAGATCGGTTCCCCGCCCCACCACCCAGAGGTCTGCACCGCCGCGCGATCGCTCAGCCGAAAGAGTCCGAGGACGGAGTCGCGCATCGCGTTGGCGACGATCCCATGACGCTCGGGAGAGAGCCCCGTGACGATCGAGTAGTGGTTCGGGAAGGTCTTGGAGGGGAACGCCGAGATCATCCGCTCGGCGCGGACCCCACGGGCGGCGAGCGCGCGCAGCTGCGTGGCGGCGGGGCGATCGAGATAGTCGGCGCGAAAGCCATCGAGCCCGATGAGCAAGACACGGGGTGCCTGCTGCGCGCTGATCGGCGAGACGAGGAGGATCAGGCCACAGAGGAGAGAGACGAGACGCGTCATCGACTCAACCCGGTGTCTCGACGAGCAAGCGTCGCAGCACCTTCCCGATCAACGACTTCGGGAGCTCCGGCGTGAAGACGATCCGCGCCGGGACCTTGAACGGCGCGAGGTGTTCCTTGCACCAGTCACGCAGCTCAGGCCCCGTGACCTCATGGCCCGGCCGCTTCACCACGAAGCCCACCGCGACCTCCCCGCGCGCCGCATCGGGGAACCCTCGCACCCCTGCCTCGAGCACCGCGGGATGCTTCGCGAGCGCCTCCTCGATCTCGCGCGGCCAGACCTGCATCCCATTCATCTTGATCAGATCCTTCTTGCGATCGACGATGAAGAGGAAGTGATCCTCGTCGACGTACCCGAGGTCGGCGGTGTGCAGCCAGGTGCGTCCATCGGCATGCGCATGGAGCATCTGGTCCACATCGTCCGGCGGATTGAAGTAGCCACGCATGATCTGCGGTCCGGTGAGGAGGATCTCCCCGACCTCGCCGACCGGGAGCTCGCGCGTGGGATCATCGGCATCGACGATCTTCACCGCGCAATCGGAGATCGGGATCCCTACGGAGCCGATCTTCTCTGGGCCATGCAGCGGCCAGACCACGGAGGCGAGGTTCGACTCCGTCATCGCATAGCCTTCGACGATGCGCGCGCCGGTGATCGCCGTGAAGCGACGCCGCGTCTCTTGCAAGAGCGGCGCGGCCCCCGAGACACAGGCTTTCATCGAGGCGAAGTCCGCCTTCCGGCTCGCCACGCGCGGATGATTGAGCAGGGCGTTGTACAGCGTCGGCACGCCACAGAAGACCGATGGCTTGGTGCGTTCGACCGTCTTCACGAGGTCGTCGAAGTCTCTCGGGTTCGGGATGAGCACGATCGCGTTGTGGCCGATGAGGCACGCCGACTGGACGCCGCACGCCCCATAGGTGTGGAAGAGCGGCAGGGGGAGGCAGTAGCTCCCCTCCCATTCAGGGAGGATGTCACCAAGCCAGGCGCGGAACTGGAGTCCGGTGATCACCAAGGCATGGTGATGCACGCGCACCGCCTTCGGCGTCCCCGTCGTCCCACCACTCATCAGGAGAATCGCATCGTCGTCGATACTCGGGCGATGCGCTGGCGGCCGCTGCCCCGCATGACGGGCGAGCAGCGCAGGAAGCATCGGGTCGCCATCGCGTCGTGCGGCGCGATGCCCCCCCTTCTTTTCCAAGAGCAGCGTGAAGACCACCCGGAGCAACGGCGGGAGCCACTCCTTGATACTCGTCACCACCACCTGCTGGACTGCGGGGACGCGATGTTGGGCGCCCTTCACCCGGTCATAGAAGGTCGAGAGGGTGACGATCACCTTCGGTGCCGCGGTCGTGAGCGGCCCGACGAGCTCATCCTCAGTGTAGATCGGGTTCAGGGGGACGAGGATCGCCCCCACCTTCCACGCCGCCAACTCCACCACGAAGAACTGCGGGCAGTTGGGGAGAAGGACCGAGACGCGATCCCCGTGACCAACCCCCATCTCCCGGAGTGCACAGGCAAAGGCATCGCTCTCGCGGGCCAGGGTCCCCCAGCTGACATTCGTCCCCTTGAAGTACAGCGCCGTGGCATCGGGGCGGGCCCGCACCGCATCCTCGAGATAGTCGAGGAGGATGCGCTCGGGATACGGGGCCAGCGACGCCGGTACGCCGGCGTCGTAGTGCGTCAGCCAGGGATGGGTGGTCATCGGAGGGGGGGTGGGTAGATTCCGAATATGCACCGTTCCCCCCGCTCACACAGGCACCTTGGCCTGCGCGCCACACTGGCCGCGCTGCTGCTCATCGCTCCCCTCGCTCGGACGGGTCAGGCCCAGGCCCTCCCCGTTCCGCTCACCGATCCCAGCGTGAAGCGGGCCATGGAGGCGATGCCGCGCCTGCAATCGTGGACCCTCGACCAGCAGATCTCCATCTGTGAGATCCCCGCGCCGCCATTCAAGGAGCAGGCGCGGGCCGCCGAGTTCCAGCGTCGCCTCATCGCCCTCGGATATCGTGATGCGCGCATCGACGCCGAAGGGAACGTCATCGCGACGATCGGCGACGGCAACGGTCCGGTGGTGATCCTCGCGGGACACCTCGACACCGTCTTCCCCGAAGGCACCGACGTGCGCACGACGCGCACTGGCGATCGCATCGCCGGCCCCGGCATCGGGGACGATTGTCGCGGACTCGCGGTCGTCCTGACCCTCGCCCGCGTGCTCAAGGAGCAGCGCGTGACCCCGCGCGGGACCGTGCATCTCGTCGGGAACGTCGGTGAGGAGGGCCCTGGGAATCTCCGCGGGGTGCGACATCTCCTCACCAAAGAATTCCCGGGGAAGGTGAACTACTTCATCTCCGTCGATGGCGCAGGGGATGGCCGCATCGTCTCACGCGCGGTAGGGAGCCACCGCTACACCGTCTCGTTCACCGGCCCGGGTGGGCACAGCTACGGCGCCTTCGGGATGGCGAATCCGATGCATGCCATGGGACGCGCGATCGCGAAGATCGGGGAGCTGCGCGTGCCGTCTAACCCGCGCACCACCTTCAACGTGGGGATCGTGCGAGGCGGGACGAGCGTGAACACCATCACCCCGCTCGCGCAGATGGAAGTCGACATGCGCTCCGAGTCACCGGAAGCGCTCGCGGCCATCGACGCGCAGATCAAGGCAGCGATCGCGGCCGGCGTCGCCGAGGAGATCGCACGGTGGCCGAACTCGCGTGCGACCGTGACCGTCACCTACGACACGATCGGGATCCGCCCCACCGGCGGGCAGTCCGATGACGCCCCGATCGTGCAGACCGCATGGGCCGCGATCGAATCCCTCGGCTGGCTCCCCGCGACCAGTGCCTCGAGCACCGATGCCAACCTCCCCATCGCGATGGGGATCCCCGCCATCACCATCAACGGCGGGGGCCGCAGCACCGGCGCCCATGGCACCGAAGAGAGCTATACCGAGACGCCGGATTCCTATAAGGGACCGCAACTCGCGCTCCTCCTCGTCACCGCCCTTGCCGGCGTCTCACGCTGACCGGAGCGCCTCACATGGATCGTCGCACCTTCCTTGCCCAATCCCTCGCGGCCGGAACCGTCGCAGCCCTCCTCCCCTCGCTCGGTGAGAGTCAGCCGGCACTCCCCACGATCACCGTCTACAAGGACGCCGCGTGCGGATGCTGCAGGGCCTGGGTCACACATCTCCAGCGCAGTGGATTCACCGTCCGCGGGATCGACACCGATGACCTCTCCGGCGTGAAGCGCACCATGGGCGTCCCGGCGGCACTCGAGAGTTGTCACACCGCGGTGATCGGCGTCTATCTCGTCGAAGGGCATGTCCCCGCGGCCGAGATCAAACGGATGCTCGCGCAGCGCCCCGCGATTCGTGGGATCGCGGTCCCCGGAATGCCGATCGGGTCACCCGGCATGGAGCAGGGCGACCCGAAGCAGTATGAGCGGTATGCCGTGGTCGCCTTCACGGCGAACGGTGGGACCTCGGTCTTCGCGCGGTACTAGTCAGCTAACGTACCGAGCGATCGCGGCGGATCTGGAGCTTCTTCCCCTTGATCGTCGTCCCCGAGAGGGTACGGATCACATCGTCCGCGATCGTCTCGGGGACCTCGACGATGCTATGCCGATCCCAGATCTGGATCGCGCCGATCGCGCTGGCATCGAGGGACATCTCGTTGGTGATCGCCCCCACGATATCGCCGGGCCGGATCTTGAGCTTCCGTCCACCACCGACATAAAGCTTCGCCATCGCCCATCCCGCCGCGGCGGCGCCCTTGGCCCCCTTCGCGCCCTTGCTCGGGCGACCCTCGCCGGCGCTGGTCGATGACTCACGACGCTCCTTTCGGACCGCCTCGCGCTCACGCGCGGGGTGCCGCTCACGCGCAGCAGACGCCGCCGGGATCTCCGCCTCATCCCCCTCGGTGGACTCCCCCGCGCCCTGCTTCACCGCGGCCGCCGCGATATCCATCAGGTCGAACTCCTCGGCGAGCCCAGCCACCACAGTCCGCCAGGGATCGAGCTCCCCGGCGAGGATCACCTCACGGAGCGCTCCCTGCGCGAGTTCGAGCCGCCGCGCCTTGAGATCCGCCACCGTCGGCACGGTCGCCACCTCGATCGTCCCACCGGTCGCCCGCTCGAAGGAACGCAGGTGACGATGCTCACGCGGCTCCGTGAGGGTGATCGCCACCCCGGCGCGCCCCGCACGCCCGGTCCGCCCGATCCGGTGCACGTAGGCATCCGAGGCGTTGGGCACATCGTAATTCACCACATGGGAGACATGCTGCACATCGAGGCCGCGCGCGGCGACATCGGTGGCGATGAGCAACTCTGAGGTCTTGGCCCGGAACCGCTTCATCACACGGTCACGCTGGTCCTGCGAGAGCCCGCCATGCAGCGCCTCGGCATGGAACCCACGACCATTCAGCGTCTCGGTGAGTTGATCGACCTCGGTCCGTGTGCGACAGAAGACGATCGCGCTCGTCGGTTGCTCCACATCCAGAATGCGCCCCAGCGCCTCCATCTTGTGGGCGCGCGGGACGATGTAGGCGACCTGCCGGATCGACGCGGTCCGATCCGCCTTCACCGCTTCCTTATCGACGGTGATCACCTCTGGCTCGCGCAGGTGCGTCCGGGCGATCGCGGCGATGCGCGGCGGCAGCGTGGCGGAGAAGAGGGCGACCTGTTTCTCCACCGGCGTCGCGGCGAGGATCGCCTCTAGGTCCTCGGCGAACCCCATGTCGAGCATCTCGTCCGCCTCGTCGAGGACGACCGTCTTCACCGACGCCAAGAAGATCGTCTTCCGTCGGATATGATCGAGCGCACGACCTGGGGTCGCGATCACGACATCGGCGCCCCGCTTGAGGGAGCGGATCTGCCCCTCCATCGGCGCGCCACCATAGATCGGGATGGCAACGGCGCCGAGCCCCTTCCCATATCGATGGATCGCCTCGGCCACCTGCATCGCGAGTTCACGGGTGGGGACGAGCACCAACGCCGCCGTCCGCTCGCGCGGGGGGGCATCGGGGGAGAGCCGATGCAGGAGCGGGAGCGCGAAGGCGGCGGTCTTACCCGTGCCCGTGGCGGCCTGCGCCAAGACATCGCGACCGGCCAAGAGCGCAGGGATCGCGGCGCGTTGGATCGGGGTCGGCTCCTCGTAGCCGAGTGCAGTCAGCGCGTCGAGGACGCGCGGATCAAGGGCGAGGTCGTTGAACCCTGACAGGGAGGATGCGGCCGAATCGACTGGGGCGTTCAGTTCGACGTCCGGCGCGCACGCAGGTCACGAAAGCCGATCAACTTGCCCCGCTCCTCGTCGTAGAGCGCAAGGCGGAGCGTCTTGATGGCGGTGCGCATCGTCAGCACCGGAGCGGCCTCGAAGATCCCATTCTCCTCATGGGCCTGCCGAAGCTTGTAGTTCGGGATCTTGGGGCCAAGGTGATGCACGTGGTGGAAGCCGATGTTGCCGGTGAACCAGTTCAACACCCGGGGGAGGCGGAGGAAGGAGCTCCCCGTGATCGCCGCCGTCGCGTAGTCCCAGTGCTCCCCGCGCTGCCAATACGCCTCTTCGAACTGATGCTGCACATAGAAGAGGCCCACACCGACGGCGCCCGCGATATAGACCGCCGGGAGATAGAGCAACACCACCGACTGCCAGCCGGCGGTCAGGATGAAGATCGTCGCCGTTGCCGCCAGCGCGATGTTCGTGGTCCAGACATTCCAGAGCTGTGCCGGCCCGGTGGTCGGCCCCGGGATGCGGAACCGCTGCAACACCATCAGGTGGAGCGGGCCCAGGATGAAGAGCACTACCGGATGACGGTACAGCCGATACTTGAGCCTGCCGAACCGCGACATGGCCTCGTACTCCGCCACCGTGAGCGTATCGATATCCCCGGTGCCACGGCGCTCGAGATCCCCCGCCGAGGCGTGATGGATCGCATGCTCCCGACGCCACTGCTGATAGGGGGTGAGCATCAGCACGCCGGTCACGAACCCGATCACGTCGTTGACCTTCTGCCATGGGGTGAAGCTCCCATGGGCACAGTCGTGCATGATGATGAAGGTGCGGATCAAGAAGCCGCTGACGAGGAGCACGAGGAGTGCCGTCGCCCACGGCGCCGGCTCCATGAGGCGATACGCCACATAGAGCGTCGCCACGAGCGCTGCGAGATTGAGTGCGAGCTGGCCGAAGGATCGCGTGACCTCAGCCCTCGCATACCGTGTCACGATCCCACGCCACTCCGCCGGATTGAACTTGGACGCCATTAGTTAGATACCGTTCTGAGGTCGACGACGAACACGAGAATCGAGTTCCCCGGTATGCCATTGGTGGCCTGTGCACCATAGCCTAAAGCGGGTGGGATGATCAGTTGTCGGCGCCCGCCCGCCTTCATCCCCTTGAGCCCTTCATCGAACCCTGCGATCACGGCGCCGGTCCCCGTGCGGAAGGGGCCGAGATTCCCGGCGTCGAACTGCACACCATTGCGGAAATATCCCGTGTACCCGACCGAGACCGTCTTCGCGGTGTCCGTGGGATTGAGCGCGCCGACGCCGACGACGAGATCGCGGTAGTAGAGGCCGGACGCGGTCTTGGTCGACTGGGCGAGATCGACGTTCAACGTGGTCGCGAACTGGGTCTGCTCGATGTTCGGGACGAAGACGGAATCGCCACCGCACGCGAGCACCGACACGAGGAGCGCAAGGCCCACCGTACACTGACGGAGCTTCATCTGGGAAAGATACCCCGAAATGGCCTCAGAGGTAACGCCTCGGTGGGATCAGCAACGCCCCGAAGAGCAGTCCAGCCGTCAGGGCCAGCAGGGCGCTCAACACGACCACGAGGGTATCGAACCCCATCGCGTAGTCTCGCTCCATCACCGACCGGAGGGCGCGGAACCCCACACTCCCGGGGACGAGGAGCATGATCCCCGGCACACGCACCAAGGCCCCGGGCCGACCGAAGAGGCGCCCGTAGAGATTGGCGAGGGCGGCCATCGCGAGACTCGCGAAGAAGACCCCCGCGGCAAATGCCCCACCGCCGATACCCGAGGAACTGCCCGTCACTCGGGTGATGATGTACCCGAGGAGGGCGCTCGCCATCACGAGGGGCACATCGCGCGTCGCCGTCCGGAAGAGCACCGCGAAGCTCCCCGCAGCACAGATCGCGGCGAGATATTCGATGCCGGCCGGCAGCTGCGATGGGGGCGGCACCGGGGCGATCCATCCGATAGCCAGCATGACCTGCGAGGCCGCGACGCTACCGAAGGTGAGCTTCAAGAGCACGGTGAGCGCGCCACCGAGCCGCGCCGTCCCCGACGAGAGCTGCTGCGTGGCGAGCTCGGTCATCGCCGTGGTGAGCATCAGCCCCGGCATGAGCACGATCAACGAGGCGATGATCACCGTCTGCAGCGAGATCGGGGCGACGAAGGTCCCGAAGGCTGTCGCCAGCGTCGTGGCGACGAGGGCGCTCACCGCCTCGTTCGCCGCCGCGAGGTTCGGCCGCGTGGCGCTAAGGATCGCGATCCATCCGATCAACAGCCCCAAGACGAAGGCCACCCCGAGATCGAGCCACGAGGTCCCCAGCAATCCGGCGACCGCCGCCGACCCCACACCGAACGCCAACACCGTCCGAAGTCGGGTCGCGGTGGTCTCTGGACGATCCAGCGCGCGCATCGCCTCCCACGCGCCCTCCAGCGACCGCTGCCCAGCGATGACCTCTTCGGCGATCCGGTCGAGTGCCGCGAGGGCTCGCAGGTTCACCTGGCCCGGCTCGAGTCGGAGCACGCGCGTCTGTTGGGAGCCGTGGACCACATCCGCATCGCCGAGCGAGAGCAATAATCCCGTCGGCGTGGACCAGAGCTCCGCGCTCACACGGAGTGAGCGCGCGGTCGCACGGACCGCCCCTTCCAGGCGCTGGGAGGAGACCCCGGCGATATGCAGACGACGGGCCAGCTCCGTCAGGAACCGGATGCGCGCATCGAGGGCGTCATCCCCAGCGCGATGCAGCGGAGCGGCATCGCCGGTCGGGCCCGTCGTCGTCAGGTCACTCACGGACGCTGCGGCCCGCGCGTGGGGATCAGGATCAATTCCTCTTGCGGCGGCGTGAGGAAGGCCGCGCCATCACGGGTGATCACCGTCATCTCCTCGACGGAGATCGTCTTGGTCCCCGTACCCCAGGTGCGGCCGTCGCTCCCCGGGAGGGCCCACGCCATGAAGCCGTCGAAGGCGAAGGTCATCCCCTCGCGGAGGGTGCGGCGCTCCGCGCGGTTGAGCCGCGGTCCCGCATCATGTGCCCAGTAGCCGACCGGATGCCCCGTGCTCCACGGGACCGTGGTGGAGCTTTCGCGCTGCATGATGATCCGCTGCGCCGAATCGACCTGTGCCCCCGTGGCGCCCGGCCGCATCGCCGCGAACGCCGCGCGCGACCCCGCCTTCGCGATCTCCCATCGGCGCTGCACCTCCGCCGGCGGCGCGGTCTCCCCGGGCCGCAACACATAGGCGAAGCGCTGGATGTCGGTGACCCACACACCGTGGACCTTGATCCCGAAATCGGTCTGGATTACATCGCCCGGCTCGATGACGCGATCACTCGCATGCGAGTGCCCGCGATCGGGTCCCGAGTTCACGCTCGGGTTCTGCGACGGGCTCCATCCGTCTTCCACGCCGAGGTCACGCATGCGGGTCTTGAGGAAGCGCGCGATGTCGGAGTCGCGCGTGCGCCCGGGGACGACCTGCGCATACGCCTCCTCCTCGAGCTGCGCGGTGAGCCGCGCGGCGCGCGCCATGATCTCGACTTCGGCAGGGAGCTTCACCGCGAGCCACCGCTGCACGAGATCGTGGGAGGAGGTCAATCGCTTGGACCACTCGGGTCCCAGCGCGCGCTCGAGCCCCTGACGCTGCGTCGCTGACATCCCGTCGGTGATTCCGCCCGCCTCGCCGGAGTTGATGGCGATGCGCTTCCCTCCCAGCTTACGGAGGCGCGACGCGATCTCTCGGTAGAGCGTACTGGGCGTCCCGT
>JBEGVM010000197.1:0-3990 GCA_041178365.1 Gemmatimonadota bacterium | reverse complement strand
ATGAGGATCCCCGCGGCGATCCACCCCACCGTCCCCATCACACGGATCGCGGGGAACTCCTGCTCCGCGCTCTTCACATGATGAAAGGCGATGTTGTTCGCCAGCGCGAGCGTGGGAGTATAGCAGAGCGCGAAGAGGAGGAAGGTCGAGGCGAAGGGGAGGAACTCCGTCTGGCTCGAGGCGATCCACATCACCGCGGCGCCGGCGAGATGCAACGCCGCCATCAACTTCTCCGCGTTGACCAGTCGGTCGGCGATGATCCCCATGAAGAGCGGGGTCACCAGTGCGGCGATCGCCATCACCGTGAAGGGGATCGGCTTCTGCACGTCATCGAACCCCAGACCGCGACCGAGATAGGTCACGATCGGGACGCCCCAGCTCCCCCAGATGAAGTACTGGAGGAACATCATCGCGCCAAGTTTGACTTTGGTCATTTCGTGAGCTCCCGGATGCGGATATTCTTGAACTCGACCACATCGCCATGGTCCTGAAGTCCGATGTGCCCGCGCATCGCGAGCCCGTAAGGCGGCCAGGCCGCGAACTTGGACTTGGCCACGAGGGCCTTCCAGTCCGGCGAGCCCTGCTCATACTCGAGGAGCTTCACCCCATTGAGCCAATGCTCCACATGGGAGCCGACGGCGACGATCCGGACGGCGTTCCACTGCCCAGCCGGCTTGGAGACATCGCGCGGTGGGGCATGCAACGCATAGTTCGCACCCGCCGAGGTGAGGGGGCTCCCACCGTCCCGATGGCCGGCGTTGTCGAGGATCTGCATCTCTGGGGCGTTCTCATAGATCCGACGGGTCGCCTCCGTGGCGCGGTAGAAGACCCCGCTGTTCCCCTTGGGACCGACCTTCCACTCGAGCTCAAGGTCGAAGTCGCCGAATTGCCGCTTGGTGATGATGTCCTTCCCGGCCTCACGGCTGAGGACCTTGGTCGCGGCGTCGTAGCGCCACCCGTTCTCGAGGGTCGAATCCTGATAGGTGCGCCAATGGGGGGCAGCCCGACCGGCGAGGAGATCGATCCAGGGGCCTGCCTTCACGCCGGCAGGGAGCTGCGCAGTCAGCTGGGCACTCAGCGGGAGCGCGGCGACGAGAGCGACGCCGCACCATCGGGCGACGCGGAGGGGGAGTCGGGACATCCAGACCTCGGTTCGATTGCATCGGTGCGCCGCACCGACTGAAGGGGGAACGTCGGAACCGCGGGAACGTACGGCGCGGCGCGGCGGCCGGAAAGGTTAGGTTCCTTGGCCTATGGTCCTCTTCACCCTGCTCCTCGCGCTTACCGCCCTCACCGGCGTCGTGCGCCCCCTGGCCGCCCAGCCCACGGCGGCACGCCCAACGGCCACCGTCCCGACCCCGACCCCCCGGGTGGGTCGCGCCGCGACCATCGCCACCCCGCCCCTGATCGATGGGCGGCTCGACGAGGCCGTGTGGCGTGAGGCCTCGGTCCTCACCGACTTCGTGCAGCGTGAGCCGTTCGAGGGGACCCCCGTGACCGAGCGCACCGAGGTGCGCCTCCTCACCGATGGCACCGCCCTCTACGTGGGTGCCTGGCTCTACGACCGCGAGCCGCAGCTCATCGTGCCGAGTGAGACGATCCGCGACGTGACGCTGACCAACAGCGATTACTTCGCCTTCATCCTCGACACCTACCGCGATCGGCAGAATGGGTTCCTCTTCGGGACCACCCCGTCGGCGATCGAACATGACGCACAGGTGATTCGTGAGGGCGAGGGGGGCGGGGTCTTCCAGGCGGGGCAGAACCGCGCGCAAGCTGGTTCCATGGGCGGGATCAATCTCAACTGGGACGCGAGCTGGACGGTCCGCACCTCGCGTGACTCGCTGGGGTGGTACGCTGAGTTCCGCATCCCCTTCTACACGCTCCGGTATGGCGGTGGGGAGACGCAGGAGTGGGGGCTCAACATCATGCGCGGTATTCGGCGGCGGAATGAGGAGGCACTCTGGTCGCAGGTCTCGCGTCAATTCTCGATCACGCGACTCTCGCAGGCGGGGACGCTCACGGCGCTCGCCGTCCCAGCGCAGCGGATCGGCACGGTGACGCCCTACACCCTCGGTAACTCCTCTCGCACCTTCGCGACGCAGTCGGCCTACGCGACGACGGGCGCCTGGGGGATCGACGCGAAGTACGGGGTGACGCCGAGCCTCACGCTCGACCTCACGTATAACACCGACTTCGCGCAGGTCGAGGTCGATGAGCAGCGCACGAACCTCACGCGCTTCCCGATCTTCTTCCCCGAGAAGCGCCCCTTCTTCCTCGAGAACGCGGGGGTCTTCGCTGCGGGGACCCCGCAGGCGGTCGATCTCTTCTTCACGCGCCGGATCGGGATCGACGGGGCTACGGGGCAACCCCAGCCGATCGTCGGCGGCGCGCGCCTCACCGGGCGTGTCGGCGGACTCACCGTCGGGGCGTTGCAGATGGTGACCGACGACGCCCCTGGGGTGGTGGGGAACTCGTACACCGTCGCGCGAGCCATCAAGGAGCTCTCCGCGCGGTCGCGTGTCGGGGTGATCGCGGTGCAGCGCATGGCCACGGGCGATAGCCGAGATTTCAATCGGGTACTCGGTGCCGATGGGCGCTTGGGGATCGGGCAGGATTGGACCGCCGATGCCTGGGTGGGGCACTCGACGACCCCGGGGCGCCGCGGCGACGCGACCTCGTGGAGCGGGCGCCTCGCCTATCAGACACGCGACTGGAGTCACTCGGTGCGTGTGCTCGGCGTGGGTGAGGCGTTCAACCCTGAAGTGGGGTTCATGAGCCGGCCCGCAGGGTATCGCTTCGACGAACTGATGTTGATGCGGCTCGTGCGCAGCCAGAACTGGAAACAGGTGCGGCAGTGGAACCCGCATGTGAGTCTGCGGCGCTGGGTGGGGACCGATGGCTTCCTGCAGTCGTCCTGGATGCACATCGACCTCACCGAGGTCGAGTTCAACAGTGGGGGGCGCTTCGGCCCTGACGTGAACATCTATACGGAGGGGCTGCAGCGCCCGTTCACGATCGCTCCCGGCATCGTCCTGCCGCCGGGCCAGTATCGCTTCACCGTGCCGGGAATCGATTGGGGGAGCGACCCGAGTGCGCCCCTCTCCTTCCTCGCGCGGCTCGAGGCTGGCGAGTTCTACACGGGGACGCGGTCGGGGGCGAACGTCTCCGTCACTGCGCGCGCTGGCGCGGTCTTCTCCTCGTCGCTCGTCGTCGACTATCAGGATGTGCACCTCGACCAGGGGGATTTCATCCGGCAGCTGGTCGGGGTGAAGCTCGCCTACTTCTTCA
The DNA here is from genome assembly GCA_041178365.1 of Gemmatimonadota bacterium. Classification (GTDB taxonomy): domain Bacteria; phylum Gemmatimonadota; class Gemmatimonadetes; order Gemmatimonadales; family Gemmatimonadaceae; genus Pseudogemmatithrix. Next base: position 699 of record JBEGVM010000197.1, on the reverse strand, counting down.
CGCCGCGCGTCTTCGTACAGACGCTGACGCAGTACAACAATCAGGCCGAAGCGTTCACGGCGAACCTGCGGTTCGCCTGGCTCAACACCGCGGGGACGGGGCTCTTCATCGTGCTCAATGACGGGGAGGCGGCGGATAGCTTCACGCGGTGGCGTGAGCCGCTCGCGCGGTCGGTGACGATCAAGTACACGCGGCAGATCGGTTCGGGAGGGTAGGCTCCTTCTTCGGGGGTCATTTTGGGGGGGGTACCAGAGGTGGGGATCGCCTCCGCCGAAAGGTGCAGCTCCCCCTCGCTCGAGACGGTGAAATGCCCTCCCTCTGACGCTCTATGCAACGCTCATGAAGCGTCAATGGATTCTTAATCTTTCCGTCAATACTCCGTTAATCTCCTCCGACTACCCTCCGTGCAGTCGGCGGCCACATGGGCCGTCGTCACGCGACTTTTCACGAGTGGAGGCGGACGCATGTTCAACAACCTGATCGAGTCCGGTCCCAAACAGAAGAAGGGTCTAGGCGGAGGATTGGCGTTAATAGAGCGTCAGCACACCTCTCGTCGCGCAAGGTCACTCAGAATATCTGCACGTTCGATTCGACTGTTCTCCGCGGCGACCGTAGCGCTCGTCTTGACCGCCTGCTCCACCACCGAGGAGGCGCTGACAGGGGTCGAGGCGCCACAGGCCATCGCTGAGCTGAACGAAG
>JBEGVM010000196.1:0-12799 GCA_041178365.1 Gemmatimonadota bacterium | reverse complement strand
ATCTTCCCCAAGCTCTTCGGCTCGATCTTCAAGGACAAGCAGGTGTATGAGGGTGGCGAATCGGACAATCAGTTGATTGCCGCCTGGGGACGCCTGCGCATCCCTGACGCGGGGCTCGAGTTCTCCGCAGAGTTGGGGAAGAACGATCGCTCGGCTGATCTCCGCGACTTCGGGAATGAGTTGGAGCACAATTCCGGCTGGGTGGTCTCCACCCGGAAGGTCTGGCTTGCGTCGGCGGGGGTGCTCTGGGCCGTCGATCTGTCGGCTGCCAGCCAACGGGTCCCTGAGCTCGAATTGTATCGCGGCCAGGCGTTCAATTACGAACACAGCCCGATCACGCAGGGGCACACCGCTCGGGGTCAGTTACTCGGCACGTATCTCTTAGAGGGGGGCGGTGGTGGCGCGCTCCGGGTGGACCGGTACAGTCGCGTTGGGCGCATGAGTCTCATCGCCGTGACCCGCGCGCTAGCCAATGCGCGCGCGCAGGCGATCCCAGGCTCATTGCTGCGGCAGGAGTGGTCGCTGGGCGCCGAGTGGATGCGGCGGACGCGCTTTGGGGAATTTCTGATCGGCGCGACCGGCGTCCGCGATGCGGGGCGGTTCCCGGGCGGGGGCGACATGCGGTCAGCGCAGGTCACGATGGGGTATCGGTGGGTCCCCTGATGACGAGTGGGCGCGGAGGGACTCGAACCCCCGACCTCTGCTGTGTGAAAGCAGCGCTCTAACCAGCTGAGCTACGCGCCCGTGGCGAGCGGGGAAGTATAGACGGCGCCTGAGTCGCTTGGAAGGGTGATGACCGCACCCCCCTGGACCCTGTCGCCTGATCCCTGCCTCTCCATGGGCCCAGCAGGATTCGAACCTGCGCGCGTCGGATTATGAGTCCGCTGCTCTAACCGCTGAGCTATGAGCCCGACAGAGGTAAAGTAGGGGGCCTTGCCCGTTACAGCCAATGCGACGGGGATTCTCCAGCTCTTGACAGGCCTTGTGACGAGGCGGAGATTACACGGGTCTTACTGGGTGGCACGCCGTGTGCCAGTCAGCGGTCACCCGTGGTCTTGTCTCGTTTCACGTTCGGGCCCCACGATCCCTCGCGCGGAGATTTCCCGATGTCCCTTCGTTCCCGCAGTACCTTCGCCTCGCTGGTCGCTCTGCTCGCCGTTCCTGGCGTGCTCGTCGCCCAGGGGCGTGAGGTCTACAAGCTTCCCATCCCAACCGCCATCGGTGCGGAGACGGGGCGCGCCCAGCCGGGCGTGACCGCGGCCTCGCCGATCGGGTTCGGTCCTGGCTCCGGTGATTTCTTCGCCGGTGTCGGGTACCAGAACTCCACGCGCTTCGGCGGGGGCAACGACGGCTCCCTCTCGCTCGGTGCGGGACTTGGCGATGCGACCAAGCTGGGGGGGCTCGAGCTCGTCGTGACCTCGGCGTCGACGGTCCGCTCGGGCTTCTTCGACCGCATGTACGGTGCGGCCAAGGTGCATCGGACGCTCGGCAACGGTGTCGGTGTCGCCGCTGGCATCGAGGGGGTGACCCTCTCCGGCGAGTCGACCTTCGATCCCGCCCTGTATGTCGCGGCCACCAAGGTCCAGCAGATCGGGACGGGGCCGTATTTCAATAGCGTGACCTGGAACGGCGGGATCGGGACCAAGCGCTTCGCGCTGGCCTCGGACCCCAACGAGCAGGGGAGCGTTGGTGTCTTTGCCTCGGCGGCCATCAAGGCGAACTCGTACACCTCGATGATCGCGGACTATACGGGTCAGGACCTCAACCTCGGTCTGTCGTTCGCGCCATTTCAGGCCCTTCCGCTCACCATCTCGCCGTCGATTGTTGACGTCCTTGGGCGTGCCAAGGATGTGAACGGCAATGCGAGCGGTGCTCGTCTGGCCCTCGGTATCGGCTTCAGCTACTCGGGCCGCAAGGCAGCGGTGGCTGGCAGCGGTGAGCCGGGCACGGCTCGCGTCCTCCCGCCGCCTGATGATGATGCCGACGGCGTGCCGAACTCGGTCGACGCCTGCCCGAACACTCCGCCCGGGACTCCGGTTGACAGCCGTGGTTGCCCGCTCCCACCGCCTGATGATGATGGTGACGGCGTGCCGAACGCGGTCGATACTTGCCCGAACACCCCGCGTGGGACGGCGGTCGACAGCCGTGGTTGCCCGCTCCCGCCGCCGGACGACGACAAGGATGGTGTGCCGAATGCGTCGGACGCCTGCCCGAACACCCCGGCCGGCACCAAGGTGGATGCGCGTGGTTGCCCGCTCCCGCCGCCTGATGCAGATGGCGACGGCGTGCCTGATTCGGCGGACACCTGCGCCAACACCCCGCGTGGTACCGCGGTCGATGTGAAGGGCTGCCCAGCGATCTTCGCTGGCGCCAAGAGCATGGTCCTGAAGGGCGTGTCCTTCGCCTCTGGTGCCTCGACCCTGCTCCCGGCCTCGCGCCCGGCGCTGGACGAGGTCGCGAAGACCCTGCTCGACAACCCGACGGTGAAGGTTGAGATCGGTGGCCACACTGACCGCACTGGGTCGGAGCCGGTCAACGCCCGCATCTCGCTGGCTCGTGCCAACGCGGTCCGCACGTACCTGGCTTCGAAGGGTGTGCCGGCGGATCGGATGACCACCAAGGGCTACGGCAGCTCCAAGCCGATCGCCCCGAACAACACCCCGGCCGGCCGTGCGACGAACCGTCGCGTCGAGCTGACCCCGGTGCAGTAAGACGTGAACGACTCAACTCACATTCGATTTCGGAGCTCTATCATGATTCGTTCTCTCACGCAGCAGGTCGTCAGGGTCGTGATGTTCGCGACCCTGACGGTCGCAGTCGCCGAGGCCCAGAGCGGCGCCGGGTCTGACTTCACCGGCCCCGGTGGCGGTGGTGGCGGTGCCGGCGGCGCGGTCGCCCCGCTCGGCGTCCCGGTGGGGGCGCCGTCCGGCCCGCTCTCGTTGAACGGTGCGTCAGCCCTCAATGGCACAGGAGCCCTCTTCGCTAGCGCTGGCGCCGGGGGTCTCTCGGTCTCCAACCCGGCGGGTGGGACCGTAACCGTCCCGGCGACGACGGCGCGCGCCATCGCCGCGGTCCTCAGCGGCGGGGGAGCGACCGCTGCCCAGAACCTCCAGAACATCCTTGTCGGTGAGGGTGTCCCGGCGGCGGCTGCCGGTGCCCTTGCGAACGCGCTCGGGACCCTCGGGTCCAACCAGAGCCGAGCCAATCTCGTGGCGGCAATCGGGGCCTTTAACGCCGCGATTGACGCGAGCTCCGGCACGCCGTCCTCGGCGATGCTCGCGATTCGTTTCGCGATCGCTTCGGCTTCGCGCTAAGTCGTCAAAAGCTGGAAAGAAGAGCGGGGGCCCGGTTCGCCGGGCCCCCGCTCTTCTTTCCCCTCACTCCCACCAGTGCGAGCTGCTTACCGGCTCCTCTGTATACCGACGCTGAGCGCCAGTATCGTTCCGCCGACCCCAGAGGTGACTTGCCCGAGGACCCGCGCCTCGGCGACCCACCGGAGTGAAGGATCGGGCAGCTGCCCGCGCACACCGAGCCCAGCCCCCCAGCCGACCAGTGAGGTTTCCCCCTCACCGCAGGGCACTCGGCCATTGGGATCGTCGAAGCTGTCCACCCCGCAGGCCGAACGAAATGAGGCGATCGGTCCACCGAGGGCGTAGAGGCTCGTCCCAGCGAATGTGAACGGGACTCGAGCCTGTACCCCGACCTCGAACCCGTTCTCATTCACCCGATAGCGCTCCGTGGGGTCCTCGCGCTGATACGACATCTGGTTGTATCCCAGTTCCGCGCGGAGCCCCCAGCGGGCGCTCATGGCGCGATCGTAGAACCCGCGGAGCTCCACGCCGGTGCGCGCCCCGTTCTGCTCGGAACCGCCGTTTGCAGCGCTCCGGAGCCCCGCCGCACCCCCGATTTGGGCCTGCGCCGGGATGGTGATGGCTAGGAGGGCGAGGATCGGGATCAGTGAAGCTGGTCTCATCAGGCGGATGGAGTGAAAGTGGGAGAGTTCCAATCGAACATGGGGGCGTGAACCATCGCGCAGGGCTTATGCGCGATGCGCGAGGATCTCGGTCGGAGAGACGGTCGCAGCCCCCGCTTTGCCGACCTGGATCCCGGCGGCATCATTGGCGACGATCGCCGCCTCCACCGGGGTGGCACCCACCGCGAGCATCGCGGCGAGATAAGCGGTCACGGTATCACCCGCCCCGACGACATCGTAGACCTCGCGAGCCGTCGTCGGGATGCGGTGGATCGTCCCATCCGGGTCGATCAGCGCCATGCCACGCTCGCTCAACGTCAACAGGAGCCGCTCAGCCCCTAGTCGGTGTAGCACCGCCGGAAGGGCCTCGGGGTGCTCGAGATCCACGGCAGCGCCCAGTGCCGCCTCGAGTTCGCGACGGTTGGGCTTGAAGATCGTCGCCCCACGATAGGCGAAGAAGTTGCGGTACTTGGGATCGACGATGATGGGGATCCCCTTCGCGCGAGCGGCCGCGACCGCCCGGTGGATGACCGGCTCGGTGAGGACCCCTTTGTTGTAGTCCTCAAGGATCAGGGCATCGGCATCAGCGACGGCGCGGTCCACGGCGGTCAGCAGAGCCTCCACCTCGCGCCCCGTGAGGTCGGTGTCGATCTCCTCGTCGACGCGCACGACCTGCTGTCCACGCGCCACGACGCGGGTCTTGGTCGTGGTGGGTCGATCGATCTCCACGATCCCGCGGGGGTCCGCGCCCAGCGCCGCAAGCATCGCGCGGACCCGTTCGCCGGAGCGGTCAGGCCCCACGGCGGCGACGAGCTCAAGCTGGGCGCCCACGGCGGCGACGTTCTGGGCGACGTTGGCGGCACCGCCGAGGGCCTCCATCCGGTCGCGGACACGGACGACGGGGACGGGGGCCTCAGGTGAGATGCGGTCCACATCGCCTCGCAGGTAGACGTCGAGCATCGCGTCGCCGATGATAGCGATCCGGCGCCGCTGGGCGGCGGGGGCCGCGAGGAGGGTCTCGAGCCGCGTACGCGGCAGGGGTGACAGCGTCATGATGCTCGTAAGATGGTGAGAGATTCGTTCCGTCGCGACGGGGATCGCCTAACTTTAGAGGATGCCGCGCATCGCCCCCCCCACCGCCGTTCGCGAGATCTGCCGCACCTTGGAGGCGGCAGGGCATGAGGCGTGGTGCGTGGGGGGGGCGGTCCGTGACGCGTTTTTGGGCATCAAGACCCTCGATTGGGATATCGCGACCTCCGCCCGACCTGAGGTGGTGCAACAGCTCTTCCGACGGACCGTCCCCGTCGGGATCCAGTTCGGGACGGTGGGGGTGTTGGACCGCGATAAGGTCCTTCATGAGGTGACGACGTTCCGACATGATGTGGAGACCGACGGGCGGCATGCGGTCGTGCGCTTCGGGGCGTCCTTAGACGAGGATCTCGCTCGGCGAGACTTCACGATCAATGCCATCGCGGTGCATGCTGACACACTGGATGTGCGCGATCCATTCGATGGCCGAGGAGATTTGGAGCGGCGGATAGTGCGCTGCGTAGGGGTCGCTACGGCGCGTATGGAGGAGGATCGACTCCGCGCGCTCCGCGCCATTCGCTTTGCCGGGCGGTTTGGGTTCACGATCGATCCTGCGACGTGGGAGGCGATTCGCGCGAGTGCCCCATATCTCACACGACTCTCGATGGAACGTGTGAAGCAGGAGCTCGACAAGATCATGGAGCAGGTGGGTGCGCCCTCCGCCAGCCTAGAGCGCTACCGCGAGGCGGGGATCTTCGCCGCCTTGATCCCGACGCTGGCGGAGGTGTCCGCGCTTCGGTTCCGAACCATCGACCATCTCGCTCGGCCCTCGCTGGTTCGTCGGCCGGTGCGGCGCGCGCTTCGCTTGGCGGCGCTTTTTGCGGAGCCGGGGCAGGCCGTCCCCGCGGGACTCGAGCGGACGCTCAAAGCGCTCAAGTTCAGCAACGAGGAGGTCGCGTTGACGCGCACCGTCGCCACCGCGTTCGCCGCGGCCGATTCGGTGCGTGAGATCGCGACCCTCTTTCGGTCGGACGTGATTCTGCGTCGCTTCGTGGCGGCCGTCGGTCGCTTGCAGATTTCTCTGGTATCGCGCGTGCTCTGGGCACGCGGGGCGGCGGAGCTCGTCGCAGCGGGGGTAGATGCCGAGGCGGTGCGCTCGGCACGCCGTGACGGAATCGCACTGTACCGTCGAGCGATGCGCATCGCGTGGTGGGATCCTCTCACCCTCGGGGATCTCGCGATCGACGGAGATGATCTGCGGAGTGTGGGGGTGCGGAGTGGACCGGAGATCGGTGCGACGCTCAAGCGGTTGCTCGACCAGGTGTTGGAGGACCCAGCGCGTAACACCCGGGATCGACTCCTCGCCCTCGCTGTGGAGCAGCGATGACCACGCTGTTGGTCGATGCGCGCGCTCCATTTGGTTCGGGGCTTGGGCGCCATCTGCGTGAGATGCTGAGTGCCCTCTCACGGTTGGAGCGGTTTGACTCGATCATCCTCGCGGGGCCGAGTGGGGAGCTTGATCAAGTCCGCGCCGAGATGTCTGGGGTGACGCAGGTGATCGATCTCTCGTGGGGTCGCTACGATCCTCGCATCCCATTCGCGTGGGGAGCGATCGCCACGCAGGTGGGCGGTCCGCATCAGACCTGGTTCCCCAATTGGGACGGGGCGTGGCGGAAGGTCGCCGAGTCAGGCTCGGCGCCCGTCATGACGCTCCATGATCTCATTCAGCTCGACGGCTCGGCGCCTCGTGAGCGGCTGCGCGCGGTGATTGCGGCGCCATGGATGCGCCGCATGATGGAGTCGAGCCGTGCCGTGGTCACCGTCAGTGAGGGGTCCCGCGCGGCGATCGCAGCGAGGTTTCCAACGCAGACACACAAAGTGAGGGTGATCCCGAACGGCGTCGCGCCGATCTTTCTTACGTCACCTTCGGACGGGCATGAGCTCGGTGATCTTGGGATCACTGGGCCCTATCTGTTGACGGTGGCGAATAAGAAGCCTCACAAGAATCTCGAGATGGCGATCCGAGCGTTCGCGAGACTCGGCGAGGGCGATGCCCACCTGCAGCTCGTGATGGTCGGCGAGCGCTTCCCGCATCGCATTCAGCTGCTGCAGCTCGCGCGTGATCTGGGGGTGCGGGATCGCCTGGTCGAGCTTGAGACACTCCCCGATGCGCGATTGGCTGCGGTGTACGGCGGGGCGGAGGCGTTCCTCTTCCCGTCGCGCCAGGAGGGGTTCGGGATGGTGGCGTTGGAGGCGATGGCCGCGGGAGCGCCGGTGGTCGCGGTGGACCGCGCGCCGATCCCTGAAGTCGTGGGTGATGCGGCGGTCCTCGTGCCCATGGATGATGATGCTGCGATGGCGGCGGCGGTGACACGTTTGCGTACGGAGGCACGATGGCGTGCCGACCGCGTGGCCGCTGGCCGGGCCCGCGCAGCGCAGTTCACCTGGGAGCGTTCCGCTCGTGCCCTCGCGGATGTCCTCTGTGGCTGAGGCGCGCATCATGGAGCGAGCCGGTGCCCATCGCTCGCGGGGTTCGCTAGGATTCGTGTCATGATTCCCCTTGCGCTCGACATCGAAGTCACTCGCGGCGAGGTCGTCGAGTCGCAGCACCGCGTCCATGCGGCAGTCATCGTCCGTAATGGCGCACCGGTCGCCGGCGCACGGGATCCGCAGCTCGTCTCGATGTGGCGGTCGTGCGCCAAGTTCTTCCAGGTGATGCCATTCCTCGCGAGCGGCGGCTTTGACTCCGTGGGATGGGGCCCCGAGGAGCTGGCCCTCAGCTGCGCCTCGCATGGAGGAGAGCCGGAGCACCTTGCGGTCGTCGCGCGGATGCTCGCCTCGCTCGAGCTCGAGGAGGGGGATCTCGCCTGTGGGCCGCATGAGCCGCTGTCGGCGCGTGGGACCAAACTCTGGCGCGAATCGGGGAAGCCTCTGACGCGACTGCACAACAACTGTTCGGGGAAACACGCCTCGATGCTGGCCCGTGCGAAGACGGCGGGATGGGCGATCCGCGGTTACGAGCACGGCGATCATCCCGTGCAGCGTGCCTGCCTCGGGGAAGTGTCCTCATGGACGGGCGTCCCCCTCGATGATATGCCGGTGGGGGTCGATGGGTGCGGCGTGCCGGTGATGGCCCTCTCGCTGGAACGGATGGCGTTGGCCTACGCGCGCTTTGCGACGGCGATCCACGCCGGCGAGACGGTTCCCGCACGGATCGCCGCCGCCGTGCGTACGCATCCACACCTCCTGGGTGGCACGGAGCGCTTCGATACCGTGCTCCTCGAGGAGACGAACGGCGAAGTGATCGCGAAGGTCGGGGCCGAGGGGGTGCACTCGATCGCGGTGCCGGCTCGTGGGCTGGGCCTCGCGCTCAAGGTCGAGGACGGCGCGCTGCGGGCCCAACATGCCGCGGTCCTCGCCGCGCTCCAGCAGCTGGACATCCTCCCAGCAGAGATGCCGGCGCGGCTCGCGGAGTTCTCACATCGCCCCATTCGCAACACGCGCGGTGAGGTGGTCGGCGAGATCCGCCCGATGCGCTCGGCGTCCTCAGGATCCCACGCGCGCTGATTCGATCCACGCGTCGGCCGCTGACCGACTAGGTTCCCTTCGTGTTCATCGATCTCGTCACCGTTCGCGTGACCGCCGGTACCGGTGGCTCCGGTTGTTCCTCGTTCCGGCGGGAGAAGTTCGCGCCGATGGGAGGGCCCGATGGCGGTGACGGTGGAAAGGGCGGGGATGTCCGCATCCGCGGGGATTCCAACCTCTCGACCCTCCTCGACTTCACCTACCGCGACGCCTGGGAGGCGGAGCGTGGGGAGCATGGGATGGGGTCCAACAAGACAGGGCGCTCCGGCGAGGACGTGATCCTGCCGGTGCCGCCCGGCACGGTGATCCGCGATAAGGAGACCGGGGAGCGCGTCGGGGAGATCCTCGAGCATGGCGATGAGATCGTCGTCGCCAAGGGCGGTCGGGGCGGGAAGGGGAACGCCTTTTTCGTCACGGCGACCCATCAGGCCCCTCGCGAGTGGCAGCCCGGCGAGGAGGGGGAGATGCGGTCCCTCGAGCTCGAACTCAAGCTCATCGCCGATGTCGGGCTCGTCGGACAGCCGAACGCGGGGAAGTCGACCCTCCTCTCGGTGATCTCTGCCGCCCGTCCCAAGATCGCGGACTACCCCTTCACGACCCTCAAGCCGAATCTTGGGGTCGTGCAGCTAAGTGATTCGCGAACCTTCGTCGTAGCCGACATCCCCGGGATCATCGAGGGGGCGCATGAGGGGAAGGGGCTGGGGCTCCAGTTCCTCCGGCACATCGAGCGGACCCGCATCCTGGCTTTCCTCATCCCGATCGACGCCATGGATTGGCAGGCGGAGTACGATCAGCTTCGCCGAGAGGTGGAGCAGTACTCTGCTGAACTGGCTGCGAAGCCGCACTGCGTGATCTTCTCCAAGTGCGACCTGATGGGGGAGCTCTATGTGCCTGAGATCGAGGCCCCCGGGGCCTTCGGGATGTGGGCGATCTCAGCCCCCGGCCGGCTCGGACTCGACGAGCTCAAGGCGGCGTGGTGGAGCAAGATCCTCGAGCTCCGGAAGTCGGGCGCGGCGTGATCCGCCCAGCCGAGGCCTCCTCCGGCCAGCCGACGTGGATCGGCGCGGAGGGCCTCCCTGACTCATTACGCGATCTTTCGAACCCACCGGCGGGATTATGGTGTGTTGGGGACCCCGGCCTGTTGGCGGATTCCCCTGACCGCCTGATTGCCATCGTCGGGACCCGGGAACCGACCACCTATGGTCTCAGGATGGCGACTCGGCTCGCCGCGGCGAGCGCCCGGGCTGGGCTGGTGGTGGTCAGCGGGATGGCTCGGGGGGTCGATGTGGCGGCGCATCGGGCGGCGCTGGAGGCCGGGGGCCGGACGATCGGGGTGCAGGGGACAGGGGTCGACGTGCCGTACCCAGTGGCCCACCGGACCCTGTTGGCGGAGATGGGGCGCCGCGCCCTGGTGATCTCGGAGGTCGAGCCAGGGACCCGGGCCTTTCAGGGGTGCTTCCCGCGCAGGAACCGGATCATCGCGGCCCTGTGCCGGGTGACCCTCGTGGTGGAGGCGGGGTTCAAGTCGGGGGCGGTCAATACGGCGACCCAGGCGCTGGAGTTGGGGCGGGTGGTGGCCGGGGTCCCCGGGAGGATAGATGACCCCACGGCGGCGGGGGTGAACCTCCTGATTCGGGACGGCGCCCAGGTCATCACGGATGTGGAAGATATGTTGGGTTTGTACGGGTTATCCACAAACGCGAAGGCCGCGGATTGGCGCGACGGGTGGGGTGGGGCGGGGGGTGAAGAGGTGATCGAGGGGGCTCAATCGGGGAGCGAGAGCTCCGTGAGGACGGTCGCATGGCAGGCTCTTCAGCGAGAGCTTTCTGGTCAATAAATCAGTTGAGATGTAGTCTGTATGTCGTTGTGTGACATATAATTGACAAATAACTTTAAGTCGTTCTCATGGACGGATTCTACCCCCACATCTACCTTCACGTCCCCTTCTGCGGGCGTCGGTGCTCCTACTGCGACTTTGCGATCGCCGTCAGGCGGACGGTGCCGGTCGATCAGTATGTGGAAAACGTTCGACGAGAGCTCGCTCTTCGGCAGCCAAGGATATCCACAATCCCGAAAAGCATCTATCTCGGCGGAGGGACGCCATCGAAGCTCGGCGGAGGGGGCGTCTCGAACGTTATCAGCACCATCCTCGATTTCGGTGGTGTGGAACACCTTTCCACCGCAGCGATGGAGATCACGGTCGAGGCAAACCCTGAGGACCTGTCTGTGGGGGGAGTCGAGGCGTGGCGGGCGGCGGGGGTGAATCGCGTCTCGCTTGGGATCCAGTCCTTTGACCCCGGGGTCTTGGCATGGATGCACCGGGGACACTCCCCTGAGGAGGCGGAGGGGGCGGTCTGGATGATTCGGGAGGGGGGAATCGACGAGATCTCCCTGGACCTGATCTTTGCGATCCCGGATCAGGTCGGGCCGAGCCGGTTCGCGACGGATCTGGATCGGGCGATCGCCTTGGAGTCGACCCACCTCTCCGTCTATGGGCTGACGGTCGAGCCCCGGACTCCGCTGGGCCGGTGGACCGCCCGTGGGGCGGTCGAAGAGGCGCCCGAGGAGCGCTACGCCGAGGAGTTCTTGCTCGCCCATGAACGGCTCACCGCGGCGGGGTACGAGCACTACGAGGTCTCGAGTTATGCCCGGCCTGGCCACCGGGCGATCCACAATGCCGCCTACTGGTCTGGTGCCCCGTACCTCGGGTTGGGGCCATCCGCCCATGGGTTCGACGGGCGGAACCGGCGATGGAACACGGCGGCCTACGCGGAATGGTCGGCACAGGTCGAGCAGGGGGTCGATCCCACGGGCGGGTCGGAGGAGATCGGTGCGGAGGAGCGCGTGGCAGAGTCAGTCTACCTGGGCCTCCGGACGACGGATGGCCTCGTGGTGCATCCGGACGACGCTCCCACCATCGAGCCCTGGATCAGGGCCGGGTGGGCGAATCGAGCGGGGGATCGTCTGGTGCTGACTCCGGATGGATGGTTGCGGATCGACGCGCTCGCCGCCGCCTTGACTTCGGTTCGAAGTCGTTCGTAATCTGCGACTTATGGCCTTACATGAGTTGTCGGAACGCGAGCGTCGGGTGCTCGAATGCGTGGTGCGGTCGTACGTCGAGACGGCGGAGCCCGCCGGGTCGCACACGATCTCCCGTCGTTTCGGGCTCGGCGTGTCGCCGGCCACGATCCGCAACACCATGGCCGACCTCGAGGAGAAGGGGTTCCTCTTCCACCCGCACACCTCCGCCGGCCGGATCCCCACCGACAAGGCGTATCGGACCTACGTCGATTCGCTGATGCGGCTCGAGCCTCTCCCCTCGGCGGAGCTGGATCGCCTCGCCGAGGATATTGGGACCGAGAGTTCGGCGATCGAGACCATTCTGCGCCGGGCCGCACAGTCGTTGGGTGTGCTGACCCAGGAGCTGGGGCTCGCCCTCGGGCCGCGTCTGGATCAGACCGTGTTGCAGCGCCTCGAGTTGGTCCGACTCAGTGCCGAGAAGTTGATTCTCGTGCTCACCCTCCGCGGCGGGACGGTGCGGACGATCTTCGTCGAGATGCGTGGGGAGATCGCTGATGAGGCGATCGCGGAGGTCCAGCGGGTGCTGAATGAACGGCTCGCGGGGCTCTCGTTGGCGGAGATCCGCTCGACCCTCGGGGCGCGCTTGCGAGACGCCACGCCGGCCGCGGTCGGCGGGCTCCCGGGCGCCGGGGAACTCCTCAACATCTTCGTGCAGGAAGGGGAGCAGCTCTTCGATGTGGGGACGGTGGCCGACGAGGAGGCGGTGGTGCTCGGCCAGCCATCGGTGCTCGCCGATCAGCCGGAGTTCGCGTCTGGGGAATCGATGAAGCGACTCCTGACCCTGACCGAGACGCGGTCGCAGCTGGCCACGGTGCTGCGTTCGCGGGCGGCGCAGCCGGGGGTGTCGATCACGATCGGCGGGGAGCATGGGACCGCGCTCTTGGGCGGGCTCACCCTCGTCACCGCGGAGTACAAGGCGGGGAGTCTTACGGGGGTGATCGGGGTGATCGGACCTACTCGGATGCCGTATGAGAAGGTGATCGCGCTGGTGACGCATACGTCGTCGCTCGTCACCGATCTGTTAGCGTAGGCGCGCCCGCTGATCTACCTCCATAAACTCTTGCCGCTCCTCATCTCGCCCTTAGTGGTGGTGATGATGTTAGTGCTGTGGGGGACCTTCGCACGGCGCCG
>JBEGVM010000195.1:0-6048 GCA_041178365.1 Gemmatimonadota bacterium | reverse complement strand
AGCGTGCGCAGGAGCGCCGTCCCGCACGATCCCCCCTCTGGCGGAAAGATTCGCACGGCTCGATTCGACGGCGCCCCTCCGCGCATCTTGCTCGTCGAGGACGAGGAGCCACTCCGACGGGTCATGAAGGATCTGCTCGAACGAGACGGATTCGTCATCTTCGAGGCGGGTGATGGCGTCCAGGCGGTGGACCAGGTCGATCGGCTCAAGCCCGATGCCTTGGTCCTCGACCTGAACTTGCCGCGCCTCGATGGATTCGGTGTGCTGAAGCATCTGCGTGCGCGAGCGGAGACCCAGCGACTCCCGGTCATCGTCCTCACGGCGAGGGGCGATGAGGAAAGCGAGGTGCGCGTCTTCCAAGCGGGCGCGACCGACTATCTCACCAAGCCCTTCCGGGCCCGCGCACTCTCCACGCGCCTGCAGGCGGTCCTTGGTCGGACCGCGATCGCGCTCAGCTGATCGAGTCCGGTCAGGGACGGCGGTGCTGAGCCTTCGAGTCCGATGAACGCCCCTGTCCAGGTCGGTGTCATCGACGTCCTCGTGATGCGCGCCGTCACCAAGGGGTGGCAGGTCTTGGTGCTCCAGCGCGCCACGAACACCCGCTGCCCCGGCTCCTGGGAGATGGTCCACGGCAAGGTCCGCCCCGATGAGACCCTCGAGGATGCCGCAAGTCGGGAACTGCTCGAAGAGACTGGGCTCACCCCGCAGCGGCTCCTCTCCGTGACGATGCACCCCTTCTATCTGCTGCCCACGCAGACGGTGCAACTCGCGGCGGTCTTCTGCGCGGTCGTCGCCCCCGATGCGCCGGTGGTCGTGGGCGACGAGCATCGGCGCCATGTCTGGCTCACCCCGTCACAGGCCCACCGCCGCTTCAGCTGGCCTCATGAGAAGCGCTTCGTCGACGAGGCACGGATCCTCCTCGCGACGCCCGCCATCCACGATGTGATCGAGGTGCGTTAGCCCTCGCGGGTCACCCCTCGTCGGCGCGTTCTCGGCTCGTCCGCAGTCGATCATCACCGTCACGAGGCGCGTTAGGCTTCACCCGCACGCTCTTGGCCGGGATCCCCACGTTGACATGGTAGGGGCGGACATCCTTCGTCGCGACCGCGACCGCGCCCACCATCCCATTCTCACCGACATGCACGCCGGCGAGTACCGTCGCGTGGTAGGTCACGCGCACATCGTCCGCGAGGACCGTCATCGCATTGGTGACATCCACCTGCTCGACGATGCTATGCGTATGCGAATAGATGTTCGCATAGTCGCTGATCGAGACGCGGTTCCCGAGGCGGATCCCGCCGCGATCATCGAGGAGCACCTGGCGATGGACCACCACATCGTCCCCCACCTCCAGGTTGTAGCCGAACGAGAACTCCACCTGCTGGAAGCATTTGAAGTTCTTGCCCACCCGCTTGAAGATGTGCGGCGCGAGGAGACGCCGGAGCTGCACCCCGAGGGCCACCGCTTGCCCGCCGATGGGGAGGCGATCGAACGAATACCAGAGCCAGAGCAGGGGCTTCACCCGTTGGAATCGCGCCTGATCGCAGTCGCCGTAGTACTCGGGCTCCAGCGTGATGTGGCGCGGATCGAGCGCCGCCAACGCCAGTCGGGTGCCCATCGGCTCCCGCTCGTCGTGGACCGCCTCGTCCCACCGATCGCGATACCCCGGATAGGCGAGCTCGAGCAACGTCTCGCGGCAGAGCAGGGCGCGGTCGGTCGCGGGGTCCGACACCCGCTCCGCGAGCTGGCCAAGCCAGCGCGCGGCCAGCGCGTCAGTCGGAGAGGGCGGAAGCGGCTGGAGCGGGATCCGTGGCATGCTCAGAAGATACCGCCAAGAGCGACACCAGCGCTTCGGCGAGCTCGTCGCGCCCCTCCCCGGAGACCGCGCTGAAGGGGATCATCTGCTCGGGGTCGAGCTGCAACGTCCGCGCGATCGCCTCGAGCTGCGCCGCCGCCGCCGGCTTGGAGAGCTTGTCGACCTTCGTGACGCAGATGACCGTCGGGACCCCGATGTCGGCGAGGAGGTCGAGCATGACCCGGTCATCGTCGGTCGGCTCACGTCGGACATCGAGGAGCTGCACCACCCCCCGCAGGTTCGGGGAACGCCGCAGGTAGCCCTCGATCAGCGGCCGCCACTCCGCCTGCCGCGCCTTGGAGACGCGGGCATACCCGTAGCCGGGGAGGTCGGTGAGGACGAAGACCCCGTTCACCGAGAAGAAGTTGATCTCCCGTGTACGCCCCGGCGTGCGGCTCACCCGAGCGAAGGCCTTGCGGCGCACCAACCGGTTCAAGAGCGAGGACTTGCCGACGTTGGAGCGGCCGGCGAACGCAATCTCTGGGAGCGTCGAGGTCGGACGCCATCCATCGACGGTCGCCATCGGCCCCAGGAACTCCAGCGACCGGATGACCAACGGGTCGGCGGGCGGGCGCGTGGCGCCCTCACCCGCGGGGGAGGCGGTCACGCCTCCTTCTTCGTGCGCTTGGCGGAGAGCGTGAGCAGGGGCGCCTGCCGGTGCATCACCGTCGCCTCCGTGACCCGCACCTCCTCCACATCCTCACGGCTCGGGAGGTCGAACATCGTCTCAAGGAGCGTCTCCTCGACGATCGCGCGGAGCCCACGCGCGCCGGTGCCGCGTTGGATCGCCTTCCGCGCGATCGCCCGCAGCGCCCCCTCCTCGAAGACGAGCTGGACCTCCTCGAGCTCGAAGAGCTTGGCGTACTGCTTGGTGATCGCGTTCTTCGGGGCCTTGAGGATCTCGACCAACGCCTCCTCGTCGAGCCCATGGAGTGGGACCGAGACGGGGAGGCGCCCGACGAGCTCCGGGATCAACCCAAAGCGCAGGAGATCCTCCGGCTCCACATCCCCGAAGAGATTGGTGTCGCCGACCTTCGTCTCCTTCGCCGCGGCCGATGAGCCGAACCCGATCTGTCGCTTCCCGAGTCGCGCCTCGATGATCTTTTCCAGCCCGTCGAAGGCCCCACCCACGATGAAGAGGATGTCCTTGGTGTTGAGCTGGATGTATTCCTGCTGTGGGTGCTTCCGGCCCCCCTGTGGGGGCACGGAGGCCACCGTCCCCTCGAGGATCTTGAGGAGCGCCTGTTGCACCCCCTCCCCCGAGACATCGCGCGTGATGCTCGGGTTCTCCGACTTCCGCGCGATCTTGTCGATCTCGTCGATGTAGATGATCCCGCGCTCGCACTCGGCGACGTTGTAGTCCCCCGCCTGCAGGAGCCGGACGAGGATGTTCTCCACGTCCTCGCCGACATACCCCGCCTCGGTCAGCGTCGTGGCATCGGCGATCGTGAAGGGGACGTCCAGCATCCGCGCGAGGGTCTGCGCGAGGAGGGTCTTCCCGACACCGGTGGGGCCCAAGAGGAGGATGTTCGACTTATCGAGCTCGACCTCCCCCTCGCGCTTGGCCCCCGCATTGATCCGCTTGTAGTGATTGTACACCGCGACCGCGAGCACCTTCTTCGCGTTCTCTTGGCCGATCACATACTCGTCGAGCGTGTCCTTGATCTCCTGCGGGGCGGGGACGCGGGTCACCGTCTCCGGTGCGACCTCGCGCTCCTCATCCTCCGCCAGGATCTCATTGCACAGGATGATGCACTCGTTGCAGATGTAGACCGAGGGGCCCGAGATGAACTTCCGGACCGCGTCCTTGGACTTGCCGCAGAAGGAACAGCGGAGGTGGCGGTCGTGGGACATGGTCTCGGAAGCTCAGGCGTTACTTGGTGGCCGTCAAGGTCGGGGCGGTCTCCTCACGGTTGACGACCACCTGGTCGATCATCCCGTAGAGCTTCGCCTCCTCTGCGCTCATGAAGCGGTCCCGGTCCACATCGCGCTCGACCTCTTCGAGCGGACGCCCGGTGTGCTTCGACATCAGCTCGTTCATCTTGAGGCGGAGATAGATGATCTCCCGCGCCTGGATCTCGATGTCCGACGCCGTGCCCTGCGCGCCACCCGAGGGCTGATGGATCATGATCCGCGAATGCGGGAGCGCCGAGCGCTTGCCCGGACGTCCGGCCGCGAGGAGGAAGGCCCCCATCGAGGCGGCGAGCCCCATGCAGATCGTGTTCACCGGCGACTTCAGGAACTGCATCGTGTCGTAGATCGCGAGCCCCGCCGAGACGCTGCCACCCGGCGAGTTGATGTACAGGTGGATGTCCCGCCCCGGGTTGTCCGCCTCGAGGAAGAGCATCTGCGCGATGATCATGTTCGCCACGTCGTCGTTGATCGGCGTGCCGAGGAAGATGATCCGGTCCATGAGGAGCCGGCTGTACACGTCGTAGCTGCGCTCGCCGCGGCTCGACCGTTCGATGACGTAGGGATTCGGGATGATCGCCATGGGTATGATCCTTGAGGTCAGGCCTGCTCGATGGTGTTCTTGCCGAGGAGCCAGGTGAAGACCCGCTCCTCGGTGATGCTCCGTTCAAGCTCGCGGAGCCGTCCCGCCTTCTGCAAGGAGGCGTAGAGGGGACCCGGCTCGGTCCCACGCTTCTCCGCGAGCTCGGCGACCTTGTCGTCCACGTCCTTCTCAGTGGCGACGAGGCGCTCGCGCTCGGCGATGGTGTCGATGATCAGGTCACGGCGCACCTGACGCTCCGCCATCCCCTGGATCTCGTCGCCGAACTTCACGAGCTCCCCCTCCGGGATGCGATACGCCTCGGCGTACGCGCGGATCATCTGCTTCACCCAGCTCGGGGGGAGGTCGAACGGATTGGCCTGGACGATCTCGTCGAGGAGCTGCGTACGGGCAGCGGCATCGGCGTCGCGCACGGCGGCCGCGGCCATATCCTCGCGCACCACCTTCTCGAAGGCCGCGAGGGAGTCGAAGTCCCCCATCTCGCGGGCGAAGGCATCGTCGAGGGCGGGGAGCGCCTTCCGCTTCACCTCGCTGAGCGCGATCCGCACCTGACGCGTGGTCCCGCGCTGCGCCTCATCGGGGAAGTCCTCGGGCCAGGTCACCGACCGCTCGACGGTCTCGCCCTGGTGCATGGTCATCACGATCTCCTCGATCGCCGGGATCACCTGACCTGCGCCCATCACGAGGCGATACTCGCGCCCCTCGGGGATCGATCCATTCTCCTCGGTGGCCAGCGTCACGGTGACGAGGTCGCCCTCGTTCGCCTTCCCTTCGGCCGGCGTCCAGGAGGCGCGCTGATCACGGAGCCGCTCGATCTGCTCCTGCACCTGCTCGTCGGTCACCGTGTCCGTGGGCCGCATCACGCGGAACCCCTCGAGCTTCTCGAGGGCGAGCTGCGGACGGACCTCGCAGTGGAGCTCGAAGCTCAGGCTCTGGTCCTCGCCGAACTTCACGTCATGGGCATGCGGCTGCGTCACGAGCTCGAGCTTCTGCTCGGTGACGACCAACTCGAACGCCTCACGGAGGAGTGCCTCGACGGCCTCCTGGTCGATCGCGGCGCCGTACTGCTTGCGCACCATCCCGACGGGGGCCTTGCCGGGGCGAAAGCCAGGGACGCGGACCTGCTTGGCCACGCGCGTCGCGGCCTTGGTGCGGGCCTCGACCACGCGCGTGGCGGCGACGGCGATCTGGAGCCGACGTTCAGCCCCTTCGCTCTTGGTGGCGGTGATCTGGATGTCCATATCGTTCAAAGGGATAGCAGCGACTCGGAGGGACACGAGCCCCCGCCGCCGGGCTCTGGCAGCGGGGGCTCAGGAACCCGCGAAAGTTAAGCGACGAAGCGACGTCGGGCCAGCCAGAGTGGGAGCCCCATCGCGACGATTCCGCCGATGACGGCCAGCCAGTATCCATGGCGCGCCGTGACGGCGATCGGCATCACCCCGTTCATCGCGTAGATCAGGAACGGGAAGGCCACCACGGAGACCTTCGCGGTCCAGAGGGACGGCGGGACGATCGCCAGCATGATCCGGCTCACGAGCACCCCGGTCACATACCACCCGATCCAGTTCGAGATCGGCATCCCGTAGAACACCGGCTCCACCAGCCACCCCGGCACCCAGGCCGGGACGCGGTCGAGCTCCGAGACCCAATGCGGCGGGGTGACGTTGGTCATATGGACCTC
>JBEGVM010000194.1:0-2600 GCA_041178365.1 Gemmatimonadota bacterium | reverse complement strand
GCCGCACCTGGGCGTAGATGTACCCCTCGTTGCTGTAGAGGGTACTGATCTGCTGCGTCGCCTCATCCCACCGCGAGCGATCGAAGATGTCGGTGGCGGGGGGGCGACGCTTGACGAGCCCCTGCACCCGCTCCGTCAGCGAGGGGGCGCGGGTGGTGAACGGATAGCGCGCCACGATCTCGTCGGTGGCAAATCGCCGGTTCCCCACCACCTCGAACGCCTTCACCCGGTACTGCGGCCCCTCCTGCACCTCCACCTCGAGCAACGCCTTCCCGCGCGCCCGGTCGATCTTCAGGGTGTCGCGCGTGATCTGGAAATCGACATGCCCCCGGTCGGCGAAGAGCTTGGGGAGCTTCTCCCCGAGGTCGGTGGCGTAGGTGTCCTCGTTGAACTCCCCGCGCCGGAAGAAGAAGAACCCTTCGGGCTTGGTCTTCATCGCCCCGACCACCTCGCGGTCCTGCACGAGCGAGTTCCCGAGGACATCGACCCCCGCGATCGCGAGCCGACGCCCCTCATCCACCCGGAGGGTGAGCTTCATCCGCTCCCCGACCATGGTGGTCTCGGGGACGATCCTCGCGAGATAGAACCCATTCGCCTGATACAGTGAGTCGATCCGGCGCATCGAGTTGGCGAGCGCGGCGGGGTCCACAGGGCGCCCATTGAGGAGCTCCACGCGGTCCTCCACCTGCCGCTGCGAGAGCCGCTTGGGCCCCGTGACATCGACCGATTGCAACAGGGCGCGCTCCGTCACCGCGATGACGATCAGCGTCCTGGCATTATTGGAGAGATCACAGGTGACCGCGACCGTCTCGAAGTCCCCGGTCGCGTACAGGTCCCGCAACACGCGCTGCACCGCTGGGAAGTTCAGCGCGGCCCCCGGGCCGATCCCGCTCGTCGAGAGGATCGCCTCACGCGAGACGCGCGCCGCCCCCCGGACCGCGATCGAGTCGGGGGTGAGGCAACGGCCGGTGAGTTCGGCAGCATCCTGGGCCAGTAACGGGGTGGCCGCGAGCACCAGCGCGGCCGCCACCGAGGAGAATCGACGCATCCCTGCAATATACACCACCAGCCCCCTCAAGGGTCGCTCAGGCCTTCGGCGCACTCCGGACGGGGGCTCGGAACGAGAGCCGCGTCCCATCCTCCGCGACATCGACCTCGATCTCATCCCCCCGGCTGAACTCCGCGAGCAGGATCCGCTCCGAGAGGGGGTCCTCGATCCACTTCTGGATCGCCCGCTTGAGCGGCCGCGCCCCGTAGGCCTGGTCGTACCCATGCTTCACGAGGAAGTCCACCGCCGCATCGGTCAGCTTGAGGGTCAGCTCCTCGTCCCCCAGCCGCTTCTGCACATCGGCCAGCAGGATGCTGACGATCTGCGCGATATGCTCGCGGCCGAGCGGATGGAAGACGATCACATCGTCCAGCCGGTTCAGGAATTCCGGATTGAAGGCGTGCTGCAGCTCCTCCTTCACCTTATCCGAGATGCGGCTGAAATCCCCCGCCGGATCCGTCGCCCCGAAGCCTAAGCTCCGGTTCCGCATGATGTCCTTGGCCCCGACGTTCGAGGTCATGATCACGACCGTGTTCTTGAAGTCGATCATCCGGCCATAGTTGTCCGTGAGGTGCCCTTCATCGAGCACCTGCAGCAGGATGTTGAACACATCGGGATGCGCCTTCTCGATCTCGTCGAGGAGGATCACGCTGTAGGGCTTGCGGCGGATCGCCTTGGTGAGCGTCCCCGAATCCTCGTAGCCCACATAGCCCGGGGGGGCGCCGATCAACCGCGAGACCGAGAACTTCTCCATGTACTCGGACATGTCGACGCGAATGAGCGCCGAGGGATCGGCGAAGAGGAACTTCGCGAGCGCCCGCGCGAGCTCGGTCTTCCCGACCCCCGTGGGCCCACAGAAGATGAACGACCCGATCGGCCGACGCGGATCCTTGAGCCCGGCGCGGCTGCGCCGGATGGCCCGGGCCACCGCCTTGATCGCATCCTCCTGGGCCACGATCTGTCCGTGGAGCTCCTCCTCCATCCGGAGGAGTCGTGCCGTCTCGGCCTCCTGCAACCGCGTCACGGGGATCCCCGTCCATCGGCTGACGATGAAGGCGATCTCCTCCTCCCCGAGCACGGGACGCATCGACTGCCGGCGCTCCTCCCATTCCTCCTGGCGCGCGCGGATCTGCCCCTGCAGATCGCGCTCCGAATCACGGAGCGAGGCGGCGAGCTCGAAGTTCTGATCCCGCACGGCGGCGTCCTTCTCGAGGTTGACCGCCTCGAGCTTCGCCTTGAGGTCGGCGACCTCTGGCGGCGGGACCTGCGCCGCCAAGCGCGCCCGCGCCCCCGCCTCGTCGATCACGTCGATCGCCTTGTCCGGCAGGAAGCGATCGGTGATGTAGCGCTCTGAGAGTTTGGCCGCGATGAGCAGCGTCTCATCGGGGATGGTGACCCGATGATGATCCTCGTACTTGACGCGCAGCCCCCTGAGGATCTCGACCGTCTCCTCGATCGAGGGCGGATCGACGACCACCGTCTGGAAGCGGCGCTCCAACGCCCCATCCTTCTCGATGTGCTTGCGGTACTCGTTGAGCGTCGACGCGCCGAC
>JBEGVM010000193.1:0-3082 GCA_041178365.1 Gemmatimonadota bacterium | reverse complement strand
CGCTCGCCGGTGACCCGTTCGCCGTCCCCGTCCGCGTCCACGCGTCGGCGGGGATCCCTTCGAAGAGCGTGACCGACGCCTCGCGCACCGTCTCGAGCTCACGCAGGAGCTGCTCGAGCGGGCGATCATTCGCGGCGCTGAGGGGCGCGTAGGCCTGCTCGTCCCAGCCCGGGAGGGGCGTGGCGTCCCCGCGCGCGATGCGCAGGGCGCGATATGCGAAGATGCGTTCGGCGTCGGTGCAGTGTTGCACGACCTCCTTCACACTCCACTTGCCGGGTGCGTACGCGCTCCGCGCCCGCGCCTCGTCGACGTCATGCAGGAGCGCGGTGGCGATCTCCGCGCCGCCGATCAGGGCATCGAGCACGTCCCCGTCGGGGACGTGGGCGATGTAGCCGTCGTAGTACGGGTTGAACTCCCCGGCTGCCGGCCGGACCTGCCGATGCGCGGTGCTCAGCGGCGGTCGAGCCCCGCGAGGACGCGCGCCGCGAACCCGGCGGGCGCGGTCATCGTGCGCATCCGAGCGGTCTCAGTGTCGATCGCCGACCAGAGGGCGACGTTCTCGACGAAGGGCGGGACGACCTCGCGATCCGCGGTCTCGGCGGCCGGCGCCTCACGAACGGCCTCCGGGGCGATGGCGGGGTCACGGGGCTCAAGGGACTCTCCATGCATCATCATGAATACCGATCCTCCAGGAGCTTCTGCAGCGCCTCGCGGGCGCGGTGGACTCGCATCTTCAGGGCACCGACCGTCGTGTCGAGCAGATCGGCCATCTCCTCGTAGGAGCGGCCCTCGACGTGCTTCATGACGAAGGCTTCCCGCAGCGAGGAGGGGAGGGCGGCCAGCGCGCCGTCGAGGTCACGCCGGATCTCCCCACGATCCAGCTCCTCGTCCGGGGTCTCATACCCCGAGGGCTGGTCGTCCTCCTCGTAGCTCAGGTGCGTGCGCCGGATGTTCTTGAGCCAGTCCTTGCACCCATTCGCCACGATCCGGAACACCCACGCATCGAACCGGCCTCGGACCTCACCCAGGTGATGGAACGCCTTGATGAACGAGACCTGCAGGATGTCCTCCGCGACGTCCGCGCTCCCCGTCATCCCGTAGGCGTGGCGATACAGCGGATCGCTGTAGCGCTCGATCAGGATGCCGAAGGCATCGCGGTCTCCGGCGAGCACGCGGTCGATGACCGCCTGATCGAGATCGGCAGAGTCGCTGGGCGGGAGAGGAGACGCGGTCGAGTCCTGGGGCACGACGCTAGACTAACCCAAGCGTCGACCCCTCGACAGCCCTCCCAGCCAACACCCGGCTCTCCCACCGATGCCGGAAGAGTCGCAGGGGGAAGACGAGCGAGTCACCGGGAGGTCACGGCGGGGCTCGGCCGCCCCGATTCAGCCGCGGCCGAATCCCTTCAGACCGCCGATGCGAATGCCGCCCAGCCCGATCGCCGGACGAGTGCCCCGTGTTCGTCGAGGCGCGGCGGCGGCCGGCGCACCGTTCCCGGCGCCTGCGGCGCCACCCCCGTGAGGGGGGACGCCGAGACCGCCTGCAACGCCTCGAGCACCGGCTTCACCACGCCGCAGGGCACCCCCGCCGCATCGAGGCGCGCGATCCACTCGACCGCCGGGGCGGTGCGCACCCGGTCGGCGATCGCCGAGACCACCTCGGCGCGCCGCGCGAGCCGTCCCGCATTGGTGGCGAGTTCCGGGTCCGCCGCGAGCGAGGGAAGCTCAAGGGCGCGGACACAGGCCGCGAACTGCGCATCGCTGCCGACGGCGACGACGAGTGCCCGGTCCGCGGCCTGGAAGAGTTCGTACGGGACGAGGTTGGCGTGGGCGTTGCCCCAGCGCCGGGCCTCCCGCCCGCTGACCAGCGTGTTCTGCGCCACGTTGACGAGCGCCGTCGTCGCGCTTTGGAGCAGGGAGACCGCGAGGCGGCGGTCGCCGCGACGGCCGCCGGCGAGCGCGGCGAGGATGGCGATCGCCGCATCCTTTCCCGCGAGGACGTCGGCCACCGCCACCCCGGCCTTCATCGGCGATCCGGTCGGCTCCCCGGTGATCGCCATCCACCCACTCTCGGCTTGGACGACGAAGTCGTACCCCGGGCGCGGGCTATCGAGGCCGAAGCCGGTGATGGTGCACCAGATGAGGCGTGGGTGCGCTGCCAGCATCGCGTCGGGGCCCAGGCCGTGGCGCTCGAGGGTCCCGGGTCGGAAGTTCTCGACCACGACGTCGGCCTCCGCGACGAGCTGCTGAAGGAGGGCGCGATCCTCCGGGTTTGCCAGGTCGGCTGCAACGCTGAGTTTGTTGCGGTTGATGGAGAGGTAATAGGCACTTTCCCCCCGGTCATCGAACGGGGGCCCCCATCCACGGGTGTCGTCTCCCTGCCCAGACCGTTCCACTTTGATGACGTCGGCACCGAGATCCCCGAGAATCATTGCGGCGAGCGGTCCCGCCAGGACTCGCGATAGATCGAGTATTTTGATCCCAGAGAGTGGCTGTGTCATAATAATGGCTTTATAGTGGCTTTTTGAAGCGTATTTTTTGAGATTTCTGAAAGGAATTATCCGTCATCTCAACACTCTTTATACCACTTGCGTATCCAATGAGAAATCATATACTTGCGCGCACTCCGCCCGCGAGCGGTCACCCTGCGTCCGACCCGACCCGACATGTCCGATACCCCGAAGGCCCCTGAGACCCCGCCAGTCACCCCCCCGAAGCGCAGCCCGGGCCATCGCGGCCAGGACGTGCGTGACACGATGGCGGAGATGGCGGCGAAGGCCCACGAGATCTCGCTGGAGGCCGGGAGCAAGATGGCTGCGGCGATGAAGGACGTCATCGGCGCGGCCGCTGGACTCCGGGCCTTCTCCATCGAAAGCGCCCGCGACCTGGTGCAGTATATGGTCCGCCGGAGCCAGATGGCGCAGGACGAGGCCGACAAGCTGGTCGCCGAGGCGGAGGAGGCCTGGGCGAAGAAGAACAAGGGGAAGCTCCCGGCCAAGCCGGCCGCGGTGGCCGCCCCCGCGAAGCCTGCCGCGAAGCCCGCGGCGACGCCCGCCCCGAAGCCGTCGGCCAAGCCTGCGGCC
>JBEGVM010000192.1:0-10702 GCA_041178365.1 Gemmatimonadota bacterium | reverse complement strand
GCGAGGATGAGCGAGACCTTGTCCCCGAGGCCCCCGGTGGAGTGCTTGTCGACGCGGGCCATCGGGAGATGCCCGAGGGAGAAGCGGGCCCCGCTCTCGAGCATCGCGGTGGTGAGCCCCTCGATCTCCGAGGGATCGAGCCCACGCAGGACGATCGCCATCGCCATCGCCGCCATCTGATAGTCGGGGATCTCGTCGGCGGCGTAGGCCTGCATCATGGGTCGCCAGGCGTCGTCGGGGATTCGTCCCCCGTCCCGTTTGCGCGCGATCAATTCAAGGAAACGCATTGGACCCGTGGGGAGAGGCGGAGTAGGTTCCGACCATGACGCGCGATCCCCGCGCGTGATCGACTGAAGCGAGGCACGACGATGCGGCACCTGATGGCGATGGCGATGCTCCTGACCTGGCTGTGGAGCGTCCCGACCGATGCACAGGAAGCTAGGAATGCGACGGCGCTCTGGAAAGCGGCGATCGCGGCGGTGGATACCGGGCAGTACGCGTCGCCAGAGCGGCAGACGCGACTCTACGCCGATGCCGCGCGGTTCGCCGACTCGGCGGCGAAGCTCGCGCCACGGGATCCGGACGCGCGCGTGGTGAAGGCGATCGCGGCAGGCCGGAAGGCCCTCTCCCTCGGGCCGCGCGACCGCGTGCAGTACGCCGTGCTCGTGCGGAGCGAGGTGCTCGCCGCCTTGGCGATCGCCCCGGACCACGCCGGGGCGCATCACGTGCTTGGCATGTGGCATGCCGAAGTGCTGCGGCTCAATCCCGTCGCACGACTCGCCGCGCGCACCCTGCTCGGCGCCTCGGTCTTTGGCGAGGCCGACTGGGACGTGGCCCAGCGTGCGCTCGAGCGGGCGGTCGCCCTCGAACCCGATCGCATCACGCATCGTCTCGATCTCGCTGGGGTGCTCGCCGATCGGGGGAACGCGGCCGGTGCCCGGGCGCAGTACGACTGGATCGCCCGCGCCCCAGCGCGCGAGTACAACGACCAAACGTACAAGCGACTCGCCGCCGAGCGGCTTCGCCGACTCTGACCATGGCGGACACCCCGGCCGCACGCGCCAAGGATCTTCGGCGTCGCCTCGAGGAGGCGGCGCACGCCTACTACGTGCTGGATCGCCCGTCGCTCAGCGACGCGGCATACGATCAGCTCTTCCGTGACTTGCAGGCCCTCGAGCGCGATCACCCCGAGCTCTACGACGCCGACTCTCCGACTCAGCGCGTGGGGGCTGCGGTCACCGAGAGCCATCTCACGAAACACACCCATCTCGTCGCGATGGGTTCACTCGACAACGCGTTCGATGAACCGGAGCTCGTGGAGTGGGAGGGACGTCTCCGCAAACTCACCGGCGAGGCGATCGCGGCGGCGGGATATTGCTGCGAACTCAAGATCGATGGCGCGGCCATCTCCCTGACCTATCGTGACGGCACGCTCGTGACGGCGGCGACCCGAGGGAATGGGAGCGTGGGCGAGGATGTCACCGCGAATGTGCGGACGATCCCCGACATCCCCCGCCATCTCGCCGGTGAAGGATGGCCTCCGCTCATCGAGCTGCGTGGCGAGGTCTACATGACCTTTGAGGGCTTCGAGCGGATGAACGCCGAGCGGGTGCAGGCGGGCGAGGCGGTCTTCGCGAATCCCAGGAACTCCGCCGCAGGGGCGCTTCGGCAGAAGGATCCCCGGGAGACCGCCAAGCGTCCGCTTCGCTTCTTTGGCTACGCCTTCGCGGTTCCGGGGGCCGCACCGCTCCCGTTTCGTACCCAGTGGGAGCTCTTGGAGACCCTCGTCGCGTGGGGGATCCCCGTCGCGCCGGCGCGTCGCCACTGCGCCGCGCTCGAGGAGGTGCACACGTGGGCCCGTGAACTGGAACGGAGCGTCCGGCCTACCCTCCCTTTCGCGATCGACGGCGGGGTGGTGAAGGTGAATACGTTGGCGTTGCAGACCGAGCTCGGCGTGATCGGGGGACGGGTGCCGCGGTGGGCGATCGCGCGCAAGTTCGCCCCCGATCTCGCGGAGACGCAGCTGCTGGATGTGGAGGTGCAGGTCGGTCGCACGGGAGCACTCACGCCGCGCGCCGTGCTCGCCCCCGTCGAGGTCGGGGGCGCGACGATCACCTACGCCACGCTGCACAACTTTGACCTGATCGCGGAGAAGGACCTCCGCATCGGGGACGTGGTGCAGGTGAAACGGGCCGGTGAGGTGATCCCGCAGGTGATCGGTCCGGTGCCCGAGCGGCGGACCGGAGTGGAGCGCTCCATCTCGGCGCCGCGTCGCTGTCCCATCTGTGACACGGCGGTCGTGCGCGACGAAGCGGAGGTCGCGCTCTTCTGCCCGAATAGTGCCTGTCCCGGCCGGCGCCTGGAGGCGCTCGCACACTTCACCTCCCGCGATGCGATGGACATCCGCGGCCTGAGCTATCAGCGCCTCGAGCAGTTGATCGCCGCCGGGCTGGTGGAGGATGTCGCCGATCTCTACGCCCTCACCGCCTCACAGGTGGGGCAACTCGAGCGATTCGCGGACCGGAGCGCCGAGCAGCTGGTCGCCGCGATCGACGCGTCGAAGACGCAACCCCTCTCGCGCTTGCTGAACGCGCTCGGCATCCGACATGTGGGTGCGGAGTCGGCCAAGCTGCTCGCGCGCACCTTCGGATCGATGCGCGCCCTGACCGAGGCATCGGTCACCGCGCTTGAAGCGCTACATGGCGTCGGTGGGACGATGGCGGAGGCGGTGCATGCCTGGGCGCATGACCCCGCCATTCGTGCCCTGCTCACGAAGCTCGAGCGCGCCGGCGTGCGCATGGATGAACCGCAGGCCGCCGTCGCCGACGGCCCCTTCACAGGACTGAAGATCGTGCTCACCGGGACCCTGCCCACGCTCGCGCGCGGCGAGGCGACCGCGCTCATCGAGGGGGCGGGAGGGAAAGTGACCAGCTCGGTCTCCAAGGCGACGGACCTGGTCGTCGCGGGTGAGGAGGCGGGGAGCAAATTGGAGAAGGCGACCGCGCTCGGGATCGCTGTGATCGACGAGGCAGAACTCTTGCGCCGCCTCGGCCGCTGACCCTTCATTCCACGCGTCGATGACCTCGCCCTCGTCCAACCCCCTCTCGATGACCTCGGTCCCGCACACCTCGCTGCGGGCGCTGCGCTCGGCGTTGGTACGGGACCTGGGGGATGGCTTCGCCACCGTGCTGCAGGAGGCAGGGTTTGCGGGCGGGGCCGCGATCCTCGAGGCGTTCGCGGGGTGGTGCGGTCGGCATGGCCTCGCCGCGCCGGCGGCGCTCCCCATCGAGACCTTTCACCTCGCTCTGACGCGGTTCCTCGCCGAGGCGGGGTGGGGTCGGATCACGGTGACGCCACTCGGGGAGGCCGTGCTCGCGATCGACGCCGAGGCGTGGGCCGAGGCGGATCCCGACGCGCCGATGCCGTATCCCTCCTGCTACTACACGGCGGGGATGTTCGCCGACCTGCTCGGGCGGGTGGCAGATGCGCCGGTGGGGTGCATGGAGGTCGCCTGTCGCTCGAGTGGGGGGGACCAGTGCCGGTTCCTCGTGGGGAACCCGGAGATCATGGCCCATGTGTACCAGCGGATCACCGAGGGCGCGGGATACCAGGCCGCGTTGGACGAGCTGACCTGAGGGTCCTCCGCCGGGTGCTGGCCGGCGGGCGTGATGCGCCGCCGCTGCGCGGTTGCTGGCCCCTGTGGGTTCGGATAGTTTGCCCCCATCCCCTCTCGACACGCCATGGCCTTCTGGGACCGCCTCTTCGGCGGCCGATCTGAGTCCTCCTTCACACGGCAGCGCCTCGACTATCTGAACGAGGCGCTGGTGTTGGAGCGTCAGGGGGATTTCGACGCCGCGGTGACAAGCTACCGCCTGGCGTTACGCGAGCACCCGACCGACCTCCGCATCTTGCAGAACATGGCGATCGCCCTCACCAAGGTGGGACGGGTGGAGGAGGCGATTCGGGCGTATCGTCGCGCGCTCGAGGTCGATGCGACGGCCAGCGGGGCGCACTACGGCGTGGCCTTCCTGCTGATCAAGCGCGGCGACGCCGCCGGGGCGGCCTCGCATCTGGAGGCCTTCCTCGCGCATCCCCCCACCGGGGACGATGCCGACCGCTGGATCGTGCACGCCCAGGCCACCCTCGATCAGCTCCACGGCGCGAGTGGTGGATCGGGTGAGCCCGCGCGGAGCTGAGATGGGCACCACCTTCGCGATCGTCAGTCAGAAGGGAGGGGTGGGGAAGACCACGACCGCGGTGAATCTCGCCGCCGCCTTCGCGCGCCGCGGACTGCGGACGCTGCTGGTCGATACCGACCCCCAGGGGTCGGTGCGGTTCGGGGTGGGGCTGCGCCAGGGGCATCCGCAATATGGGTTCGCCGACTACCTGCTCGGGCTGCGTGGCCTGCGCGAGATCCTCTTGCCCACCACCCTCCCCTGGTTGCGTGTGATGCTCGCCGGCAGCGTGACCGAGGCCGCCGACCACACCGCGTATCAGGAGGGCGTTGCCTCCTCCGATCTCCTCGCGCGGATGCTCGACGAAGCCAGCGAGCGCTGCGACATCGTCCTCCTCGATACGCCGCCGGGACTCGGTCCCGTGACCCGCGCGGCACTCACCTGTGCCGACCGCGTCCTCGTCCCGCTGCAGGCGGAGCCCCTCGCGCTACAGACCACCCCGCAGATCCTCCGGGGCATCCAGGATATCGTGACGCAGCATGAGCGACTCGTCTTTGACGGGATCCTGCTGACGATGTACGAGGCCGGGAACCCGGCCTGCGAGACGACGGCGAACTACATCCGACAGAAGGTCCCGGCGCATCTCATGATGGATCTCGTGATCCCACGGAGCCCAGCGGCGGCGGAGTCGTTCGCCACGGGTCAGCCAGTGGTGGTGCGGACGCCGGCCGATCCCGCCTCGCAGGCCTACGTGAACCTCGCGACGCGCCTGGCTGAGCGGTTGGGGCTCTGATGGCGGGACGGGGTGCTGGCGCCCGTCGCGCCGCCGGGCTGTCGCTTGGTGCCGTGCTCGCCCTGACCTTGGTCAGCGGGTGCGAGACCCCAGTGGGCTCGGCGGGGACCCTCAATGCGATCGAGTTCTCGGGAATCCCCTTCCCCGCGGTGATCATCGGCGACACGCTGCGCGATTCTCTCGGCGTGGCCACCCCGTTGCAGGCGACGGCCTACGATGGGCGGGGTGCCGTGCTCCCTGATGCCGACTTCCGGTTCCTCTCCCCCGATACCGGGGTGACGATCAGTCCGACCGGGTTCCTCACGACGACGCGGGAGAGTGGGGTGATCCGCGTCTTCGCCTCGCTCGGCGCTCTCCAGAGCGCGCGCCGCACGGTCACCGTGACCCCACGTCCCGACACGGTGAGTGCGAATGGGACCGCACGACTCACCCTTGCGTACGTGCTCCCTGATGGAGCCGCGAATCTCACGGGCGACATCGGCGTGTCCGTCCGGAATCTGTCTGGGCCCGCGACCACTCCGGGGAGCGTCATCGGGTGGCCGGTGCGCTGGCGCCTGGTCTACCGCGGTGACACGGTGTCCGCGAGCGATACGACGCTCGCCGTGCTGCAGAGCAGCGCGGGGCGTCGTGGGGTCGTCGATACCACCTCGAGTGCCGGGACGTCGATCCGGCGGCTCCGCGTCTTTTCCAACCGCTTGCCGATCGCGACGGACAGCTTCGAAGTGGTCGCGGAGGTGCGACGTCATGGACGCCCGGTCGCGGGGAGTCCGATCCGCTTCTGGGTACGCGTCGCACCGAAGAGTTGATCCCTCACGCCTCCGGGCGCGAGGGAGCGGACCGCTGGAGGGGGACCACGGTGGGTACGATGCCCCGCTCCCCCACCCACTCGATCGCATCTGAGGCGAGCAGGGCAATGGACGAGGGGCGGGGGCAGGTGAGCGGCGCCACGAGGCGACCACCAGCGCGGACGACGCGCACTGCCGCCGGCAGGAGACGCGGATCATCGAGCGCGGCCGCACGGAAGGTCCCCTCCGTGAAGGGCACCACATCGGCGAGCCCGATGACACGTGGCGCGGACGTGAGGGTCGCATCCTCGGGATCCATGACCACGACCATCAGATCGAGCCGCGCCTGCAGCCCTGCCGCGTAGGCCGCATACCGCCCGCCCAGGAGCACCGCACCCCCGGATTCGGCGAGCCCGAGGAGCGCTTGCAGGCGATCGAGATCCTCGGGTGAGGGCGCCGCGCTCGGCGATGCCGCGCGCGGATCATTCGCGGCGGTGCACCAGAGGTCCCCGTCACGAACGCGGGCCTCGTATCGGCAGGTCATGCACCCCGCCGTCCCACGACGCAGATCCCGATCGACGACCTCCGCGGCGACGACCACAAGGGGCGTCGGCCGGTGGTCACCCGGGCACTGGAGTCGTTCCGCGAGTTCGAGCCGCATGGGGGGGGACGTGCGGGTCAGGCCTCAGGCGCTAACTGCGCGCGAGCCGGATCTCCTCGATGTCGATCTGCGCCGGACGCGTCACCGCCCAGGCGACAGCCTCCGCCACATCAGCGGCGCGTAACATCTCCGCCCGTGAGGGGAGATGCGGCGCCGCATCGGGATCGTGCGGATCCCAGAGCGCGGTATCGGTCGCGGCGGGAGAGACAAGTGTGGCCCGCACCCCCGTCCCACGCGTCTCCATGCGCAGCGTCTCATGCAGGGCGCGCACCGCATGTTTGGAGGCGGCGTACGTCGCATTCCCGGGGAAGACGGTGCGATCAGCGACCGAACCGATCATCACCACATCCCCCGACCCGCGGGCGCGCATCGCCCCGAGGAGGTCGCGCGTGAGACGCATCGGCGCGGCGACATTGAGCGCGAGGGCGAGTTCCACCTCCGCATCGGTGGTCGCGTCCACGGCGGCGAGGGGGAAGCTCCCCGCCGCATGCACCACGATGTCCGGCGCCCCATCGAGGGCGGTGAGGACGCGGGCGGCCAACTGCTCCGTCGCCCCGGGTGCGGTGAGATCGGTCGCCAGTGGGAGGGCGCCATGCCCGAGGTCCTGTGCGAGGCGCGCCAGCCGCTCCGCATCACGCGCGACGAGCAGCACCCGCGCGCCCAACGCGGCGAGGGCGCGGGCCGTGGCCTCGCCGATCCCACGCGAGGCCCCGGTGACGAGCGCGGTGCGCCCCGCGAGTGGACGGCTCATCGCGATGACGTGTGCGCGTAGGCGAGTCGGAGGAACTCGTCGCGCGTCTTGGCGTCGTCCTTGAAGCTCCCACGGAGCGCGGAGGTGATGGTGCTCGACGCCTGCTTCTCCACCCCGCGCATCATCATGCAGAGGTGTGACGCCTCCATCACGACCCCGACCCCCTCGGGCTTGAGGACCTCTTCGATCGCCTCGGCCACCTGCTGCGTGAGACGCTCCTGCACCTGCAACCGCCGCGCGAAGACCTCGACGATGCGCGGGAGCTTGGAGAGCCCCACGATCCGCCCGTTCGGGATATATGCGATGTGCGCCTTCCCGAAGAACGGCAACATGTGGTGCTCACAGAGCGAGTAGAACTCGATGTCGCGCACCATGACCATGGAGGCATGCTCCTCCGCGAAGACGGCATCGCCGACGACATCCGCGACATCCATGGCGTAGCCACGGGTCAGCCACGACATCGCCTTCGCGACGCGCTCCGGCGTCTTGAGGAGCCCCTCCCGCGCGGGGTCCTCGCCGACGAGCTCGAGCTCGCGCCGGATGATCCCCTGGAACTCCACCATCCGGTCCGCATGCATCGGCGGCGCGGCCTCGAACTGGTCCGACCCGGTGATGGGCTTGGTGGTGGGGGGCATCGTCTTACCGACCGTCGTATTCGACATACTGATTCTCCGTCTCCCAGAGCGTGAGGCGTGCGAGCCGCGCGGGGGCGACGGCAGGCGCGAGGACGCGCCAGATGGCGAGCACGAAGTTCTCCGTGCTCGGGATGATCCCCGACATGAAGGGGACCTCGAGGTTCAGGTTCTTGTGATCGACATGCTCGACGATCTCGCGCTCCACCACCTGCTTGACGTCGCGCAGGTTCACCACGAAGCCGGTGATGGGATCGATCTCCCCCTCCACCGTCACCTCGAGCGTGTAGTTGTGGCCATGCCAGTTCGGGTTGTTGCACTTGCCGAAGAGCCGCTGGTTCTCCTCGTCGCTGAGCGCGGGGTTGAACACACGGTGGGCGGCATTGAACCGGACGATGCGGGTGATCTGGACGACTGGCATGAGCGGAGGATCGGGCGAGAGGGGAACGGGGTGCACGCCCCCATACCAGATGAATCCCCGATGCGGCATCGAGGTTCCGGGGGGCGAAAGGCGCCGGGGCCCCGTCCCACTGGAACGAGGCCCCGGCAGAGGTGGGAGCGAAGAGAGGTTTTTGAAGCCCTGTCGAATGCATGAGGCCCTCACCCTACGTCCGTCTTCCCGGCATCCGGGCATGGCGTCGGCAGAGATGTTGGATCCGCTTCGGAGGACTTATCGGCTCAAAAAGTGAATTCTCTCCGTCCCGTCATCTTCTCCGTCAAAGCTAGGAGACTGGACAGCGGACCGTCAATGCAGGTTGATTCCCCCGTCATGGATCTCCTGACCCTCATCGGCGTCGTGATGCTCGTCTTCTGGGCGATCGCGACCTTCGCCCTCGATGCCCCGGGCATCATCCACGCCTTCCTGACCCTCGGCGTGTTCCTCCTCGTGTGGGGCGCCGTGAAGCGGGCCGAGCGCGCGCGGACCGGCTCGCGGCCCCCGCCGCGCTGAGTCAGAGCTCCCAATTGGAGAGCAGGATCCCACGCCCAGGCGCGGGCTCGG
The DNA here is from genome assembly GCA_041178365.1 of Gemmatimonadota bacterium. GTDB lineage: Bacteria > Gemmatimonadota > Gemmatimonadetes > Gemmatimonadales > Gemmatimonadaceae > Pseudogemmatithrix. The sequence continues at coordinate 1,905 of JBEGVM010000192.1, read as the reverse complement.
CGTAGCCCGCGAGCGTCATCCGCAGGTCGGTCCACCGGACCCGCGCCCCCGTCGCCACGAACTGCCGCAGGAGATCGGGATAGGCCCCTTGCACACGCACGGCGACCCGGGCGGCCCCCGCCTGCCGGGCGGCGACGCCCAACCGGTCGACCAGCGCCGGCAGCACCTCCCCCTCGGCGACGACGAGCTTGAGGACCCGCAGCTCCTCGAGCACACGCCCTTCGACGAGTGGGACATCGTGCACCAGCGCGAAGCCGACCAGGCCTCCTGCGTGATCGCGATGGAGCACGACATCGCCGACCCCATGGCGCAGGGTCCCCTCGATCTCATGGCGATAGTCCACGGCCGCCCGCACCTGGGCGGTGAGTTGTGCGATCGCCTCCATCACGCGGAGGCGAGCGGCCCCATGATGGGCACTCAGCCGTTCCGGCACCGGCCCGGCCGCCGATCCCGCATCGACGGTCACGGTGATGGTCAGATGCGCGGGGACGAACCCGAGGCGCGCGTAGAAGCCGATGTTGTCCATCGTGCGCGGCATCGTCTCGAGGCCGATCGTGCGGCAGCCGGCATCCAGCAGCCGTCGGATCCCGGCCGTGACGATCTCCCGCCCCGCCCCATGGCCCTGCAGGTCCTCTCGCACGACGAGCGGACCCATCCACCCCTCGCTCCCAGAGACATGGGCCAGGTTGAAGGCCGCGAGTCGTCCCGACGTATCGCGCCAACAGAGGGCCCCCGCCCCCGCGGCCTCGATCGCAAAGCGCCAGAGCACCGGATTGAGCGGTGGCACGCGCACCCCGGTCATCCCATCGCGACGATACCGCTCACTGAACGCATCGCTGAAGAGGAGATTGAGCGCGGGGATCTCCTCGACCATCATCGGCTCGGGACCACTGAGCCGCACGCGTGGCGTCGTCACGCGACCACCGCAGCGAGCGGCAGGGACCCCGGCCGCGGTCCCTCGGACGCGGAGACGACCGCCGCCCCGGTCTCGGCATCGAACCCCACCAGAAAGACCTGATCCAATCCATCCCGGACGTCGTCGATGTGACTGATCACGATCACCTGCTCGAAGCGCGACTGCAGGCCGCGGAGGAGGGCGAGGACGGCATCACGACGCTGGGCATCGAGCGACCCGAAGATCTCGTCGAGGATGAGGAGTGAGAATGCCTGCCCTGCGCGCTCCGCGATCATCTGCGAGATGGCGAGGCGTAACACGAGATTCGCGACATCCTCCTCCCCACCGGAGATCACCGGCTTCGGGATCCCCTCCTCGAGGACCACGAGTCGGTAGCGATCATCGAGCTCGAGCTCGGTGTACCGCGCATCCGTCAACTCGCTCAGGAGCCGTGAGGCGATCTCGGAGAGTTCGGGGCGCAGCGCATAATTGAGATCGGTCCGCAGATCCGAATAGGTGCGGTGTAACTCATCGTGCAGGAGCCGCTCCTGGTCGAGGCCGTCGACGCGGGCGTGCCGCTCCGCGACCTGCCTCCGTTCCGTCCGCGCTCGTTCCGCCGCCGCCCGCGCCATCTCGAGGGTCGCCTGCGCGCCGGCCGCCCGGGTGCTCGCCTCGGCGAACGCGGCGGCACAGCTCTCGTGGCGTGCCCGCAGCGCAGCATCATCGGCGGAGGGCGGCCCAAGGGCCACGAGCCGGTCGGCGGTGGCCGCCCGCCGTTGTGCCAAGGTGGTACGGCGCACCGATCCCTCGTGGACATCTCGGATCACGATGTCGAGCCGGTCGATGATCCCGTCGAGCTGGGCCAGCCGTTCGTCAGCGGCCTCGACCTGCTCGCGCACGCTGCGCCGGCGCTCCTCGCGCGCGGCGAGCTCCTCAGGCATCTCCTGCAGCTGTCCCTGCCGGCTCCGGAAATAGGCGCCGTCGGCCTCGACGGTCTCCATCTGACGTTC
>JBEGVM010000191.1:0-2919 GCA_041178365.1 Gemmatimonadota bacterium | reverse complement strand
GGGTCGGTCGGTCTGGACATTCATGCTCCGTGTTTCGTGTGCATATTGGACGCCGTCACTCCCTTCATGTTACCCCAGCGCCGATCCTCAGTGCCACGTCGCGCCGCCCTCGCGTTCATCTTCGTCTCGCTGGTCCTCGACATCGTGGCCTTCGGGATCGTCATCCCGGTGCTGCCGCAGCTCATCAAGGGCTTCCTGGACGGTGACACGGCGCGCGCCGCGCAGTGGTACGGGATCTTCGGGACGACCTGGGCGGGGATGCAGTTCCTCTGCTCGCCCTTCCTCGGTGCACTCTCGGATCGGTTCGGTCGCCGGCCGGTGCTCCTCCTCTCGATCTTCGGGCTCGGACTCGACTACCTGCTCATGGCGCTCGCGCCGAGCCTCACCTGGCTCTTCATCGGGCGCGTGCTCAGCGGGATGACGGCGGCCGGCTTCTCCACGGCCACGGCCTACATCGCCGACGTGACACCGCCCGAGAAGCGGGCCGGCGCCTTCGGCCTGGTCGGGGCGGCCTGGGGCTTCGGCTTCATCGTGGGACCGGCGGTGGGCGGCATCCTCGGCGCGACGAATCCCCGGTTGCCCTTCTTCGTGGCCGGCGGGCTCGCACTCGTCAACGCGCTCTACGGCTACTTCGTCCTCCCCGAGTCGCTGCCGCCCGAGAAGCGCGCCCCGTTCAAGTTCGCGCGCGCCAATCCGATCGGCTCGCTCGACCTGCTCAAGGGCCATCCCGAACTCCTCGGGCTCGCCTCGACGAGCTTCCTCTACAGCCTGGGGCATACGGTCTTCCCGAGCGTCTTCGTGCTGTGGGCGGGGCATGTCCTGCAGTGGGAGGCGAAGCAGGTCGGCTACGCGCTCGCGCTGGTGGGCGTGGCGAACGTGATGGTGCAGGGTGGCCTGGTGCGCCCCTTCGTGAAGCGGCTCGGCGAGCGGCGCGCGCTGATGATCGGCGCGACCTTCGGCACGCTCGGCTTCCTCACCTACGGGATCGCGGGCACGGCCGCGGTCTTCTGGATCGGCGCCGCGCTCTACGCGCCGGCAGGGTTCTTCAATCCGTCCCTGCTCGGGCTCATCTCGCAGCGCGTGGGGCCGTCGGAGCAGGGACGGGTGCAGGGGGCCAACAGCAGCCTGATGGGGATCGCGGGGATGCTCGGGCCGACGCTCTTCACGGCCTCGTTCGCGTGGGCCATCCGCGATGGCGCGCGCTGGCACCTGCCCGGGCTGCCGTTCCTCATCGCGTCGGCGCTCTTCGCCCTCGCCGGGCTGCTCGCGGTCCACACGACCCGGCATCACCGGACTAGCGCCGCCGTCCCCGCACAGGCATCCTAGCGGGGTAGGGTCCCCAACACGGAGCCAGCATGTTCACCGCGGATTTCCAGGCCATCTGGGACCAGGTCCCCGAAGCCACGCGGGCTCGACTGCTCGACAGCGGGTTCTGCGCGCACTGCCTCACGACGCGCCACTTCGAACTCACCGAAGGCGAGATCCGCGGCAAGGAACTCGCGCTCATCGGGAAGTGCGGCACCTGCGCGCACCGCGTGGTGCGACTCATCGAGATCTGACGCTCACCCTCTGACGATGCGACGTATGCCCTCGATCCTTCGGGCGTGTGCCCTCATGCTGCTGCTCGCCCTCCCCGCGCAGGCGCAGCGGTGGCGGGAGATCGGCAAGACCTCCACGGGCAACGCGGTGTTCATCGATCCCGCGAGCGTGTCCAAGCGGGATTCGATCATCACGGCGACGGTGCGGGTGGTCTACTCCAAGGCGGTCGACACGCCCAAGGGACCCATCACGGGGTCGCGGGCGGTGGCGATGTTCAACTGCGCGCGGAAGACGATCGCGGTGAAGGAGAACATCATCTGGCACGACGAGCGGGCGGGGCGGATCTACGAGAAGCGAACGCCACGGCAGCCGGGGTTCGGGCCGGTGTTCGCGTCCAACTTCTCGGGGGTGGCGTTGGCGCATTTGTGTGCGCCGCCGGGGTGATGCGGAGGGAACGGCGGTGCGGGGTGCACGGGCGGTACGGGGTACGGAATGGGGGCCGGATGCGGGGATACTCCGCATCGGCCCCCTTCCTCATTGATCCTTGGTGCGGGGGGCGGGGGCCGGAACGGCGACCGCTCCCTGCAGACGCGCCTTAGAACTTCAGGAAGCGCTCCAGGCGGGCGACTTCCTTCGCGTTCACGTACTTGCCGATCTCGCGACGGAAGTGGTCCGGGCCCGTCCAGGGGCGGTACTCCTTGAACTCGCGGAGCATGCGGGGGCCGAAGTTCGGGATCGTCTTCAGATCGTCGTCGCTCGCGGTGGTCGGGTCCATCGGGACGAAGGTGTACTGCTCGAGCCGCGCCACCTCCTCGGCGGGGACGTACTTGCCGATCTCGCGGCGGAAGACGGCCATGCTCGCGTAGGGGCGGTACTCGAGGAACTCGCGCGTCATGCGCGGGCCCATGCCCGGGATCAGCGCGATCTCCTCGCGGCTCGCGGAGTTGAGGTCGATGTGGACCCAGAGGCGCGCGTACAGCTCCGTGCGCTGCTCCTTCGTGAGCTTCGGTGCGAGGAAGGCGTCGTACGCGGTCGCGTTGGCGAAGGGGCGCGCGGCGACGAGGTCCTTCGCCAGCGCCGCGGTCATGTGCGGCATCGTGGCGATCTCCGCCTCGGCCGTGGTGTTGGCGTCCTTGACGGTGACCGACTTGCCGACCTGCGCGAACGAGGGCGCGGCGAGGAGGGCGAGCGCGGTGAGCGCGACCAGCGCGCGCGAGCGGAGCGAGGGCATCTCAGGTGTCCTTGGTGGAGGAGAGGGCAGGGTGCTTGTAGGCGTAGAGCAGGCCGAGGAGGCCGAACTGGACGAGCGTCCCCGGGGCGAGCGGCGGCGCCTCGCCGCGGAAGACCGCGACCCAGAGGTCGAGACCGAGCAGCGATGGA
>JBEGVM010000190.1:0-3842 GCA_041178365.1 Gemmatimonadota bacterium | reverse complement strand
CGGTGGTGCTCACGCTCTGGGTCGGGACGCATCGGTACAAGCGAATCCCATCGAATGAGATGTTGCGCTTCGTGGTGCTGGGCGGTGGGGGGCAGGCGCTGGTGGTCTTCCTCGCCCTCTCCTCGCTCGCCTTCATCCCAGCGGCGACGCTGGCCTTCCTGTTCTACACGTATCCCGCCTGGGTCGCGGTGGCGCAGGTGGTACGCGGCGCGGAGCGGCTTGATGCGAGACGGGCGGGGGCGCTGGCGCTCTCGTTTGGCGGGATCGCGGTGATGGTCGGGGTCCCGGCGCTCGTCGCGCGCAGCTCACTCGACTGGCGCGGCGTGGCGCTCGCGCTCGGGGCGGCGATCCTCTACGGCGCCTACATCCCGATGATGCGCACGCTGCAGAAGGATCACCCGGTGGCCCCGACCTCCGCCTACTCGAAGATCGGTGCAGCGCTGGTGTTCTTGGTGCTCAGCGTGGCGCAACGCGAGTTCACCTGGCGTCTCGGTGGCGAGGCGTGGGGGATCCTCGCGATCCTCGCGCTCGTGAGCACGGTGTTGCCGAGTGTGTTCTTCTTGATGGGGCTCGTGCGGTTGGGGCCGGTGCGCACGGCGATCATCTCCACGATCGAGCCCTTTCTGACAGCGCTGCTCGCCGCGGTGGCGCTCGGTCAGGGGCTCACGCCACCGACGTTGGTGGGCGGTGCACTGATCGTCAGCGCGGTCGCCGTGCTCCAGTTCAAGCGCGACCGCGTCGCCTAGCGCGCAGCCGCATCAGCTGCCGCATCGGCTGCCACATCAGCGGCACGATTCCGACGGAAGAGGAGCAGGCCGCCAGCGATGGCGATCGCGGCGAAGCTGAACCACTGCGCGGCATACGAGCGGTGCGGACCCGCATCGATCGTCGGAAGGGGAAGACGCTTGGGCACTCCCTCGGCGCGAGCGGCGGAGTCCGAGGTCATCACCAGCTGCAGGGGGAGGACTGGCGCCCCGATGCGCGACTCGAGCGCCGCTCGGTGCACGGCGCGGAGGGCGCGCGCGGGATCTCCTGGCGGTGTGGCGCCTGAATCGGCGAGGGGGATCAGATAGCCGGTGAGGGTCAGGGTCGTATCTCCCTCCTGCCATGGCGCCCGATCCACAGTGCTCGCATCGGCGGAGTAGACCCAGCCGCGGAGTACCGCGACAACGGTATCGCTCCCCTCTCGCAGGAACGGCGTGAGGAGGTGCACCCCCGGAGAGCCCTCGCTCGCGCGGCTCGCAAGGATCTGCTCGCGGTCGTACCGGAACCGGCCCGTCACGGTGACGCGGCGCCAGCGGAGGGAGGCGGAGTCGCGTGGGACCTCGTCGAGGGAGGTGGGGGCGGCAGTGAGGCGCTCGGCGAGGCCAACGTTGAAGGCGGCGCGCTCCTGGTGGCGGGCGAGCTGCCAGACCCCGAGCCGCGCGAAGAGGGCGGCGCAGGCGAGGGGGAGGAGGAGGCCGAGGAGGGTGCGGGGGCGCACGGGGCCGAGGGATGGGGTCGTGAGGGGGGAGCTGGGGCGATGCTATTGCTAGAACGCTAATCGGGCGGCATGCTAGTGCATCTATTGACAGGGGGGGCTCACCCACGAGCCGCCCGAGGCTCTCGCCCTCCCCATCTGCCCCGCATGTCCGCGCCGTTCTCCCGCCGTCCGTTCACTCGTCTCTCCGCGCTCGTGCTCGGCATCGTGCTCGCGAGTGCCTTGAGCTGCGGCCGAGAGATCACCGGCCCGGCGGAAAGAGGGATCGCGGGGTCGGTCGCCTTGCGTCCGACCTTCAGCAAGCTACGGCTCTCAGGCCAGAGCGCGCCGGTCTCCGTCTCGGGGCTCGTCGACTTCGTCCGCGTGCGTATCGTCCTGCTTCGCGCGAACGTCGACACCGCGGTGAATCGGGTGGTGGAGTTCCCCGCGGACTCGCAGAGCATCTCGCTCACGATCCCGGTGGCGCTGAGCAGCAATGCGCCGGCGGACGGAGAGACCTTCAACGCATCGCTCCGCTTTGTGAACGCGGCAGGCGACACCGTCTTCAAGGGGGGACCGATCGCCGTTCAGGCCCGCCCGCTCGGGGCGGCCCCGGCGGAGCCGCCGGCGATCCCCATCACCTATACGGGGCCGGGGTCCACCGCCGCTTCACTCACCCTCTCGGCTGATACGGTGAGCGGGCGACGCAGCGAGACCAAGACCCTCACCGCGACGGTGCGTGACGCGCAGGGCACGGTGCTGAGCAATGTGCCGATCGCGTATAGCTCGCTCGACACGATGATGGCGACGGTGGGGCTCACGAATGGGACGGTCGCGTTCCAAGGGATCCGGGGCCAGACCAGGATCATCGCGCAGACGTTGACCGGACAAGCGGACACGGCGCTGGTCCTCGTCCTCCCCATCCCGACCGCGATCGCCTTCCTCCCTGAGGCGACGGGGCAGCAGGTACGGCAGCGCGAGGCATTCCCAAAGCCCGCCGCCGTGAAGGTGACGGCGGCGGATGGACTCCCAGTGGCGGGGACGATCGTCGACTTCGTCGTGACGCGCGGCAAGGGATCAGTCAGTCAGGCGAAGGACACGACCGACAATGCCGGTGTCGCGAGCGTGGTCTGGACGGCGGGCGACTCGGTGGGGACCGGGGAACTCTTGGCGCGCCTCAGCGGCGGCACGCTCACCGCGACGATGACAGGGGTGCAGCTCAACGCGGGGCCTACCTCGCTCCGCTTCATCGCCCAACCGACGAATGTGGTCGCGCAAGATACGCTCTCACCCGTCTCCGTCGTGGTGTTCGACGCGATCCAAGACACCGTGCGCGCCTTCACCGGTCCGGTGCGACTCGCACTCACGGGGGGACGCCCCGGCGCGATCCTCACCGGGACGACCAAAGTGAACGCGGTCCGCGGCGTCGCTCAGTTCACCGATCTCACGGTGGATCGCGACGGGACGAATTACTCCCTCATCGCTTCGCTCGACAGCACCCTCGCCGTCCCTGCGGTCACCAGCACCCCCTTCGCCGTGACGCCGCGGCCGGTGGGCGCGGTGGCCCTGCTCTCGGGCGGGGGTCAACAGACGACCTTCGGCACCGCGTTCGCGACGCCGATCATCTTCCAGGTTCGCGGGCTCAAGGGCGAGGCGATCCGCGACGTGATCGTGAATTTCGCGGCGACTGGCGGAGGGACCCTCAGCCAGGCGCAGGACACCAGCGACGCGCTGGGGCAGGTGAGCGTGACGTGGACGGCTGGGAGCACGGCGGGCGATGTGACGCTCACGGCGACCGTCCTCGGCGGTTCGATCAGTGGCACGGCGGTCAACCGGCAGGGTTCAGCGGCGCCAACTGCGGTCGAGTTCCTCACGCAGCCGACCGCGATCGCCGCCGGGGACACCCTCCCATGGATCCGCGTGCGCGTGCTGAACGGGCTCGGTGTGCCAATCACCGATTATGCGGGCGCTGCGACGCTCGGTCTGAACGGCGGTACCGCCGGTGCTGTGCTCCTCAACAACGGGAGCGGCATCTCGTTCAATGGTGGGATCGCGGAGTTCCGCGGCCTCTCGGTCGACCGCGCGGGGAGCGGGTACCGCCTCAAGACGCAGGTGACGGGCACGTCAGTGGTGGCGCTCTCCGATTCATTCGCCGTGACACCGGCGCCGGCGACGGGGATCCAGATCATCAGTGGGGACTTCCAATCGGCGGTGGCAGGGGCAGCGCTCAAGGACTCCCTCGTCTTCCGCGTGGTGAATCGCTTCGCCCAGGGGGTGGCGGGCCAGACGGTCACCTTCACGGTCCCATCGGGCGGGGGGAGCGTGAGCCCGACGAGCGTGGTGACGGATGCCATGGGCCGAGTGGCGGTGAAGTGGACGACCG
>JBEGVM010000189.1:0-7920 GCA_041178365.1 Gemmatimonadota bacterium | reverse complement strand
AGATTTGGTGGCTATGGAGACGTTGCACGTGCCTCAGGATAATCTGCCGCTCGGTGAGCGGCTGGCCAGGCGGTGGCTGGATGATTGGCGTGGGGCGGCGGTGCTGGTGGCGCTGCTCGCGTTGGCGTCGTCGATCACGAGTATCACGAATGGGTTCGCGTATGATGATGTGGCGATTGTCCTCGACAACCCTCGCATCAAGGAGTGGAAGAACCTGTGGAGGCTGTTCGGTGAACCGTATTGGCTGATCGAGGCCTTCGCGCGGGATCTGTATCGGCCTCTGGTACTCGTCTCGTTCGGAGTACAGTGGGCGATCGGTGGCGGTAATCCGATGGTCTTTCACGCCGTCAGTATCGGGCTCTACGTCGTCGGGGCCGTGCTACTGCTCGCCCTCCTGCGACGGTTTGCGACGACTCGTGCCGCCGTGGCGGGCGCTGCGCTCTGGGCGGTCCACCCGGTCCATGTCGAGTCCGTGGGCAATGTGGTCGGTCAAGCAGAGCTGATGGTGGGGGCGACCACGCTGGGGGCCCTGCTGGTGTACGTGCGAGCGCGTCAGCATGGGACGCTCACGCCCAAGGCCATCGCTCTCGTCGGGACGCTCTATGCGGTCGGCCTGCTCTCAAAGGAGCACGCGATCGTCTTCCCTGGGCTGCTCCTCGTGGCGGAGGTCGCCTTGCGTCGGCGCGGGGTGGCGCTCGACGGCATTGGCGCCACGCGCGCATGGCTCTTAGCGCGCGTGCTCCTCTGGGAGGCTATCGCCTTCCTCCTGCTTCGCTTCATCGTGCTTGGGAATCTCCAGGGGAGCCCTCACTTCTCCTTCTGGGGGCTCTCGCATCTCCAGCGAATCCTGGCCGCCACCTCCCTCTGGCCAGACCTGCTCCGTGTGATGGTCTGGCCGGCGCGTCTCTACGCCGATTACGCCCCTCCACAATTCCCGGTGCGGACATCGCTCGGTCCGGTCCATGCGGTCGCGCTGCTCCTGCTCGCGGGGTGGGGCTGGGGGGTGTGGTGGGCATGGTCTCGGAGGCATGCGGCGGTGCTGATCGGTGTGTTGACCTTCCCGGTCGCCCACCTGACCACCTCGAATCTGCTGTTTCCGACCGGTGTGCTCATCGCTGAGCGCACCTTGTTCCTTCCGTCTCTTTCTGTTGGCTTCCTTGCGACAGCCCTCGTGCAGCGATTGGCTGTCGAGGGGAGTGTGGTCCGTCGTCTGGCCGGGCTGCTCGTCGGGATCCTCCTGATGGCTGGGGTGGTACGGAGTGCCCAACGCCAGACCTCGTGGGCCGATTCGCTCTCGGTCTTCACGACGATGGTCGTGGACTCGCCAGAGAACGGGCGGGGCCATGCGGTCATCGGACAGTTGTTCTTCGGGTTCGGCGAGTGGGATCGGGCGGAGTTTCACCTAGCGACGGCGTACGCCTTGCACGACGGATACGGGTACCTCCTCGCTGATGCGCTGCAGCGCCGGGGCCAGTGCCATCGAGCGCTCCCGCTGGCGGACTCTCTGGTGACCAAATTCCGGTGGGTTCAGCCGCTCCAGGTGACGCGGACGATCTGTCTGTTGGAGGCCCGGCGGTTTTCAGAGGCACGCCTCCAGGTCAGGGGCGCCTTGGCGCGCGGGTTCACGCACCCCGCGTTCCGGCAGCTGGCGTTGGTCGGGGATTCCCTGCTGGCGTCGTATGACTCCATTGATGCGCGGAATATTTGGGTGCGGTTGGGGAAGCCCTATGACCGGACCGGCGATGATGTGAAGGTCTCCATCGCTCCTGTCCCCTCAGGAGGAGGGCTCGGGCTGATCTTCGGGGGGCGCTCTGAGGCCCTCCGTTAGTTGCGTCCATTGGGGCCTGTTCGTATTATTCTTGGTAGGTAGCAGGTGGCTGCAATTTCCATCGTCTGTTCCAACTTCCTTCTTCAGGAGATTCTGATGGTCGCTCGAACTGCAAAGAAGGGCTTCACCCTCATTGAGCTGCTGATTGTGGTCGTCATCATCGGGATCTTGGCGTCAATCGCTATCCCGAAGTTCGGGAACACCAAGACCTCCGCGCAGATTTCTGCGATGAAGTCTGATCTGCGGAACCTGGCAACGTCGCAGGAGACGCGCTTCGCCTCGCTTGGGTCGTATGGAACGAACCTCGCGTCCGTCTCCCCGACGTATTTCCAGCCTTCGGCAAACATCACGATCACGCTCGGTGCGCCGGTCGGTCAGGTCTATACGGCCACGGCGGGGCTGGTGGCTGGTGTGACGGTGACGTGCACGATGACCGTGAATTCTACGGTTCAAGCGGACAGCAGCGGCGCGCCGGTCTGTCTCTGATCGGCTGAGAAGTTTGCTAGAGGAGGTTGATCGGGCCGAGCTCTCTTGAGCTCGGCCCGATTTGTTCGTTACGGTACGACGTGCGATGATTGGATGAGGCGAATCGCCGGTGCGCCAAGCACTTTCGGTCATGCACGCGACGCGCGCTGGCCTCTCTCTGATTGAATGCCTCATCGCGCTCGTCATATTGACGATCGGGGTGTCAGCAACCTCAGCCGTTCTGTTGACGGCATTGCGGGTGGAGCGGAACGCAAGCATGAAGCTGGATGTGACGCGCGTGGCGTCCGCCCATCTCACGGCCTTCGTGTCGGCGCCCTGCCCGATCCGGGACTCCGCGTGGGCTCGGAATCGCGTGGGTGGAATCCGCGAGCAATGGGCGATCGTCGTTGAGGATTCAGGCGCATCCCTGATTGGATCGGTGGAGGTCATCGCGCCCCCAGCACCTCATGCGGTCCCTCTCGCGGTCTGGCGTCGATGCGCCTGACCGCCGCTCGGGGGGTGACGCTGGTGGAGCTGCTGGTCGCCATGGCCATGGCGAGCGTCATCGCCGGCACCGCGTTTGCGGGGTTGATTCAGGCGGGCCGTGTCACCGACCGGATTGTTCGGCGAGAGGGTGAGGAGCGACTCGCGGCGGAGGTGGTCGCCGTGCTCGAGGCGCTGGGGCAGCACCTGCGCTATCCCGTGATCCTTGGCGATACCGCGCTTCACGGCGATTTACGCATTGGAGTGGGGGTTGCGTGTCATGGTGCGCCCTCGGCCACGACGCTCGCGCCTACTGTCCCTGGGGCGTTAGCCGCGATGACCCTCATCGCGGATGCGCCGCTTCCAGGGGACCAGCTCTCCGTGTACGTGACATCATCGGATGGAGTCGATACCGCGACCTGGGAGTCGGTCCGGGTGCTCGACGTCACGATGCCATCTGCACTGGAGGGGTGTGGTCCTACCAGTGCCTTTGTCCCGGTGTTGGATCGTGGGACGGGGGTACTGCGTCTGTCCCACGGTCAGTCTCTGGGTGGTCCGGCTAGTGGCGCACCGGTCGAGCTGTACCGCGAGGTGCGTGTCGTGGTCTACCATGCCGGCACGTCGGGTTGGATGGTCGGACTGCGCTCCTGTGTCGATGCCCGGTGTGGTCCTGCCCAGCCGATCGTGGGACCAGTTCGATCCCCGAGGGACTCTGGGCTTCGGTTCATGCTGACTGATCGGCGGGAGCCGATCACCATCGCGGTGCGAGTTCCTGGCTCGGCAACCCTCCATTCTGGGGTGATTCCTGCACTCGGCGCGCGGTTCTAAAACGGGATTCGTCCTGCTCCAGGTGCTGCTGGTCGTCGTGCTCCTGTCGGCATACGGGGCGATGGCCTTGGTGCAGGTAGCGGGCCCGGTGCGTCGTGCCCGGCTGGCACAGGAGGCGCTGCAGATGCGAGTGTCGCTGCTGGAGGGGATCGAGCGAGCCATGAACCCTCTCAACCTCCCACTCCTCTGCCTCGCCGCTCCTCTGATCCCCTTTCGTGAGATGCGGGCGACGAAGCCGGGCGGTCATGTGGAAATCCGATGGCGGCATATCGGGAACGGGATCATTCTCACCGAGGTGGATGCGGTCGATCCGAGCGATGGGCGCGCCCGAGCCATTTTCTGGTTGACCCCCGACTCCCTCGAGCGCTCGGAACACGGGGTGCGGTGTGTTGGGTCGCGGCTCAGACCGCTGGCGTCCGGGGCGCTGTTCCCCCGCCCAGGGGAGTGAGGGGGATGATAGGGGAAGATGTGACCTCTCCCCTGTCAATTCGTATAGCTCCAGTGGGGGTGCCCTACCATAGAGTGCCGCCCTGCATTGACCCATCCCCCTCCGAGGGGCATTTTTCACCGGTTACAGCGGTGCAGTCCCCTCAGGTCCCATCATGGCCTTTTTTTCCCGCAAAAAGAAGACAGCCGTAGGACTCGACATCGGGTCGGGGCTCGTCAAAGTGGCCGTCATCGACCACAGCGGGGCCGCGCCTGAATTGGTCCGGGTCGCCATGACCCCCCTCATCGCGGACGCGATCGTGGAGGGGGAGGTGATGGACCCGGCGATCGTCTCCGATGCGATTCGCGCGTGCCTCAGCGCCGCGGAGGTCCAGCCGGCCGCCGTGGCGACCGCGGTCGGGGGGCGCGATGTGATCGTCAAGAAGATCACGATCGACCGGGTGAAGGCATCGCAGGCCCAGGAGCTGATGCGGTGGGAGGCGGAGCAACATGTCCCATTCGACATGGACTCCGTCGAGCTCGATTTCCAGATCCTGGATCCCGAGTCGACCGATGAGCAGATGCAGGTGCTCTTGGTGGCGGCGAAGCGTGAACTCGTCGAGGCGAAGCTCCGGGCCCTTGAAGAGGCGGGGCTCTCTGCGTCGATCGTCGATGTCGATTCCTTTGCCCTGCACAACGCCTTCGAGCGGTGCCATCCCGAGGCGATGTCTGGGGTCGTCGCGCTGGTGAATGTCGGGCATGAGATCACGAACATCAACATCGTGGAGGATGGGGTGCCGGTCCTCACGCGCGATCTCGGTGTAGGGACCCGTCGGTTTCGTGAGGATCTGCAGCGCGATCTCGGTCTGAGTGCGGAGGAGGCGATGGCGATTTTGGGTTCCCCGGACCGCTCGACCACCCTCGACACCGTCCTTGTCGCACGTGGGGAGGAGATCGCCGTGGGGATCGAGCGTGCGGCGGCGTTCCTCGCCTCGGCCTCGCGCTCGCTCGCGCAGGTCTCGTCCGTCTATGTCTGTGGCGGTGGCGCGCGCACCCCTGGGCTCCTCGACACGATGGGGGCGCGGCTCCGCGTGCCGATCGTCCTGACGACCCCCCTCGCGAATCTTCTCGTCCGCGATGGGGCGTTCGAGGGGTTGGACGCGGAGGAGAGTGCGCCCCTCTTCATGCTCGCGATCGGTCTGGCCCTTCGAGTGCAGGGCTGAACGGATGTCGATGATCGAGATCAATCTCCTCCCGGGGACGAAGGCCAAGCCGAAGGCGGCCCGGCGCAAGATCGATGTCGCGGCGCTCTTCGCAGGGGTCGGCGACCGGTTCAAGGATCCCTGGCTGGCCATCGCGGTGCTCAGCGTCGTCGTCGCTGGCGTGGTCGGCGGGTCACTCTGGACCTCGCAGCGTAGCGCCGAGGTGACGCTCCGGGAGGAGGAGACGCGGGCGGTCCAGGATAGTGTGCGCTTCCATGCGGTGGTGACGCGCTTGCGGCTGGCCGAGGCGCAGCGTGACTCGGTCCTCGCGCAGATGGGGACGATCTCGGCGCTCGATCGCCGGCGCTTCATCTGGCCACATCTCCTCGATGAGATCGCCCGGGCCCTGCCGATCTACACCTGGTTGCGGTCGGTCGCCCAGTCGTCGGCGACGACTACGGTATCGGCCGATCAGATTGCGGCGGATTCGGTGGCACCGCTGGCGGTGCGGGTGATCGGCGTGACGATCGACATCCAGGCGCTTACCGTCTTCATGAAGCAGCTGGAGGCGTCGCCGTTCATCTCAGAGGTGAGTCTGGCGACGTCGTCCGTCACCCAAGTCGAAGGCAAAGAAGTGAGCGAATTCACGCTCGATCTTCGCTACGAGCGTCCTGACCCGGCGACCTTACGGATGGCCCCTCTCACGCTGGCGGGGCCGGAGCGATGATCACTCGGCCGACCAGTCAGCGGGATCAAGCCATGCTCTTGGTGAGTATCCTCGCCTTCGCCGGGGTGTTCGCCTACTGGTATTTCCTGTACCAGCCGAAGGCGGCCGAGTTGGTGACGGTCACCTCGCACATCGAGACGCTGGAGGCAAGCAACGGGCGCGCGAAGGCGGTCCTGGCCCGCGGGTCGATGGACTCGCTGGATCAACAGAAGTCGGCGTTGGACGAGAATCTTCGGGTGATGCGGTCGCTGATCCCCACCGGGAACGAGGTGCCGGCGCTCTTGGATCAGATCCTGGCGGCCGCTCGGCAGAACAATCTGGAGCTCGGAGATTTCGCGCCGAGCGAGACGGTCACGGGGACCACGTTCGACACCTATGGCTTCCGGCTCTCCCTTCGCGGAACGTATCATGAGATCGGCGAGGTCCTCGCGTCGATCGCTTCGTTGCGGCGCATCATCGTGCCGGTCAACGTGACATTGGCCCCAGCGACGACCCCAGGGCGGCGCGAGGCGCCGGTGGGGGAGCAGATGTTGGTGGCGACCTTTGATGTACAGACCTATGTGGTGCGGACGGGGGGAGCGCCATGAGTCACATGCGATGGGGCATGATGCTCGGAGGCATGGTTCTCATGGGATGGGAGTCACCCGTGCTCGCGCAGGGGGCGGCGCCATCGGCAGCGACGACCGCCGGCGCGGCGCTCCCGACCGATTCCGCAGGGCGTGTCACGCTGCTCCGTGAGGAGTTCGCCTACGCGCGCCGAGGGCGCCGAGACCCGTTCGCCTCCCTGATCGCGAGTGGTGAGATCCGTCCGTTGTTCGCCGATCTGCGCGTGACGGGGATCTTGGTGGATGCGTCGCAATCGGCGTCGGTGGCGATGTTGAAGGATATCTCGACGAATCAGCTGTACCGAGCCAAAGTGGGATCGGTGTTCGGTCGGATCCGCGTCACGGCGATCCGCGCCAACGAAGTCGCGTTGGCCATCGATGAGTTCGGCAATACGCGACAGGAGGTGTTGATGCTCAAGGATCCTCGGAAGGAGAAGACCCCATGAGGCGCATCTGGTCTACGGCCGTGGTGGTGGTGGCGCTCATGCTTGCCAGCTCACGCCCTGCCGCCGCCCGCACACTTGGTGAGGCGGCCGTCGTGACGGCGGTGCGCATCGTCCCAGCGACTGGGCGCGCCGACGTGTTGATTGCGGTCCGGGGCGAGGTACAGGTCACGGACTTCTCGCTGGAGACGCCGCATCGGATCGTGCTCGATCTGCGTGGGGCCATCGTCCAATTCCGGGTGCCGACCTACGACCGGCAGTCGCGTGGGGGCATCACGAATGTGCGGGTCTCCCAGCATCAGCCTGAGGTGGTTCGCATCGTCCTCGACCTAGATGAGGCGCGGGAGTACGGGGTGATCCGTCGTCCGGGCGAGTTACAGATCAGTGTCACAGGTCCGTCGGAGTTCTCCCCCTGGTCGAGTGGCGAGGTGGCGGTGACATCGGCGGGCGAGCGTGAGACGGTCGAACCGGTGGCAGGGGGGGGCGCATCGCTGGCGGTGCCGGCTGCTGGGGAGACGTCCATCCAGCCGCCACGGTCCCGCATCAGTGTCACCTTCGTGGCCACCCCGATCAATGAAGTGATCGCGACCTTTGCGGAGCATTCGGGGCGCACCTTCGTCTTCGGGCCCTCGGTGACCGGTGCCATCACCGCCGAGATCACCAACCAGCCCTGGGACATCGCGCTGGGCAAGATCCTGCAGGCCAACGGGTTCTCCGCCGAGGAGGATTCCACGGGGATCATCACGATTGATAGTTATAAGAACATCGCGGATCGGACTTCGGTCGAGCCGCTGGTCTCGCAGGTCATTCCCGTCAACTATGCAAAGGTCACCGAGTTGGCGGAGACCATCAAACAGCTCATCGCGGCCTGCGCGAGTGCGCCCGCCGGGGCGGCGCCAGCACCAGCGGGAGG
>JBEGVM010000188.1:0-8043 GCA_041178365.1 Gemmatimonadota bacterium | reverse complement strand
CGCGTCGGCGCGCCACGGAATGGAGAGGAGAAGCGCCACGAATACCATCGCGCACACGCGGCCTCTGCGACCGCTTGTCTTTAAAGGTGCCATCGTCGAAACTTCGTCCCCATGCGCGCCTCACGCCACTGGTTGCACTCGTTCGTCTTTGCGTTGAGCGTGACGTTCTCCACTCCGTTAACTGGTCAGACGCCGAGCGTACCTGCCTGCATCCGACTCGGCGTCCCTGCATCGCTTGATCCCGAGGCGCGCTGGTTTTCCCCTGCCCCGGCGGATTCCACGCGCCGCTGCGATGCCCCCGCCGCCTATCGCCCCATCGGTCTTGAGGTGCGCGGTACCTACCGCAGCGGTCTTCCTGATACGCGGGGCCAAGGGGCGGGGCTCGCCTGGAATGGAACGAATTGGCACCTCCGCGCCTCGGCCGATCTCGAATGGAAGGTTCTCACCGTTCGGATCGCGCCAGAACTCGCGCTGAGCGACAATACGGACTTCTTCATGTTCCGATCGACCGATGGCATGTGGATCTATGGCCCACCGGTGCCATCCGATCGGTCGTCCTTCTCGTCGCCCTGGTACTACGGTCCCGTCTCGGCGGATCTTCCGAGCCGACATGGGGTCGCTCCCCTTTCGCGCGTGCACCCTGGAGGAAGTGGGATCTGGCTCGGATGGCGTGGGCTGCGGGTCGGAGCGACCGCCAGGCAATCACACTGGGGGCCAGGCCCTGGAGAGAGCCTGATCCTCGGGACTAGCACCGCCGGACTGCCTCGCCTCGAGGCGGACCTCTCCACGACTCATCCCCTTGGGACCACCTCCCTTCGATGGTTCTCCGGCGTCGCGGTCGAGAGTCGCTTCTTCGATCAGGATCCTACGAATGACCGGCGGTCGGTCGCGGGTCTTCGGCTCGAGCAGGGCGGTCGCCGCTGGCATCTTGGCGTGAGCCGCACCCTCATGGATGGACGCTCGGAGCGACGCGGACTCGAGGCTGCTGACCTCGTCTTCCGACGCCCCCCCACCGATAGTCTGATCGACTTCGTCGCCATCGATTTCCTCTGGCGAGAGATCGAGTCGCGTGGGTTTTCCTGGGTCGAGGTCATTCGGCAACAGGCGATTCGGTCGGGGGGAGACCTGATGCGGTATCCGACCGAAGGGATTTCCTTCCGCCTTGGCTTCGATCAGCGCATCGCGATGACCGCCGCGGCAGAGTGGCGAGCCTCCGCGGAAGGCGTTCGACTCGATCAGCCGCTGCAGCGCGCGGGCATCACCCCGCCTGACCTGTACACGAGCGCCACCGTGGTCCACGGATGGACCCACCTCGGACAACCGTTGGGATCGGGGCTGGGGCCAGGTGGTCAGCGCCAGCTCGTCGCGCTCGAGCGTAAGGGACCGGTGTGGGGCCTGCGAGGATCCCTCGAGCGGGCTCGCTGGAACGACGATGCCCTCTACCGCCAATTCCTTCCGAATTGGTGGCGGCACGATGTGAGTTACCAGTTCGGCATGCGGGTCACGAGAGATCTGGTGGGTCGACCCGCGGCACTGAGCCTGACCTGGGGCCGTCGGACGAATCACCTCTTCCAGAACGACACGCACAGCCCCGGCTATCGGGACAGTGACGTGCCCTATTTCCAGTTCTCGGCGTCGCTCGGCATCCCGCGAGCGATCAGGCCCATCACGACAGACGAGCGATCACGCTCAGGGCGCTGAGTCCGACCGCGAGCCAGAGCCCGCCTCGCTTCGCGGCGGCTACTGCGTACGGCAGGGTCCGAGCCGACCAGAGGCCAAGCACCACGGCATCGACCACGAGCCGAAGGGTGAAGACCCACGCCACCCCAGAGACGCCCCAGCGTGGTGCCACCGCGATCAGCGCGGTCAGGACCACGGGTACCTCAAGCAGATGCGTCCACGCGACGGGGGCGCCGCGACCCGCCGCCTGTAGCACCGCATAGGTCAGTTGCGCGAACCCCCCAGCGAACACCCCGAGGGAGACGATGACGACGATCCCCTCGGCTTCCCCGACGTATGCCGGGCCCAACCAGCTCGGCAGGAGGGATGATCTGAGGATCAGGAGGACCGCCAGAGGGATCGCCAGGACGGCCCCGGTCGCATGCACCGCGGTACGGAGCAACTGCGAGAGCCGCTCAGGATCCCGTACCTGCGCGGTGGCCAACGCTCCGAGGACCACTGGCTGCATGACCGACGAGATCATCCAGATGCGCATGACGGCCTCCGCCACGGTCGCGTACCACCCGAAGGCGACGATCGGCGCCATGAATGGCAGCACCAAGCGATCCCCTTGGACCAAGATGGGGACGCAGATCGCCGAGACGGCGATCCATCCACCGATGTGGAGGAGGGCGTGAGCCGACGCGCGGTCCGGTCCCTGCGGATGATGCACCTGTGGACCGAGCCGATCGAGCCAGCCGAGTTGCGCGATGAGGTACACGCCCCGCACGCCGCAGACCACCGCCGCTGCGACCTGAGCGTCCGGCCGCCAGTTGAGCGCCACGACGGGACCGAGGTAACTGGCGAGCGCCATCGGGATGCGAATCATGTTGGCGACGTCGAAGCGACGTCCCCCCTCGAAGGCGCCGCGGAGGACGATGCCCGTCGTGACGAGGGGGAAGGTCACCGCGAGCCATCGAATCGTCCCGACCGCTTCCGTTCGAAGCGCCGGTGACATCCCTTCCCAACGGGCTGCGATCCATGGGGCCGCACCGACGCCGAGAAGGGCGACGGGAAGAGAGAGGGCGAGGGTCCCCCAGAGTGCCGTCCACACCAGCGGCCTGACCTCGCCTGGCGCCTGCCGCGCGAGGGCATCGGTGACCCGGAGCGCGAGCGCGCGACTGAGCCCGAGATCGAGCAACCCGAACCAGGAGACCGCCGACCAGACGAGCGCGACGAGGGCGAATCGAGTCGGATCGACCACCCGCGCCGCCACCGCGACCGCCCCGACGGCGACCACGGCTGGGAATCCCACCCCAGCGATGTTCCATGCGTACTCGCGACCCAACCGCTGCCATCCCAGCGGATCACGACCCCCGAGCGTCACGGCGGAATCCGCAGGACGGGGCCCAGATTCCATTCGATCGTTTCATGTGTGGAGAGCACGACGTTGCCGAAGGTGAAGCTCGTCGCAGACGAGGCCCCCGGTGGCCGAACCGCTAATTCGAGCGTCAGCTGACCGGGGAGCGGGACCGACATCCTCGAGATATAGAAGCGCCCCTCCGCATCCGTCGTGGCAGAGCCCGTCGGCGGATCGACCAAGATTCCCGCGGTTCGCTTCCAACTCACCGTGGCCCCCGCGACCGGCCGGTCGAGCGTGTCGCGCACGAAACCGTAGTACCAGAGGGCTGGCCCATAATTGAGCGTACCGACGAAGCGGGGTTCGTTCCCGGCAAAGGTCGGAAGCGAGAAGAGGGGGTACGTGTACGCTGGTCGGTCCTTCGGATAGAGCGTCCAGCGCCCGACGACCGTCCCCGAGTCCGCAAAGGTGGCATCAAGCCAAATCCGGCCCCCGCCATCGGTGACCCCCTCCCAGCGCGACGGGGTGATCTCCGCACCCCCGACTCGCTCGAAGACGAAGGGGATGCCAGGATCGGGGCGGAAGAGATCGAGCCGCCATGCCTCAATCGAGTACTTCCACATATGCCCCACGGGGAAGACCCCGAGATACCGAGAGGTCGTGGTATCACGGACGATGAGCTGCACGTCGCGATAGGTCTCCGTGAACCGACGGTCCGGCGTCGTAATCGTCAGATCCCCCAGCGTCGTTCCGATCTGTCCGGCATCGAATCGGAGTGTGAAGCGACCCACGAAGGGGGTCACAGACTCGGTCGTCGTGGCGAAGACCTCCGGATAGATGCGCGCCCCGGACGATCGGCGGAAGGTGACGTTCGCCCCGCCGATCTTGCGGAAGTCGATGCGTCGGTCGAGTACCTCCCCACTGTACACCATAGGCCGTGTGGCCTCGAAGTCCGCCCATCCTCGCACGAGCGGATACTGCAAGGCATGGTCGGCGTAGATCGCCACATCATCGAACCGCCGATCCCCGAGCGCCGGATGCTGAATGCGGAACTCCCCCAGCACGGCCCCAGGGCGCGTCGCCGTCCCCGCGAACTGGACGTAGCCGTCCTCTGACGCCTGCGCTCGGAGTACCGTGTCCCGGGACCCCTCCGTCGGCCTGAACTCTGTCTCCGCCAGGCCAAGCGGCTGCCCCCGATAGGTGATGCGGAAGGTATGCCGGATCAACGGGCGGTCGTACCAGGCCCCGACATCCTCCGCCTCGCCGCGACGGATGCGGCGCCGCACCGCCACACCGACGGCGTAGGCATCGTCCACTGAGGCACGCACCACGACCGTCACTGTGGTATCCGATGTGCCCTGCAACGCGAACTGCCACCCCCCTTGCTCGTTGGTGCGAGTGCGGAGAGTCCCGATCTCGACCTCGACGCCGCTTTGCGGCTTCTTGGAGTCACGGTTCAGGATGGTCCCACGCACCACCAACACGGGACCCTCCGAGCATCCTGCCACCCCAACGCATGGGTCACACGCCGTCACCCCGAGGGAGAGCGCGAGGAGCGCCCCGGGGAGAGCGAGTCGCCGCGCGACGCGATAGACACGACCCCAGTAGACCCAGAGGGGGAACATGATGAACGGGAGGAAGAGAGAATTCACGAAGAAGGACTGCACGAGGGTAGCGACACTCGCCGCCCAGATCCCGAGTGCCTCGGCGCGCTCCATGGGAGATGCCGCCCCATGGCGCCAGACCCCACGACACTCACGACCGAAGCTAACCCAGAGCCCACCGAAGGTCACGAGCCCGAACAGGCCCGTCATGGCCGCGACGGCGAGCACCCCTCCCTCGAGCGAATTCCATGTCCCGATGCGCGAGAACCCGAGCGCCTGCCGCGCAGGGCCCACCGCATTGAACCCCACGCCGAACCAGGGATGATGTGAGAACATCGTCCATCCTTGCAGCCACGAGACGAGACGCTGGAGCCCGGAGACATCCACCCCCACCTTGCCAAAGGAGCCCGCAAAGCGCAGGACGACGGGGATGAACGGGAGGGTGATGAGCGACATGACACCCGCGACTCGGAGTGCGCGCCACGACACCCCGCGGGCCGCCACCAACACCAGCAACGCACTACCGCTCGCGAGCAACGCGGACCGCGACAACGTCAGCACCAACGCGATGACCAGGAGCACATCGCCGCTCACCCGATCGGGGATTCCCTCCACTCGGCGGGCGAGCCGCATGACCAACCCGATCACGAGCAACCCCGCCGCAAAATTCGGATCGAGCAACGTGGAGACGAGGCGCCGCCCCTGTCGATCCCATTCGACGACATCTGAGGGATGGATCATCTGCGCGAATCCCGGCAGGAAGATCGACTGCACCACTCCAAACGCCGCAAAGGCGAGAAGCACCCGATCGAAGCTGCGCCACGCATTGACCGGACCGGCGGGCTCCTGCACATCTGATATCACGAAGAGGAACCACCCGGCATAGGCGACCCATCGCACCAGATACGACGCCGCAGTCACCGCCGCAGATAGATCGAGCTGCCAGCGCCAGATGGCGACCACCAGCGACGTCGTGGCGACGAAGACGAATGCGAGGAGCCAACGCACGACGCGGCTGTTCGGCACCGGCCTCAGACCGAGCCGCCATCCCACGATCAGCGACCCCCAGAGCGGGAGGAGCGTGAGATCGAGGAGGGTGAGTGCGCTGGACGCTCCTGCGACCCCAAGCCCCGGGATACGACCGACATTCCCCAGGAGGAGACCAGCCAACCCTGCTCCGGTAAGGCTCACCCAGCGGGCCCCCGGAGCGGTCGCGGACCCCGTCACACCACTCGATCGCGTGGCTGCCCGATCGCCACGAATGCCCCGACCCCGAGGCCGAGGAGCACGCCGACCAGCATCGTGAGTGCCGGCGAGGGGAAGCTCGGCTTCCGAGGGGCCACGGCGGGATCGACGACGCGTACCACACCCCCCTCATCGATCGCGAGGAGTCGGGCGTCGAGTAACTGTGTGGAGACGGCCGTGAGCAGCTTGCCCAACACCTCGACCTCCGCCTGCTCTCGCTGCAGCGTCTCCCCTGCCTTTGGGACGCCGGCCAACGACCGACGCAGGGCGGTGACGCGCTCCGACTCGCCAGCGATTCGTTGTGAGAGCCCCAGACTGAATGTGCGAGCCATGGGCAGCAGCTGAGCCCGCAGGCTGACGATCGCCTCGTCGTTGGCCTGCACCAGGGGGGCGGACGGTTGGAGCGTCCCGAGTAGCTGGGCGCGCTCGACCTCGAGCTCAGCGAGTTTGACGACCAATTGATTCAGCGCTTGGCTATTGACGAAAGAAGGATTGCCCACGACGCTCCGCTCATCTCCACCGGCGATCCCAGCCAACGCCGAATCAAGTGCCTCGCTTTCTGCCCGAAGCATGCTGAGGCGCGTCTCCGCCAGCTGAAGGGCCTCTTCGAGCGCGGGGGCAGTGACCTCGAGCGCCAGCACACCCGAGCGCTCCTGCGATGCGCGGACCCGAGCGGTCGCCGCCTCGAGCGCCAACCGCACCGAATCCGCCTGCATCCGCAGAAAGACCACGCGTTCGCGATTCGTGCTGCGATCGACGACGCGCCGGCGTTCGATGTACCGAGCGATCAGCAGGTTGGGAATGAGGGCGGAGAGGAGGGAGTCGGACGCGCTCACACGCACCGCGAGCATCTCCCCTCCCACCTGTTCCACTTGGACGCGCCGGTCGAGATCGGTGATCGCATCCTCGCGGTCAACGAGCCGAACCGTGAGCTCGCCGATCCGCACCTTCCGCGGACGAAATCTCCCTGGCGGGGGGCGTAGCGTATCGAGACCGAGGGACCCATGCCGACGCCCCGCCCGGTACTGCAACCGCAAGGAATCGACCACCTCGCCCAGCAGGGCCCGGCTCTCCAGCAAGGCAATCTCGGTTTTCAGCTCGCCCCCCGACGGCGCCAGCGCCCCGCCCCCGAGGTCGCCGAGGACGCCGAGTTGCGATTTCATCAGGGAGGTCGGCGACGGGGCCGTGCGGACGAAGATCATCGTGCGCCCTGGGAACCGCGCAGGGACCAGGAGCAGCACGAGGGCTCCGAGTAGGGCGCCGAGAACTGGGCCGCCGAGCGTCCAGCGGGGCGCCTGAACAATGCGCCGCAGGAGCTCGCGGGCGTCGGGAAATTCGCCTGGCGAATTCACTGCGAGGTGATCAAGATCACAGCGACGGATGCGATGGAAGTCACGACCGTCAATAAGACATTCGCGTTGCGAGCCACCCAGGGCGCCCGCTGCACCACGATCTCATCGCCGCTGGTGACCGTGGCGACGCGCACGGCACTCGAAGCCATGGTGAAACGTTCCCGTCGTGCACCATCCCGCCACAACTCGACTCGCCGTTTATCCGCCAACAGGGTCGCGCCACCCGCCAGGACAATCGCCTCGGCGAGGGTGGTCCCATTCTCGACGTACAGGACATCAGGCTTCATGACCTCCCCACCCACGACCACTCGGCGCAGCGGGATGAACCCCACATCGACGACCCGAGCGACCGCCGCATAGCGCTCCTGGACCGCCCGGGCAGCGGCCGCGGGGGAGAGCCCCGCAACGCGAACCGACCCGGCAAGGGGAACGGTCACAAAGCCGGCTTCGTCGACGCTAAAGTAGAGGGGCTGCGAGTCCGCCACGACGAGGCGGAACCGATCGCGCGAGCGGAGGGGGGCATCGGACTGCGCCATGAGTGGCGAGCCGAGCGCGCAAGCGCCGAGGAGGAGCAGCGTCCGAAGAGATCCGTACGACACGCTGGGAACCTAATCGCGGAGAAGGGGCACTGCCACCTCAACGTGGCGTTACCACCCCCATCTCAACGACCTTCAGGATGTTGTGTCCCTCAGCAGGCCTGGGCTATATTCCGACGGTCCATGGTCATGGAAACGCGTTGGACTCCCCGTCCCCCGAATCCGCACGCATGACGCAGCAGCTCGATTCGCACCCCCACGCCCCGCAGACGGTCGAGATCGTCGGT
>JBEGVM010000187.1:0-3423 GCA_041178365.1 Gemmatimonadota bacterium | reverse complement strand
TCGCCGAGGGCAGATGAACCGAAGAGGGCGACGGCACCGAGGCCGATGAAGGTCAGCCCCATCAGGGGGACGGCGCGTACGGAATGCATCCCCGCCGTCACGATCCCCGTGCCGTAGAGGGTGAGCCAGAGCCCCGGGAGCAGAGCGGGGATGCCCACCGCGACGGGAGCGGTCCCCACCGCCGTGAGGTCGATCATCGCGAAGGTGAGCAGGGCACCCGCGGCGATTGCTGGGAGGAGCCCCAGATAGAACTTCTGCGCCGGGATACTCAACGGGACCTCGGCGGAGGCGCGCCCGTGGCGTCGCATCTTGAGCCAGAGGAGTGCGGTGCCGATCGTCGCCCCGACCACCGCCTCCCCTATCCAGACCGCCAGCCATCGGCCTGCGGTCGGTTGAGCGTGGGCGAGGACCGCGGTGCCAAGGGCCGAGGCGCCGATGCCGGCGAGTCCCCAGCCTGGGACATCAGTGAAGGCGGAGGCCCCCTCCATCGTGCGGCGGATGAAGGAGAGGTCTTGGATCGCGCGATCGTGGAGGGCCGGCGGGTGCCGGTCGGGCGAGGCCATGCGGAGAATGGTGGGGCCTGACCAGCGTACTGTCAAGTACTTTTCATCATAAAGCAAATGAGATGGTCTGACTCGCATCCGATTGTTGACGCTCCCTTCGAGGAGGCGTCAGCATTCGTGCCGGTCCAGCATCGCTGATCGGTCCCGCCGCGTGAGCGACTACCGCCGCGACAGGTTGTATGCCGTCACCGTCCCGAGCGGGACCGTGAAATAGAAGGCGGGTCCCCCGAACCATCCCAGATAGCCGCCCGTGATCCCCGCCCAGGTCCGGCCTTCGACGCCGCGCGCCCGCGAGAAGCGATTCACGGCGATCCCCGCGCCCACCGGACCTGCCAGGACCGCCCCCCCGATCATACCGATCAGGCCCTCGAAGCCCCCCGCGCTCCGGCCGCTCCCCGCCGACGCCAACACCCCGCCCACCAATCCCCCCACCAGCGCCCCCGCCGCGAATCCCCCGCTCGCTGCGGCGGTCTGTTCCAGGACGAACCCCGCCGAGATCGCCGGGCGATCAGCGCGAGGGGTCGTGTCGGCGGAGGCGCCGCCGGAGGGCACGCGGCTGATCCGGCCGACCGGGGACGCCGCGATGCGCTGGGCCTGAAGCGTGGTCGAGCCGACGAGGCGCAGGAAAGTGAGGAACAGGACGGTCAGGCGGGGGATGTGTCGCATCCCTGAGCCTACGGGATGCCGGCGCGCGGCAACAGGGGACCTCGCTGTGGCCACTGGCACCACAGGACAAATCAGGCGATTCTCTCCGCACCCATGATCGATCTCGTGAACGCGCTGCGCAGCAGCCGGGTGTTCGCTGGCCTCACCTCCGACGTGATCGGCCGTATCGCGGCGGCGGTCCAGCCCGAGGTGATCGTTGGTGGTCGCGTGCTCTTCCGCGAGGGCGACGCGGGCGCCGATGCATTCATCGTCCTGAGCGGTCGGCTGCGTGTGGAACGGGCAGGCCCGGAGGGAGCGATCCTCGTTCGGGAGCTGGCGGCGGGAGATCTGGTCGGTGAATTCGCGCTACTCACGGGGGCGCGTCGGACCGCGACGGTGACGGCCATCCGCGACTCCGAACTCGGGCGCATCGATCACGCCCGATTCGATGCGCTCCTCTCCGAGTCTCCAGCGCTCGCCGTCGGGATCAGTCGCCATCTCGCATCGCTCCTCGCCGGGTCAGCGCCATCCGCGAGTGCGACGCGTCGACGCCCCTCGGTCGTGGTGCTGCGTGGCGCCGTCGCCGAGGCGGATCTCACCGAGGTGACCAGGGGCTTGGCCACGGCCCTGACCGTGCACGGCACGGTGGCGGTGATTGACCACGCGCGTGCGGCGTCAGCGCTCGCGCTCCCCGACGCGGACGCCCTCCGGGAAGCGGAGCATGGACTCCCCCTCGCGCGATGGCTCCAAGAGGTGGAGCGCGCCCACGCCTTCGTCCTGTGCGTCGTCTCCCCGGCCCATCCGCAGTGGGGAGCGGCCTGCCTACGGCAGGCGGACCTCATCCTCGAAGTTCTGCCGGCCGCGCGACTCTCCGAGCCCCCGGAGCGGGCGACGACGGCGTTCGGCGCGCACCGGCAGGAATTGCTGATCGTGCACACAGAGGCTGGGGCGCCACGGCGCGGGACCGTCCGATGGATGGCCCGCCGACCGTATGACCGACATCATCACGTCCGGGTGTCCTACGGGGATGACTGGGCCCGGATCGCCCGACACCTCAACGGCACGAGCATCGGCGTCGCCTTCGGGGGCGGTGGCGCTCGCGGATTGGCCCACCTCGGGCTCCTCCGCGCCCTGCGGACCATCGGGATTCCCGTCGATGAGGTCGGGGGGACCAGCATCGGATCGCTGGTGGCGGCGCAGTGGGCCACGGGGATGTCCCTCGAGGAGATGGCCGAACGGCAGACGGACGGGTGGCTCCGCATCGCCCCTCACCGGGCGTATACGATTCCGACCATCGGCCTGGTCCGGGCCCGAGCCCTCGAGAAGATGGTCTGGGACAACTTCGGCGATCTCGACTTCGAGGATGGGTGGATCGACGCCTTCGCCTGCTCCGCGAACCTCACCCAGGCGAAGGTCCACTTTCACCGCAGCGGACCGATCCGGTACGGCTGCATGGCCAGCATGGCCATCCCTGGCATCGGTCCCGCCTTCGCCCATCCCGACGGATCCCTGCACGTCGACGGGGCGGTGGTCAACAACCTCCCGGCTGATGGGATCCGTGCCGGGATCGTCATCGCCGCAGATGTCTCGGCGCATGCGATGCGAACCTCGGGGTATGCGGTGACCCCGACGGGGTGGCAGGTGTTGCGCGATCGTCTGCAGCCGGGGCGCGCCGCGCCGTACTATCCCACGCTCTTCGATACGATCCTCGGCTCGGTGCTCCTCGGCGGGGCGCAGCAGGCGGCGCTGGCGCCTGCCGTGGCCGATGTGGTCGTCAAGCCCCCCGTTGGAGCGCTCGGGCTCTTTGACTTCCATCGGCTCGCCGAGGCGGAGGCGATCGGATTCGATCACGCGATGGCCGTGCTCCTCCCTTGGTGGTCTCAGTCCAACGCCCAGCCCCCCTCTGCGTCATGACCTATCGACTGTCGTTCGGTAAGAAGGTGCTCATCGGTGGGTTTTCGCTGCTCAACCGCATGGTGCCCTGGCATCGGATGCCCAAATGGCTTGGGCTGCTCAATCTCGTCGCCCTGCGCGATCAGCTCCGGGCGCACAATCTCATCGACACCTATCCATCGGTCGACGCCTACGGGGATGCGGCGCGGTGTCCGATGGACCACTCCAAGTACCTCGCCGTCCGGCATTCCGATGGCAAGTTCAACGACCTCGAGCGCCCGCTCATGGGGTGTGCGGGGATGCGCTTCGGCCGGAACGTCCC
>JBEGVM010000186.1:0-16890 GCA_041178365.1 Gemmatimonadota bacterium | reverse complement strand
ACTCGGCGCACTTGGCGGCGTTTCGTCGCGCCGAGCCCACCGCATGCGACGAGGGGTTAGAGCGAGCGATGTCGGCGGCGCGTACCCTCGCCACGCTCGGGCGCGCGGCGCGCGAGCAGGCGGGGATCAAGGTGCGGCAGCCCCTGGGGGCGCTCACCTGCGTCGCGCCGGGGGTCGATGCCGCATGGCATGCGATGATCGCCCCGCTCGTCGCGGCGGAGCTCAATGTGAAGGAGGTCACCTTCGCCGATTCCGCGGCCGACTGGGTGCGGCTGGAAGGGAAGGTGAACTTCCCCGTGCTCGGGAAGATCGTCGGTGGGGCGATGAAGGCGACCAAGCCGGTGGTCGAGGGGCTCGATCAGGCGGCATTGCGTTCCATCGCGCAGGGTGGCAGTGTCACGGTCGAGGTGCCGGGGCATGGGCCGCTTCAGCTCGATGCGACGCGGGTCACGATCACGGCGCGCGCGGCGACCTCGCTGGTGGTGGAGCAGGGTGAGGGGCTCTCGGTGGCGCTGGATCCGACGATCACCCCAGCGCTCCGTGCCGAAGGGATGGCGCGTGAGGTGGTGAGTCGGGTGCAGCGGGTGCGGAAGGAGGCAGGGCTCGCGGTCAGTGACCGCATCCGGCTCGCCATCGCCGCGCCCGCGGAGGTGCAGGAGGCGCTGCGCACACACGCAGCGTGGATCGCAGGAGAAGTGCTCGCCCGCGAGTGCATCATCGCCGATGCGCTCCCGATGTCCCCCCCGTGGCCCACGACCGCCGAGGTGGAGCTCGATGGTCCGATGGCCCGCATCGCCCTAACCAAGGAAGGCTGAGATGGCGGCGACCCCGAACCCCGGTGGCAAGCAGTTCAAGCCCCTCCCCAAGAAGCAGATCCAGCACTTCGAGAAGCGGCTCCTCGAGGAGCGGAAGCGTGTGCTCAAGGATCTCGGGCATTATGACGAGACCTTCGGGAACACCCCCCAGGGTGCGGACGGCGATCTGAGCGCCTACTCGTTCCACATGGCGGATCAGGGCACCGACGCCATGGAGCGCGAGAAGGCCTTTCTCTTCGCGTCGAAGGAAGGGCGGTTCCTCTGGCACGTGGACGAGGCGCTCCGTCGGCTCTACCGGCATCCCGACGCCTTCGGGAAGTGCCACACCTGCGGGGGCGAGGTCGGCTTCGACCGGCTCGATGCGCTCCCGCATGCACGCTACTGCATCGAGTGCAAGCAGGCGGAGGAAGATGGGAAGAAGTGAGCCGGGGGGCGTCGCCCCCACGCGGTTCCTCGGCATCGCCGCGGCGATCGTCGTCGCGGACCAGATCACCAAGCGACTCGCCGTCGATGCGCTCTCCCCCGCCTATGTGCCGCACGAGGTATGGGGCGAGTGGGTCCGTCTGACGCTCGTCTACAACCCTGGCGCGGCCTTCGGGTTGCACCTTGGCGCCTACTCGCGGTGGATCTTCATGGTGCTGACCGTCGTCGCGGTGGTGACGATGTGGCGTCTGTATCGCGCGAGCCCCCCCGATGCGGTGTGGCGCGTACGCGCCCTCTTTTGTGTGACGGGTGGCGCGCTCGGGAATCTCGTGGATCGGATCTTCTCGCCCCGCGGCGTCGTCGATTTCCTTGACGTCGGGGTCGGGGCGTGGCGGTGGCCGACCTTCAACATCGCCGATATCGCCGTGAGTACTGGCGCGATCCTCTTGGCGATCGTGTTGTGGAACGAGGAAGAGGAGCGCGTCGCGGATGCGGCGGCGGCGGTGACATCGCACGATCGCGCCTCCGGCTCGTGACGGCCACCGCGTCGGGCGCGGGCGACCCGCTGGCGTCTGGCGCATACACGTTCATCATCACCGACGGCGGTGAGCGTCTCGACCTTGCCGTGGCCCGTCTCACCGGACGCTCCCGGACGCAAGCCGCGACGTTGATCGCGACGGCGCAGGTGCAGGTCGATGGCCAGGTGGCGAAAGCCAGTCTGCGCCTCGAGCCGGGGATGACCCTCGCGGTGACGATCCCCGCACCAGTCGGGCGCGAGATCCTCGCTGAGTCCATTCCTCTGCGCATCGTGTATGAGGACGAGGACGTGGTGGTGGTCGACAAGCCCGCGGGGATGGTGGTGCATCCCGCCCCCGGCAACTGGTCGGGGACGTTGGTGAATGCGCTGCTCGGGCGTGGGCAGGCGTTGGCGGCTGGGGGCGGGGCAGAGCGCGTCGGGCTCGTGCATCGGCTCGACAAGGAGACGTCGGGGCTGTTGATCGTCGCGAAGACCGACCGCGCGCATACCGTGATGAGTGGCGCGCTCGCGGCGCGGACGATCACGCGGCGCTACGCCGCGCTCTGCTGGGGGCATCTCGATGCCGACGAGGTGCGCGTCGATCAACCCCTCGGGCGCGATCCGAACGATCGGACCCGAGTCGCCGTGCGGCGCGATGGCCGCGAGGCGCGCACCGATTTCCATCGCCTCGCGCGCTTCGACTCGTGCGATCTCCTCCGCGCGCATCTGCACACGGGGCGGACCCATCAGATCCGCGTGCATCTCGCCTCGATCGGGCATCCGGTGGTCGGGGACGACACCTATGGCGGCGGGGGTGGGCGCAAACTCGTCGCGCTCCCGCCCAAGCGGCACTTCCTGCATGCGGCGTGGTTGGTCTTCCCCCACCCCGCGACGGGCGTCCCGATCGAGCTGCGGTCGCCCTTGCCGGCGGATCTGCGGCAGTGCTTGGCGGCCGTCGCGGGAGATCCGCTCTGGACCGACGCCGAGGACCCCTTGGAGGCGCTCGGCTTCTACGCGGGCGGGGCGGGGGTGTGAGCGCTATCCGCCGCGGCGTCGAGCGGCGGGGGGTCAGCTCCGCGAGCTGGTGGGCGCTCCGGCTCGCGGTCGCGCTCCTCGCGGGGATCGGTCCCCTCGACGCGCAGGACCCCGGCTGGCCTGCGGTGCCGCCCGGCGCGGCGGTGCACGAGGCGGGACGATTCTCCATCCTCGCCTTTCCGAGTGAGCAGCGGCTGGCGCGCGCCCTCCTCGCCGATGCGATCGCACGCGACACCTTCCCTGGGTTGGCGCGGCCGAGGGATCTGGTGCGGATCGCCCTCGCCCCGAGCGACGCCGTCTTCCGCGCCTGGGTGGGTCCCAATGCGCCGGAGTGGGGGGCGGCGATCGCGATCCCCGCCCGTCGGCTCATCATCATGCAGGGTCGCGATGCGGGGAGCGACGCGGGGGACCCACGGCAGACGCTGCGGCATGAGCTGGCGCATCTCCTGCTTGCGGAGGCGATGCCGAGGATCGTGCCTCGGTGGTTCGATGAGGGGTATGCGTCGTTCGCGGCGGGGGAGTGGGGTCGTGAGCAGGTGTTGGCGACGACCGTGGGGCTCGTCTGGCGCGGGGTGCCGACCTTCGCTGCGCTCGATTCCGCCTTCATCGGCGGCGCGACCGGGGCCACGCGGGCCTACGCGTTGGCCCATCGCGCGGTGGCGGAGTTAGGCGCGCTCGGTGGGGCCGGGGGGCTCACCCGACTCTTTGAGGCGTGGCAGACGCGAGGGTCGTTCGACCAGGCGCTGCGACAGGTGCATGGGATGACCGAACCGGGGTTCGAGCGCTGGTGGCGGTCGCGGGTCCGGCGCCAGTACGGGGCGTTGGCGATCGCGACCGATCTCGGGGTGGTATCGCTGATCCTCGGCTTCTTCCTCCTCCCGCTTTGGTGGCAACGGCGGCAGCGGCAGGTGGCGCGGTTGGAGGCCCTTCGGGCACGGGATGCGGCGCAGGAGGCTCAGGAACGAGCCAGCGCCCTCGCGGCCCTCCTCGGTGAGGGTCGGTGAGGGGCGGCCCGAACGCTCGGCGGGGGAGCTGCGTTCATTTGACAGAGGGGAAGGGCCGGTCTAGACTCCTCCGTCTATGACCGGAACGAATGGATCGGGGACCACGGCATCGCGGTCCAACCTGTGGTGGGGACTGGCGGCGGTCGCCTTGGCCGTCGGGTATGCGGATCTGTGGCGGGGTGGGGTGACGGTCGCCCCGATCCTGTTGGTGGTCGGGTACTGCATCCTCGTCCCCATCGCGATCCTGAAATGAGCGACCGCGCCCCACTGGTCGCGCTCCGGGGCGAATAGCTCAGCTGGTTAGAGCACCTGCCTTACACGCAGGGTGTCGGGGGTTCGAATCCCTCTTCGCCCACTCGCATTCGCGGTACTGACGGACCATTGGCCCGGGGTCCGGGTGTATGAAGAGTCAACGCTCCCTGAGGAGGAAGATCGTGAAGGATCGGTTCCCCGTTCGTCCCGTCGTCGCGCTGGCCCTGGGTCTCGTCGCCTCTGGCGTCGTCCCGGTGTGGGCGCAGCCGCCGCGCACCCCACCCAGCCCGACGACGCCGCGGACGATGGTGCAGGTCTTCGGCTCGGTGGACAAGGTGGTCGGCCCCGAGGCCTCCGATGAGCTGCGGGATCGTCTGATCCGTGCGTTCCCGTCGCGGCTCCTCTGGGTGATCGACAAAAAGGACATCATCTCGATGCTCGAGCAGTCGGGCTATCCGATCGATGAGCAGCTCCCACCGAGCGACGAGGCGCAGTTGGCCAAGGCGCAGCGGGCCGATGACTATCTCCGTGGCCGAGTGACCCGCGATGGGGTGAATCTCCGCGTGGAGGCGTCGATCGTCCTCACGCGCGACCCATCGCTCACGCAGCCGCTGCCGGTCGCGGAGGGCAATCGCGCCGATCGCGCGGTCGCGCCCTTGGTCAAGTCGATCCAGGATGCCCGCAAGCAGTTGCCGCACGAGAAGGCGTGCATGACTGCCGCGCGCGACAACAAGTTCGATGAGGCGCTCAAGGCCGCCGATGCGGGGATCGTGGAGTATCCGCAGGCGACGTTGGTGCGCTACTGCAAGATGCAGGTGCTGGTCCGGAAGGAGGCGGCGGCGGCGGAGCAGGTGGCGATGGCGAAGGAGATCCTCGCCATCGATCCGAACTCGCGCGCCGCGCTCGCCGTCGCCGCGGATGCATCGCAGAAGGCGGGGAACGCGGACGAGGCGAATGGCTACCTCCTGCGCCTCCTGGCCGCGAACCCGGGTGATGCCGTGCTCGCGACCCGCGTGATCGATGCGCTCGCCGCGAGTGGGAAGCTCGACCTCGCCAAGGAGGTCGTGGTCAAGGCGGTCGCTGAGAATCCCGGCGACGTGGATCTCGTCGAGTTGCAGTTCAAGATCCTCTCTGCCTCGGGCGACCTGAAGGGGGCGATCACGACGGGTGAGGAGCTGATCCAGCTCGACTCGACCCGGGCGGATGCCACCTTCTTCACCCGTCTCACGGCGCTCTACGCCGCCGACAGTCAGGCGACGAAGGCGGTCGATGCCGCGGCGCGTGCCACCACGCGCTACCCGCGGGATGCGGAGCTCTGGCAGCTCTATGCGCAGACGTTGAAGAAGGCGGGGGAGGGGCAGCAGTCGATCACCGCGGCGCGGAAGGCCTTGGAGATCAACCCGAAGATCCCGAACGGGTGGACGCAGATCGCGGTCGCGTACAACGATCTGAACGATCCCGCCAACGCCCTGGAGGCGCTCCGACAGGCGAAGGCCGCCGGGGATGATGCCAACCAGACGGGGGCCTTCGCGCTCTCGATCGGCAACCGAGTGTACCGGGCGGCCGTCGCAGAGGACCCGAAGAAGGTCGAGTCGTTCCGAGCCGCGCTCCCCTTCCTGTACTTCTCCGATAGCACCACCACTGACGTGCAGATCAAGGGGAACGCCAAGTTCCTCGTCGGCGTCTCCTCGTACTACATGGCGCAGATCCTCGCGACCGGATTGCAGGCGAGCAAGAGCTGTGACGAGGCCAAGGCGGCCCAGCTGGCCACGGCCGATGCGATGACCTTCACGCAGCAGGGGGGGCGGACGTCGCCGGAGGCGGCGGCGCAGATCCTCAACGCGGTGAACCAGCTCTCGCCCTATATCGATCGCCAGGTCACGACGCTCTGCAAGCCCTGACCTGACCGCCGTCCCGATGGCCGCGCACCCGCCGACGCCCCGCGTCGGCGGGTGTCGTGTTTTTACGGGCCGGTCCCGCCATCTTTCTCTCGTGCTGCGCACGAACTCCTCCCCCCACGCCGAAGGCGCCGATGCGATGCCGTCGTCGTCGGCGCCCGACGCCGTCTACGCGACGGCGTGGCATGACCCGGTACTCGTGCGCGAGGTGTGCGAGGCGCTCGCCGCGTCTGGGACGGTGCTCGATGGGACGCTGGGTGGTGGCGGGCACAGTGCGGCGTTGCTCGCGGCGGGTCACACGGTGATCGGACTCGATCGTGATCCCTCGGCGCTCGCCGAGGCGCGCGCGCGTCTCACGGCGTCCGAGACCTCGGGGCGGTTCGAGGCGGTCCTCGGGAATCATGACACGATCGATGAGGTCGCCGCGCTCGCGGGGCGCACCTTCGATGGGATCCTCCTCGATCTCGGGGTCTCCTCCAAGCAGATCGATGACGATGCGCGTGGCTTCTCGTTCCGCCCCGGCGTCGTGCTCGACATGCGGATGGATCCTGCCCAGGCGATGGATGCGGCCGCCTATCTCAATACCGCGGCGGTGGAGGCGCTCACGACGACCTTCCGTGAGGCGGGGGATGAGCCGAAGGCGCGACGTCTCGCGCAGGAGATCGTTCGGCGGCGGGAGCGGGCGCCGTTCCGCGTGAGCGATGACCTTGTGGGGGCGATCCGTGCGGTGCTGGGACCGCGGAGTGGGCCCTCGGAGTTCGCGCGGCTCTTTCAAGCGGTGCGCATCGCGGTGAACGACGAGCTCGATGGGCTCCGACAGGCGCTGGTCTCGTTGCGGGCGCGTCTCGCGCCGGGTGGGGTGTTCGCGGTGATCAGTTACCACTCTGGGGAGGACCGCGTGGTGAAGCACGCCTTCCGGGAGTGGAGCACGGCGTGCACCTGTCCGCCGCGGCAGCCGCGGTGCGCCTGTGGGGGCGTGGCACTCGGGACGACCGTGACCCGGAAGGCGATCCTCGCCACGGCGGAGGAGATCGCGCGCAACCCGCGCGCCCGAAGTGCCAAGCTCCGCGTCTGGCACCGTGCCGGCGGGGAGGGACGATGATGCGCGGGCGCACCAAACTCCTGCTGGGATTGCTCGGTTTCGTTGTGCTGGCCACAGGCGTCATATGGAGGCGGAGCACGGGGCTCGCGCAGGCGCGTGCGTTGCGCGCCTTGGACCAGCGCCGCGTCGCGCTGGAGGCCACGCAGGCCGCCCTCGAGGGCGAGATCCGCGATGCCTCCAGCCGGGCGCGGCTCGCTCGCTCGGTCGAGGAACGCCTCGGCATGCGGGTGCCGGCTGAGAGTCTCGTGATCCGCCTTCCACGTCCAACCCCGGGGTCTCCTCCTCCGTGATCCGCGTCAGTCGCCTCGGCCTCGTGCATGGGGCGTTCCTCCTCTTCGCCGGCGCCCTGCTGGCGCGTGCGGCATGGATCCAGCTCGGGCAGCGCGACCGATGGTCCGAGGTCGCGCGGGCGCAGCAGACCGTCGAGAAGGAGGTCCCACAGCGGCGCGGGTCGATCCTCGATCGTGCGGGGACGGTCCTGGTCGAGAGCCGGTCGCTGGTGCGGCTGGACATCGCCCCGACGGAGGTGCGGGACCGTGCCGTATTGCGTACGGCGCTCCAGCGGATCCGTGTGCCGGAGACCTTCGTCGCGCGCGCGACCGATCCCGCACGGAAGTGGGTCGAGCTCCCGGGACGGTTCCTCTCGACGGAGGTGGAGGATCTGCTCGCCATGCGCGGGGTGCATCCGCGTCCCGTGCTCGAGCGCGTACCGCCGCCGACGCAGGGACTCCGCAACCTCCTGGGGACCACGGACCGCGATGGGAAGGCGGTCGGCGGGGTCGAGGCCTCGCTGAATGCCGTCCTCGAAGGGGAGACGGGGCGCACGGTGTTGGTACGGAATGGGCGTGTGGGGGCGTTGGCCTCGCCGGAGGAGCGCAGTGTCCCTCCGGTGGATGGCCAGACCGTGCTACTGACGATCCATCAGCCGCTCCAAGACATCGCGGAGCGCGTCCTCACGGATGCGATCGCGGAACGGAACGCACGTGGCGGGGATGTGCTCCTCCTCGATCCGCACACCGGCGAGATCCGCGCGTTGGCCAGTCGGCGGGCGCGCGCTGATGCCTCGGGGGCGACGGCGCTCACGGAACCCTATGAGCCCGGCTCGACGGTGAAGCCCTTCATCGCAGCGGCCCTGATCGAGCGGGCGCGCGTCCAGCTCGACGAAGTGATCCCCACGTACAACGGTGTGATCGAGTGGCATGGCCGCACGATCAAGGATGTGCATGAGGCCGCGTCGATGACGGTCGCGGAAGTGATCAGTCAGTCGTCGAACGTGGGCATCGTGCAGCTCGCGGAACGGCTCACCCTGCGTGAGGAGTATGAGGCGTTGCGGGATGTGGGGTTCGGGATGGTGACAGGGTTGCCCTATCCGTCGGAATCCCCGGGGCGTCTCCGTGCCGTCTCCGAGTGGTCCAAGCAGTCGCCGGCCTCGCTCGCGATGGGCTATGAGCTCTCGGTGACCCCGCTGCAGCTCGCGATGGCCTATGCGGCGTTTGCGAACGGCGGCGAGTTGCTCGAGCCGACGCTCGTGCGTGAGGTGCGGCACCCGGATGGCTCGGTGCGATTCCAGTCGCAGCGCCGGGTGGTGCGTCGGGTGATGTCGCCGAGCACGGCGGCGACGATGCGGAAGTTGTTGCGTGATGTGGTGACGACGGGGACGGGGATGCGTGCCGATCTGGCGGGCTATGGCGTGGCGGGGAAGTCGGGGACGGCGCGCCGGATGCGAGACGATGGACGAGGCTACGAGGAGGGCGCGTATACCGCGAGCTTCGTCGGGTTCTTCCCTGCCGAAGATCCACAGTTGGTGATCCTCGTGAAGCTCGATGCGCCATCGGGGGCGTTCTATGGTGGGGAGATCGCCGCGCCGGTGACGAAGGCGGTGTTGCAGGCGGCGCTGGCGGCGCGGGATGGGGCGCTCGAGTTGAAGGGGGCCCCGGTGCCACCGCCGGCAACGGCGATCGCGACCGCACTGCCCACGATCGCGAATGCGGCGGTGCCGGTATCGGCCATCACCGCGGAGGAGAGCGCCGGCGACACCTCGGATGCGCCGGTGGTGTACGACCTCGCCGTGCCGGTGAGTGCGCCGCGTCGGGTGGTGATCTCGCGCCCGGTCCCGGAGGTGCGCGGACTCTCGACGCGGGCGGCGGTACGGGCGCTGCATCGCGCGGGGTTCCGCGTGACGATCGATGCGTCGGCGGCGACGGGGGAGACCTCCCCAGCGGCCGGAACGGTACTGCCCTCGGGCAGCGTGGTCCGATTCGCGCCGCTGCGCGGGGGTGAGCGATGATGGCGCAGGGGCGGATGGAGCGGATCCGCGCGGCGTTGATGCAGGCGGGGCAACTCGTGGAGGTGCACGGCGCCCTGCCCGCGACGATCGAGGGGATCACCGACGATAGCCGCGCGGTGACGGCGGGCTCGTGTTTCGTGGCGGTGCGGGGGAGCGTGCGGGATGGTCATGCCTTTCTCGACACGGTGCAGGCTGCGGGCGCGGGATGCGTGATCGTCGAAGATGCGTCGGGGTGTACGGTGCCTGCGCTCGTCGTCCGAGAGGGTCGGATCGCCGCGGCGATCGCCGCCGCGGCGTTCTATGGTGAGCCGGCCGCGCAGTTGCGGTTGATCGGCGTCACGGGGACGAATGGCAAGACGACCACGGTGCACATCCTGCGCCATCTCCTCGACACGCCGGCCGGGCGTGCGGCGAGCATCGGCACGGTCGGGGTGCGCATCGGGAGCGAGGGGCAGACGCTCCCTGGGGGCTCGGGGCTCACGACGCCGGGGCCGATCGAACTGCAGCGGGTCCTGCGCGCGCTGGTCGAGGCGGGGGTGACGACGGTCGCGATGGAGTGCTCGTCGCATGCGCTCCATCAGCGTCGGATGCATGGGCTCCGGTATGCGGCGGCGGTCTACACCAACCTCACGCGTGAGCATCTCGACTATCACGGCACGATGGAGGCGTATCGCGATGCGAAGGCGCTCCTCCTCGCGCAGCTCGCCCCGAGTGGGACGGCGATCCTCAACGCCGACGACCCGATGTGGGCGGGGCTCCCTGCCATCCCGCGCACGATGCGCTTCACGATGACGGACGCGGGCGTCGAGATCCGTGCGACGGATCTGCGGTACCGTGCCGGTGGGAGCGAGTGGACCCTCGTGACACCAACCGGGCGCTTCCCCGTCGCCTTTCCCCTGATGGGGGACTTCAACGTGGCGAATGCGCTGGCGGCCGCTGGCGCGGCGCTCGCCCTCGGCATGGATGCGGCGACGATCGCCGCGCGGCTGGGGCAGGTGCCGCAGGTCCCGGGTCGGCTCGAGCTCCTGCATGAGCATCCCACGGTGCTGCGGGACTACGCGCACACCCCGGATGCCTATGAGCGGGTGCTCACCGCGCTTCGCCCCTACACGACCGGTCGAATCATCCTCGTCTTCGGGTGCGGAGGGGATCGTGACCGTGGGAAGCGCCCGTTGATGGCGAGCGTGGCGCATCGGCTGGCCGATCGTCTCGTCATTACCGATGACAATCCACGGACCGAGGACCCCGAGCAGATCATCGCGGACGCCGTGGCGCCCCTGCCGCCGGGGAGCTACGAGGTGATCCGCGACCGCCGCGAAGGGATCGCGCATGCGCTCCGTCTCGCCGATCCGGCGCGAGACGTGGTGCTGATGGTCGGCAAGGGACCCGACATCTATCAGATCTACGGGACCACCAAGTACCCCTTCGATGAACGGGAGATCGTCCATGATCTCCTCCGGGGCACCGCATGACCTTCTGGACGGTGGAGCGGGTGGCGGCGGCGCTCGGCCATGGACCGGCTGACGGTCGGCCGCTCGCCGGGATCACCACGGACACCCGCGCGTTGGTGCCGGGGAGCTGCTTCGTTGCGCTGCGCGGGGAGCGCTTTGACGCGCATGACTATCTCGCCGAGGCGGTGGCCGCTGGTGCCGCGGCCTTGGTGGTGGAGGATGCCACGCGCACCGGCGGGCTCGGCGTCCCGGTCTTCACCGTCGACGACACGCACCTCGCCCTCGCCGATCTGGCGCGCTATCGCCGGTCGGCGTGGGCGCGCCCCGTGATCGCGGTGGGTGGGAGCAATGGCAAGACGAGCACCAAGGAGCTCCTCAAGGCAGTGCTCGGGAGCCGGCTCCGTGTCCATGCGACGACGGGGAACCTGAACAATCGTGTGGGCGTCCCACTCACCCTCCTCGCACTGGATGATGCCGCCGATGTCGCGGTCATCGAGGTCGGCACCAATCAGCCCGGGGAGATCGCCTTCCTGCGTGATGTCGTACGTCCGGACGTGGCGGTGATCACCACGGTGCAGGAGGAGCATCTCGAAGGATTCGGTGACCTCGCGGGGGTGATGGCGGAGGAGCTCGCGCTCTGTGACGAGGTCCCGGTGGCGGTCGTCCCGGCGGCCGAGCTCGACGTGGTCGCCGAGGCGACGCGGCGGGCGGGGCGCGTGGTGGCAGTGCGTCTCCCCACCACGAGCGGTGTACATGCCGATGGTCGCGGGTGGATCGACGTCGATGGGGAACGCGTGGAGATCCCGCTGCGGGGCCGGCACAATCTGGCGAACGCGGCGATCGCACTCGCCGTGGGACGGGAATTCGGGATCGCGATCACCGATGCGGCTCGGGGGCTCGCGGCGATGCCACAGCCGTCGATGCGCTCCGCGGTGACGCCGCTCGGGCGCGCCCTCCTGCTCAACGACGCCTACAATGCGAATCCCGGTTCGGCGAAGGCCGCGCTGACCCTCCTCACCGACATCGGGGCGGGGCGGCAGCGGGTCGTCGTCCTCGGTACGATGCGAGAGCTCGGTGCCGCGGCGCCGCGTGCGCATCGCGAGGTGGCGGAGGCCGCGCTGGCCGGTGGGTATGACCTCATCTGCGGCATCGGGGAGTTCGTCCCGGCACTCGAGGAGCTCGCGCTGGGAGATCCGCGCGTGATCTTGGCGAATGAGGTCGAGGCGCTCTGGCCGAGACTCCAGCCGCGGCTCGAGCGTGACGCCGCCATCCTCCTCAAAGCCTCGCGGGGCGTGGCGCTCGAGCGCTTGGTCCCATATCTCACCTCCTGGGCGACTGCCTGATGCTCTACGAATTCCTGCTTCCCCTGACGCGCTACGAGAGCGGATTCAACATCATCCGCTATCTCTCGTTCCGCGCGGCCGGTGCGGCGATGACGGCGCTCCTCATCGCCTTCTTCCTCGGTCCCGTGCTCCTCCGCGCCTTGCAGCGCATGCAGGTGCATCAGGTGGTCCGCGAGGGGACGCCAGAGACGCATGCGGGGAAGGGGACCACGCCGACGATGGGGGGGCTCATCATCCTCGCGGCGATCGCCGCGGCGACGCTGCTCTGGATGCGCTTTGATAGTCGCTATGTCTGGCTCGCCCTGTTCGTCACGCTCGGGATGGGGGGGATCGGCTTCCTCGACGACTACCTCAAGCTCAAGCAGAAGCGCGCGGGCCAGGAGAATCGGGGGCTCGTCGAGCGCTATAAGTTGGCGGGTCAGGTGACGATCGGGCTCGCGCTGGGGCTCTACCTCTGGCAGATGCCCCTGAGCCAACTCTCGGGGACCGCGACGACGCTCCCGTTCTACAAGTACCTCCTCGTCACCCTTCCGCCGGTCACCTATCTCCTCTTCGTCACCTTCGTGATGACGGGGACGAGCAACGCGGTGAATCTCACCGATGGTCTCGATGGGTTGGCGGCAGGTCTCATGGCGATCGCGATGCTCACGATGGCGGTCTTCGCCTACGTGATGGGGCGGGTCGACGCCTCGGAGTATCTGCAGATCTTCTACCTCCGTGGGGCGGGGGAGCTCACGATCTTCTGCGCGGCGGTGTTCGGGGCGGCGGCAGGGTTCCTCTGGTACAACGCGCATCCGGCACAGGTCTTCATGGGTGATACCGGCTCCCTCGCCTTGGGCGGGGCGCTCGGCGCGGTGGCGATCCTGCTCAAGAGCGAGTTCCTGGTGCTGATCGTCGGTGGCGTCTTCGTCGCGGAGACGGTCTCGGTGATCATGCAGCGCTCCACCTTCAAATGGCGCCGGCGGCGGCATGGGCTCGAGTATGCCAAGGCGCATCGGGTCTTTCTGCGCGCCCCGCTCCATCATCACTTCGAGTTGAAGGGGTGGCCGGAGACGCGGGTGGTCGTGCGGTTCTGGCTCCTGGGGATCCTCTGTGCCTTCGTCGCGCTCTCGACACTGAAGATCCGATGACCGCGGGCGCGTTGACCGCTCTCGTGCCGGCAGGGGAGGTGGCGGTGATCGGCCTCGGGGCCAGCGGGATGGCGGCCGCCCGATTGCTCGCTCGCGCTGGTGCGCGGGTCTATGTGAGCGATGCGGGGCGCGGCGATCGCGTGGCGCAGGCCGCGGCGACGTTGCGGGCCGAGGGGATCGAGGCCGAGGGCGGTCGGCATGACCTCGAACGGATCGCGCGGGCGGGGAGCGTCGTCGTCAGCCCGGGGGTGCCGCCGACCGCACCGCCGGTGGCGGCGGCTCTGGCGCGCGGGATCCCCGTGGTGTCAGAGGTCGACCTCGCCCTGCGTGCCTTGCCGGCGCTCTCCTACATCGCGACCACCGGGACGAACGGCAAGACGACGGTGACCGCGCTGATCGGGCATCTCCTCCGGGCCGTCGGGCAGGACGCGGTCGAGGCGGGGAACATCGGGACCCCGCTCGCGGAGATCGCGATGCGACCCACTCCGCCGGTGTGGGCCTCGCTCGAGCTCTCGAGCTTCCAGTTACATGACACCCCGTCGGTCGCGCCCAAGGTCGCGGTGCTCACCAATCTGAGCCCGGACCATCTCGATCGGTATGACTCGGTTGACGCCTACTACGGCGACAAGATGCGGCTCTTCGCCAACGCGACGGCAGATTCCATCCGCGTGGTGAATGGGGACGATCCCGAGGTCATGCGGCGCACCGCAGGCATCGCAGGGCGCGCCCTGCGCTTCTCGCTCACCG
The DNA here is from genome assembly GCA_041178365.1 of Gemmatimonadota bacterium. Lineage (GTDB taxonomy): Bacteria > Gemmatimonadota > Gemmatimonadetes > Gemmatimonadales > Gemmatimonadaceae > Pseudogemmatithrix. Next base: position 2,886 of record JBEGVM010000186.1, on the reverse strand, counting down.
ACGCGACGGCAGAGGCGTGGCACGACCGGGCGCACGATCGACTCATGCTCGCCGGGGCCCCGCTGGTGGCACGGGCGGACCTCCATCTCTTGGGGGACCACAACGTGGCCAATGCCCTCTGCGCGGCCCTCGCCGTCTGGGCGGCGGATCCCGCCCATCAGACGCCTGACGCGCGCGCGCAGCTCGCCGAAGGGCTCCGCACCTTCCGCGCGATCCCGCATCGCGTGGAGCCCGTCGGTGAGGTCGCCGGCGTGCTCTGGGTGAATGACTCCAAAGCGACGAACGTCGGCGCGGCCCGCGTCGCCCTCGAGGGGATGACCCGTCCGGTGATCCTCCTCCTCGGCGGGCGGCATAAGGGGGAGCCGTATACGGGGCTCCTCGAGGGGATCCGTGCGCATGGCAAGGCGGTGCTCGCCTACGGGGAGGCGGCGGCGCAGGTGGTGGCCGACCTCGCCGCGCATCTGCCTCCGCATGTGCCCGTGGAGCGCCTCGGATCGTCCTTTGAGGACGTCATCGCGCGCGCGCGAGCCCTCGCGGTGCCGGGTGACGTCGTCCTCTTGGCCCCCGCCTGTTCGAGCTACGACATGTTCACTGACTACCAGCATCGCGGCGAGACCTTCCGACGGCTCGCGCTCGGCGACGCCCTCGGCGCGTGACCGCGCCCCCGACCCTCTGGAAGGACGCCGAGGCGGCGGCGAGCGGGGTCCGATCGACTGGCGCGCGGTTCCGCTGGCGGATGTCGCTCGAGGCGCGGATCCTGATCATCGTCACCGCGGTGCTCCTCGCGTTCGGACTCGCCACGTTGTACTCGGCGAGCGCGGGGGTGGCGATGGCGGCGCAGCGTCCGAGTTGGCACTTCCTGTATCGACAGCTGACCGGGGTGGCCGCCGGTCTCGTGGGGTTCGCCTGCTTCGCCAAGATCGATGCGGACCGCTGGGTGAAGTGGGCGTGGGTCGCGATGATCCTCACCATCATCGCGCTCCTGCTCACCGTGCTGCCGTTCACCCGGGCGATCGCCCCACCGATCAATGGGTCGCGGCGCTTCCTCTTGGGCGGGTCGATCCAGCCCTCGGAGTTCGGCAAGCTCGCGCTCGTCCTCTGGACGGCGATGCTGATCGTGAAGAAGGGCGGGGAGCAGGGGCTTCGGCGTCTGAGCAAGGGCCTCGCCCCCTTCGGGGCGATCCTCGGGATCCTCGCCGCGCTCGTCGCCCTCGAGCCCGACCTGTCGGTCGCGTTGTTCTACGCGCTGGTGATGGGGGTGATGCTCTTTGCCGCGGGCGCGCGCATCGGGCATTTCGTCTTCCTGGGCATCGTCGGGCTTCCTTTCGTCTGGACCTTCGTGGGGAAGTTCGACTACATCGTGCGCCGCGTGCTGGGCTTCGTCGACGGAACGGATGGGACCGACGCCGTCAAGCATCAACTGCAGCAGTCGTTGATCGCGGTGGGGTCGGGGGGGCTCTTCGGCGTGGGCTTCGGGCAGGGGCGCCAGCAGTTCGGCTTTCTCCCGTTGCCGTACAATGACTTCATCGGGAGCAATGTGGGCGAGGAGTGGGGATTCATCGGCATGGCCGGATTGATCCTGCTCTATGCCCTCTGGACCTGGCTCGGCTTCCGCATCGCGAAGCAGGCGCGCTCGCCCTTCCTGCAGCTCGTCGCGATCGGGTTGACCACGACGATGGTCTTCACGGCGTATCTCCATTTGGGTGTCGTGATCGGTCTGCTGCCGACGACGGGGCTCACCTTGCCCTTCGTCTCCTACGGCCGCTCCAACATCATGCTCTCGCTCTTCATCACCGGGCTGTTGGTGAACATCGGGAGTGAGCGCGAGCGCGTGGGTGGACGCTCGGCGGTTCTCGGCGCACGATGAACGTCCTCTTCACGGGGGGTGGGACCGGCGGGCATCTCTATCCCGCGCTCGCGATCGCGCGGGCGCTGGTCGCCCTTCGGCCGGAGGTTCGCCCCTTTTTTGTTGGGGCGCAGCGAGGGATCGAGCGCGACGTCCTCCCGACCACCGAGTTCCCACATCAATTACTCGACCTGCACCCGCTCTATCGGCCGCAGGTCTGGAAGAATTGGCAGACGCTCCGCGGGGCGGTGAGTGGGTGGCGCGCGATGTCCGCGCTCGGGCGCACACTGCACCCGGCCATGGTAGTGGGGACGGGTGGGTATGCGGCGGGGCTCGCCTCGGCGTGGGCCTGGGCGCACCGCGTCCCGTTGGTGCAGCACATCGGGGATGCGGTGCCGGGGATCACCGCGCGTTGGACGGCGCGCTTCGCGACCGAGGCCTATCTCGGCTATCCCGAGGCGGAGCGGTGGTTGCCCGAGGGGCGGTGTGTCTATCGCGATACGGGGAATCCCATCCAGCCACCGCCGGATCTCCATCCCGCGCCCGCCGAGGCGCGCGCACGGTGGGGGTTCCCCGCGAGTGCGACGGTGCTGCTCGTCTTCGGTGGTTCGCAGGGCGCGCGCGCGATCAATCGGGCGGTAGCGAGCTGGGTAGAGCAGGGGATTCCGGAAGGGCTCTGCATGCTCTGGGCCACCGGGCGCGCGCAGCATGACGCCTTCGCGCATCTCGACCGCCCCGATGTGCGCGTGGTCCCCTACCTCTCGCCGATCAGCGACGCCTATGCCGCGGCCGATCTCGCGCTGGTGCGCGGGGGGATGATGGGGACGAGCGAGCTCTGTGCCTGGGGGATCCCGATGGTGATCGTCCCGCTGCCGACGGCAGCACAAGACCATCAGACGGCGAATGCGCGGGTACTCGAGGCGGCCGGGGCGGCGCGGCATCTCGCTCAGGGCGAGTTGACCCCGGCACGCATCGACGCCGAGGTGCGGCGCCTGCTCGACGATCCCGCAGCACGCCGCGCCATGGGTACGGCGGCGCGG
>JBEGVM010000185.1:0-30642 GCA_041178365.1 Gemmatimonadota bacterium | reverse complement strand
GTCGATCCAGACGATCCCTGGGTGGTAGAGCGCGCCGACGAGATTCTTCCCGGCGGCGGTGTCCACGCCGCACTTCCCACCGATCGCGGCATCGATCATCGCGAGGAGCGAGGTCGGGGCCTGCACGAACGGCACCCCGCGCAGGTAGGTGGCGGCGACGAACCCCGCGAGGTCCCCGGTCACCCCGCCCCCCACGGCGACGAGCACCGTGTCGCGCCCACAACCGCGCGCGAGGAGCTGATCGGTGAGCTCGGCCCAGGTGGCCCGGGTCTTGGTGGCCTCCCCCGCGGGGAAGGTCAGGAGTGCCTCGGCACCAAGGGCCGCGCGCACGCGCTCGCCATGCAGCGCAGCGACGGTGGTATCGGCGATGAGCACCACGCGATGTGCGGGCCACTGCGCGGCGATCGCATCTCCGAGTGCCGACATCGGGTCCTGCGCGATGACGATCCGCGCGCCGTGCAGCGTGCGCGCCACGGGCACCTTACCAGGTCACCTCACCGGCACCGGCGCGCCGATTGGCGACCCGGGCCAGGACGAACAGGAGATCGGAGAGGCGATTGAGATAGACCACCACGATCTGCGGCAACTCGGTGTCGCGCTGGAGGTGGATCACCGCGCGTTCGGCACGGCGGCAGACGGTCCGCGCCACATGGAGGGCGGCCGCCTTCGGCGTCCCGCCCGGAAGGATGAAGGCGGTGAGGGGCTCGAGCTCTCCCTCGCCATCGTCGATCGCCTGTTCGAGCTGCGCGATGCGGGCATCGGAGATGCGCGCCTTCGTGAGCTGCTCCTTCATCTTCTCATGATCGGGGGTCGCGAGCAGCGCCCCGAGGGCGAAGAGGTCGCGCTGCACCGGCGCGAGCACCTCGTCGATGCGCGGCATCATCTCGATGGAGCGGGCGAGCCCGATCACCGCGTTGAGTTCGTCGACCTCACCGTAGGCGGTGACCCGCGGGTGGTCCTTGGCGACCCGTCCGCCGCCGAAGAGGCCGGTGTCGCCGTCGTCACCGGTCTTGGTGTAGATCTTGAGCGTCATCCCGCAATCTAACCGAGTCGGGGCTACCGCCCCGTGGCGGGGATGGTCGGTCCGGAGGCCGACGGGGGGATCTGGTCCTGGAAGAGCGTCGCCAGGTGCACCTGCAGACGGTCCGGCGATCCTGGGGTCCCCTGTTCCGAGCACCACTTGTCGAGCGAGAGCCCGAGGGCGGCGGCGCTCGGCCGGTCAGGTGATTCCTTCGCGATCGCGTCGGCGATGATCTGCTGCATCCCGCGATCGATGTCGGGGAGGGCATCGAGGAGATTCGGACTCGGCCCGAGCACCACCTCGTCGATCGCTGCCAGGGTCTCGTCCTCCGTGAAAAGCGATTTCAGGGCGAAGAGCTCGAAGAGCACCACCCCAGCGGAGAAGACATCGGAGCGCCCCGTGACATGCTGCCCGAGGAGCTGTTCGGGGCTCATGTAGTGCTTCTTCCCCAGCAGGAGGGGACGATCGGCGGAGGGGTCCGCCATGGTGCGCGCCTTGGCGATCCCGAAGTCGGCGAGCTTCACGTGGCCGTCCCAGGTGAGCATCACGTTCCCCGGGGAGACATCCCGGTGAACGATGTCGAGGCGCGAGCCACGGTCGTCGGTGAAGTGATGCGCGAAGTCGAGGGCGCGGCAGATACGGCTGGCGCAGTAGGCCGCGATATCGCCGGGGATCGGAAGGCGCCGGGCGCGGTGCGCATTGATGAGCTGCCGCAGGGTGATCCCCTTGATCAGTTCCATCGAGATGAAGAGCCGGCCGTCGGACTCTCCGAGTTGGTAGATCTGCACGATGTTGCCGTGCACCAAGTTGGCGGAGAGCTGCGCCTCGTCGATGAAGAGCTGGCGCCACTCGGGGTAGGCGGCGAACTGCTCGTGGATGACCTTGACCGCCATCCGCTTGGAGAAGCCCTCGGCCCCGATCTGCTCGGCCTCGTAGACGGTGGCCATCCCCCCCCGGGCGATCTGTCGGAGGAGATGGAAGCGGCCAGGTGAGACGAGGTCGTTCGGGAGCATGCGGTGGGGTGGCAGGGAGGGGGCGTCGAGTGTTGCTCCCCCGACCCATCGGGGGCGACATTTCCCTCTTATGGTAACACATGAAACCCGGGACCTCTCCATCGTCGGTGCAGGTCCGTCCGGTCTCTTCGCGCTCTTCTATGCTGGCATGCGCGGCGCCTCAGCGCAAATCATCGACGCGCTCCCGCAGCCAGGGGGGCAGCTCGCTGCGCTCTACCCCGAGAAGTTCATCTTCGATGTCGCGGGGTTCCCGAGGGTCCTCGCGAAGGATCTCGTCGCCTCGCTCGCCGCGCAGGCGGGCCAGTTCGGTCAGCCGATCCACTGCGGGCAACGTGTCGTCGCGCTCGAGGAGGTCGATGGGATCTTCACGCTGGTGACGGAGACCGATCGCTTCCCCTCACGCGCGGTGATCATCGCGGCGGGGATCGGGGCCTTCTCCCCGCGGAAACTGCCGCAGCCCTGCGCTGCGCCGTGGTATGGCCGCGGGATCGACGCGCTGGTGCTCGAGCCGCAGGCCTATGCGGGGAAGCATGTGGTGATCATCGGGGGCGGGGACTCCGCCTTCGACTGGGCGCACCAGTTGCAGGGGGTGGCGGCCTCGATCGCGCTGGTGCATCGCACCGACCGTTTCCGTGCGCATCAGGCCACGGTCGATCAGGTGATGGCGGCCGCCGCTGAGGGGCGCGTGGCGGTGCACACCTTCCACGAGTTGGCGGAGGTCCACGCCGAGGGCGATCGGATCGTGGGGCTCGAGCTGAAGGGCACGAAGACGAAGACCACCACGCGCCTCCCGTGCGATGTGGTCCTGCCGATGTTGGGGTTCGTGAGCGATCTCGGGCCACTGGGTGAGTGGGGCCTCACCTTGGAGAAGGACGAGATCGTCGTCGATCAGACCATGGCGACGGGGCGGGCGGGGCTCTGGGCCGCGGGAGATATCACGACGTACCCGGGGAAGCTCAAGCTGATCGCGACGGGGTTCGGCGAGGCGAGCATGGCGGTGAACCAGGCCGTGCACTGGATCTACCCGGAGAAGAAGGTCAATCCGGGCCACTCCTCCAACCTCGCGGTCTTCGGGCAGAAGGACGAGTGACCTGATGCGTCTGGCGCTGGGACTCGCGACGGTGATGGGGCTGTTGCTCGCCGCGCAGGTCGCCGGCGCGCAGGAGACCCGGTGCGAGCGCGGCGACACCGAGGTGCGTGAGGTCCGCTTCAGCGGGAACACCGCGTTCACCGACGATGAGCTGATCCTCGGGATCGTCACCACCCCCTCGTCCTGGTTGCGACGCACCACACGCTACTTCGGGGTGAAGCACTGTCTGGCCGTGCGGGAATTCCCGCGCGATGTGGAGCGGTTACGGGTCTTCTACCGCAATCACGGGTTCGTCGAGGTCCAGGTCGATACCGTCGTCACGCGGGTGACGGATGGGGTGGTGACGATCCGGTTCGACATCACGGAGGGGGAGCCGATCCTCGTCGACCAGGTGATCGTCGAGGGGCTCGAGGAGGTCCCCGAAGCCCTCGCGGTCCAGCGGGCGCTTCCCGCTGCGATCGGTGAGCCGTTCGACCGCTACGCGAATCGGGCGACGCTGGACACGATCGCGCGGCGACTGCGGAACACCGGGTATCCCGAGGCGGAGGCCTTTCTCGGGTACGACATCCGCTTCTTGGAGCGGCGGGCGACGGTCCGCTTCGCCGTCGCGCCGGGCCCGCGGCGTCGGCTCGGGGAGATCCGCATCCTGCGCGCCGGACCGAACGGGTCAGCGCCGGAGATCTCGACGGGTGCGGTGCGGAACCTCGCGGGGCTCTCGACCGGCGAGCTCTATCAGGAGCGCCAACTCGAGCGGGCGAAGCGCCTGTTGTATCAGAGTGAGGCGTTCGCCAGCGTCGAGGTGCGCCCACTCCTCGCCGGCGCGGATTCGGTGTTGCCCGTTGAGATCGAGGTGACGGAGGCGGCCCTCGGGAATGCGCGCTTCGGGACGGGGATGGCCAATCTCGATTGTGTGCGCACGACGGCGGAACTCACGCGCCACAACATCTTCCAGACGGCGTCCCGCCTCGAGCTGCGCGCGCGCGTCTCCAAGATCGGCGCGGACCAGCTCTGTCCCGGGCTCACCAGTCGCGATCCCTATTCGCAGACCCTGAACTACTACGTCAGCACGACGATCACACAGCCGTTCATCTTCCGCACGCGCTTCGTCCCGACGTACACGCTGTACCAGGAGCGCCGCGGGGAGTATCGCGCCTTCCTGCGTGAGGCGCCGATCGGGGTGAGCGCCTCCTTCTCCCGGGCGCAGGCGGCGCGGGCGCTCAACCTCGGCTACAGCATCGAACTCGGGCGCACCGAGGCACAGCCGGCACTCTTCTGCGCCGTCTTCAACGCCTGCGTGGCGGCGGATCGCGAGTCCCTCCAGCGCTTTCAACGGCTCGCGGTGGTGAGTGCCGCGACGAGCTTCGCGCAGACCGATGATGCCGTGGACCCCTCGCGTGGCGTCGTCGCCCGGGCCGACATCCGCTACGCCTCCAAGTTCGTGGGCTCGGATAAGGCCCTGGAGTTCGCGCGCTTCTCCCTCGATGGCTCGGTCTATCGCCGCATCTCCGACGACATCGTCCTCGCGATGCGCCTCCGAGTCGGCGGGGTCGTGGGCCCGACCTTCGCGATCGATGCGAAAGAGCGGTTCGTCCCCGCGCAGGAGCGCCTCTTGGCCGGTGGACCGACCACCGTGCGCGGCTTCCGGCAGAACGAACTCGGCCCGGCGGTCTATATCCCCGAGGCGTACGATACGCTGACCGCCACGGGGGCACCGGTCACCGGCTTCGAGGTCGGCGATACCGTCTTTTTCCAGGCCGCGGACTCCGGCGGACGACGCGCGGTGCCCACGGGAGGGAATGCGATGGTCGTCGGGAACGTCGAGCTCCGGTTCGACAGCCCGCTCTTCCCCGAGCTCCTGAGCCTCGTGGCCTTCGCCGATGCGGGACGCGTCTGGAACCGTGGGGTCGGGGTGGAACGGCTCCGCTTCACGTCCTTGGCGGTGACGCCGGGCTTCGGGGTGCGGGTGCGCACTCCCGTGGGGCAGATCCGTGCCGATATCGGCTACAACCAGTATCGGCCCACGGCGGGCGCCGCGTACTTCGATGCGCCCCTCACCGAGGGTGGCGCGCTCTACTGTGTGAGCCCCGGGAACACCCTGGCCGTGACCAAGGTCGTGGAGGATGGGATCGCGCGCGTGGTGCAGGCGGGAGGCGCCTGCCCGGGGACCTATCAGCCGCGGCGGGCCGAGAACTTCCTGAGTCGCCTCACCTTCGCCTTCGCGATCGGGCAGGCGTTCTAGCATGGACCTCCGTCGCCGCCTCGTCCTCGTCATCAGCGCGCTGCTGATGTTCTGCCTCTGTGCGGGGGTCGTCGGTGGCTTCGTGGCGCTGACGCAGGGGGCGCGTGGGCGAGAGCTCCTCCGGCAGGGTGCGGAGATCGGGCTCGGATTCGCATCGCGCGGACGGGTGCATCTCGGCACGCTCGATGGGACCTTCGTCACCGATCTGACCATCGACTCACTCGAGATCCGCGATCCGGAGGATGGGGCACTGGTCGCTACGGGGCCGATCCGCCTGACCTTCGATCCGCGCGATCTCTTGGACGGCCAGATCCTCGTGCGCTCCCTGGCCATCACGCGGCCGCGCCTCGATCTCCGCGAGGATAGCACCGGGGTCTGGAACATCGTGCGCACCTTCCCGCCCCCGAAGACCCCCGCGCCGCACCGGGGACGTGGGGAGTTCGCGAACCTGATCGTCTTGGAGCAGGTCACGGTGCGTGACGGCCTGGTGCGGCTCACGATGGCGGACAGTGCCACCCGATCCCTCGAGTGGGCGGCGATCGACGCCGACCTCCCGCGCATCCGGCTCGCGCATCCCGACTCGCTCGGCATCGCCCTCACCCTCGCGCAGGCGAAGTTCGAGGAACGGTCGCTGCCGCTCTCCGTGCGTGAGGTCGGCGGCTCGGTGCGCGTCGGGACCGACACGCTCTGGCTCGATTTCCCCCGCGTGCGCCTGGCGCACTCGCGGGCGCGGGTCCGTGGGCTTCTCGCGTGGGGCGGCGCGGGACCCACGCAGATTCGGATCCGGGTCGATGGGGATTCCATCGGATTCGGTGACCTCCGTCCCTTCTCGGCGTATGTGCCAGCCGAGGGGAGTGCACGTGGTGTCGCGGAGCTTCGTGAGATGCCCGGGACCGCGAGCGGGATCACCATCGCCCTCTCCGAGCTCGACGTCCGCGCACGAGGCTCGCGGGTCCGCGGGGGGCTCACCGTCGTCCTCGGCGAGGCGGCGCCCGAGGTTCGCGAGATCGATCTGCAAGCCACGCCGATCGATCTCGCCCTCATCGCGTCGCTCACAAAGACCGAGCTCCCCGTCGAGGGGACGGTCACGGGTCGCCTGCGCGCCGCTGGTGGTCCCCTCGATCGCTTCGTCGTCGATCGCGCCGCGCTGACCTTCCGCGATCGCCGGGTCGAAGGGGCGGTGAGCAGTGCGCAGCTGACGGGGACCTTCGATCTCGCACGTGCGGCGGGTCCTGTCTTCCGCGGCGTGACCGTCCGCGTCGACTCACTCGATCTTCGCACCGTGCAGGGGATCGACTCCACCTTCCCGCGTCTCGCGGGACAGATCGTGGCCTCGGTTCGGCTCGATTCCACCCTCCGCGCGCTCCGGTTCCGCGATCTGGATCTGGTCCACCGCGACGGCGAGGCTCCCCCCTCGCAGGTGGTGGGGGCAGGGCGTCTCTCCTTCGGTACGGTCCCGAGTCTCGATGTGAGCCTGATGGTCACCCCGCTCGCGCTCGGGACCCTCGCGCAGTCGTTCCCGGATCTCCCGCTCCGGGATGCGTACACGGGGCCGATCCGTCTCTTCGGGCGTGCGGATAGTCTTGCCGTCACCACGGAGCTCGAGGGCGCCTCGGGCCGGCTCGCCGCCACGATGATCCTCGACGCGCAGGCCCCGCTCTATCGTCTCACCGGGCAGGCCGCCGTCACCGACTTCCGCCCGCAACTCGCCTTCGGCGACACCACGCTCCCCGCGGGCGTCGTCTCCTTCCAACTCTCGACCGATGTGGGCGGCGACTCACTTCCCGACCTGATGGGTGAGGCGGCGCTGACCCTCACCCGCTCACAGATCGAGGGGGTGCGCATCTTCGGAGGCAGTGCCCGTCTCCGCTTCGGGGATGGGTCGGTGATGGTCGACACCGTCTCGCTCGAGAGTACCGCGCTCGAGCTGAGTGCCGCGGGGGCGCTGGGCTTGCATGCTCCGATTCGGGATTCCATCCTCATTCGCGCGCGGATCGATTCCCTTGGCGGTCTGCGTCGATGGATCGCCGCAGAGGCGACCGACTCGATCGCGGGGAGTCTCCGGCTGGATGGGGTCGCGGACGGATGGATCGGGGACTTCGCCCTGCGCACCTCGCTGAATGGGGCCGGGCTCCTGTTGGCGGGGAGCACGGCACGGCGGATCGATGGCCGATTGACCATGCTCGGGCTCCCGCGTCGGACGGTGGGCACCCTGTCGTTCGGCGCTGATACGGTGCAGGCCGCTGGCTTCGGCTTCTCCCGCACCTTCGCCCGCGCGGCGCTCGACAGCACGGGGGTCACACAGCTCGATCTCCAGATGACGGGGACGAGTGGGACCTTGGCCCGGGCCAAGGGTCGAATCACCCCGCAGGATGGCGGCACCACCTTCGGAGTGGATTCCCTCGTCATCGCCACAGGATTGCAGCGCTGGGTGCTCGCGCAGAGCACGCAGGTGACGCAGCGCGCCGGTGGTCTCACCCTCGATCCTATCATCGTGCGGGGTGGGAGCGGCTCCGAATTGCGCGTCGAGGGCGCGCTCCCCTCCGCCGGCGTGATCGATCTCCGCGCTTCGGCGCGGCGGGTCCCCGTCGCCGACCTGGCCGAGCTGTTGCAGGTCACGGGGACGCAACAGGGGTGGATCGATCTCGAGACGGAGCTGCGCGGGTCGCGCGCGGCGCCCCGACTCACGGCGCGTGCGACGATTCGCGAGGCCCTGATCGCCGGGGTGCGCATCGACTCGCTCGCGGCCACCGCGGAGGGGGATGGGGACGGCATGCGACTCGCCGCTCGACTGGGACGGGGTGTCACCCCTGATCTCAGGGCGGACGCTGAGCTCCCGATCCGGCTCCGCCTCGATGGCGGTGGAGGGGGGATCATCGACACCGCTCCCCTCAAGGTCACGGTCCGCAGCGACTCGGTGAGCCTCAGGCTCCTCGATCTCTACACCCCGCCAAAGGCGACCGACCCCGGCAGCTTCGCGCTCAATCTCGATGTCGGTGGCACCTGGGCGCGCCCCCGCGTCGACGGCGGTCTCATCGTCCGCAACGGCAATCTCCTCGTCACACCGATCGGCGATGTCACCTGGCGCGGGGTCACGGCGGACATCGCGCTGATCGGGGACAGCATCGCGATTCGCCGGGTGAGTGCGACCTCGCGCTCCGATGGACGCAACGGACGCGGGGCGGTCAGTGGATGGCTCAGCTTCGCCGATCGCGAGAACCCGCGGTTCGATGTCTCCGTGCGGGCGAACAACTTCCACGTGTTTAACGTGCGGGGCGTCGCGGATGTCGATGTCTCGGACAGCCTGCGCATCGCCGGCTCGCTCAGCGCCGCGACGCTCACCGGCGGCATCACCGTGGATCGGGCGCTGGTGACGATTCCTGAGGTCGCCACCAAGAACGTCATCTCCCTCGAGGCCTTCGACCGCTTTGGTGCCGCGGACTCCAGCGTCGCGGCGCAGCGCCTGCTCCCCGCACGCTCCTCGACCTTCATCGACAATCTGCAGATCCGAAACGTCCCCGTGCGCATGGGACGCGATGTGCGCCTCTTCTCCAAGGACGAGGCCAACCTCTTCCTCGGTGGGGCCGTCAACATCACCCGGAGTCGAGCCGAACGCGGGCGGGCCGGGGCGGAGACCCAACTCGCCCTCACCGGCGCCCTGCAGACGGTGCGCGGGACCTACACCCTCAACATCGGTCCCGTGAGCCGGAAGTTCGAACTCGAGCGCGGGGAGGTCGAGTTCTTCGGTGAGCCCGAGCTGAATCCCACGCTCGACATCAGCGCGATCCACACCATCCGCCAGTACAGCAAGCAGGGCTCGCAGCCCGATGTGCGCATCCGCGTGCAGATCGGCGGGACGCTCCTCGAGCCCACGCTCGTGCTCTCCACCCCCGATTCCGCACGCGTCAAGAACGCGGACCTCATCAGCTATCTCGTGACCGGCGGTCCAAGCTTCGAGATCGGCGCCGAGCCCACGGACTACACCTCGACGGCGGCACGGGTCTTGATCGGATCCCTCGGCGGCTTCCTCAGCGGCAAGGCGGCGGGTGGCCTCTGCGATGATGCGGTGCTCTCCACCTCCGCGGCGGATCAGAAGCAGAAGGGGCTCGCGAATGTCGGGTCGAGCGTCCTCGAGGGGATGCGCTTCAACTGTGCGAAGGCGGTCAACGACAACACCTTCGTCCGCCTCGACGCCGGGCTCTGTCAGGTGGGGCAGTTCGTCTCGGGCGGGGGGATGGGCACGGCAGCCTCGCTCGCCAACTCCATCGGGGTGAAGCTCGACTACATCATCCGTCCGCAGCTCACCCTCTCGGCTGGTGTGGAGCCGCCGACGAGTGCCGTGCTCTGCGCGCAGAACGTCAGCGCCCGGGGATTCGTCCCCACCCCACAACAATGGGGCGTGGATCTCTTCTGGGCGTGGCGCTTCTGATGCGGGTATCGTTCGACAGCGTGTATCGGCAACCGGGAGGTCGGGATGGAACGTGATCAGATGGTCTGTCGGGCCTGCGGGCGGACGGAGCGTGCCTCAGAGGGATTTCCCTGCGAGGGGTGCGGGACCTTCATCTGTCAGCTCTGCAATCTCGCGGGGGTCACCTGGTGCGCCCGTTGCTCGGCGGAGCCGAAGTCGGGGCCGAGTGGTGGGATGCCGCGCCCTCCGGGCACGCTGCCCAGCACGCCCCCCGTCACGTGAGCCACTCGCTCGAGCGGTTCGGGCTCGCGGTCGGACACGCGACCGATGTAGCGGGAGGCACGGGATGCACGGTGATCCGTGGCGTCGATGCGCCGCATCGCGCGGCCTGTGCGGTGATCGGTCGCGCCACGGGCTCGCGTGAGCTCGCCCTCCTCGAGCCGGGGCATCTCGTGGAGCGCGTCGATGCGATCCTCCTCAGCGGAGGCTCCGCCTACGGACTCGATGCCGCCGCCGGGGTGATGCGCTGGATGGAGCGCGCGGGGCGGGGATTCCCCGTCGGGGAGGGTGTGGTGCCGATCGTGCCGGCGGCGGTCTGCTTCGATCTCACCCCGCTCGGGCGCTTCGATGCCCGCCCCACCGCGGAGATGGCGGAGGCGGCCTGTGCGTCGGCCACGAGCGTCGGCATCGCGGAGGGGTCGGTCGGGGTGGGCACCGGGCTCACGGTGGGGAAAGCGTTCGGTCCTGCCCAAGCGATGCGGGGCGGGTTCGCGCTCGCGGTGCGCGAGGGGCAGGGGTGTGCCGCCGCAGCGATGGTCGCGGTGAATGCCTATGGCGACGTGCGGGATGCGTCGGGGCGGATCATCGCGGGTGCCCGACGCTCAGATGGCGGGTTCGTCGATACCGCGCGGGCGATCGCCGATGGGGAACGCTCAGCGGGCGGTCGCGCCTTCGCGCCCAACACCACCCTCGCCGTCGTGGCGCTCGACGCCCCCTTCACGCGACTCGAACTGCAGGGGATCGCGCGCGCCGCCACCGCGGCCTATCACCGGCGCATCACGCCGGCGGGGACGCAGGTCGATGGGGATATCGTCTTCGCGCTCGCGCCCATGGAGGGAGTGCGTGATGCGGCGCGGCTGTCCGTCGCGCAGGGGGAGATGCTAGTGGTCGCAGCACTCGAGGAGGCGATCGAGCGGGCGGTCCGGCTGGCGAACTAGGAGACCATCGCCCCCATCGGCGGGAGGACGGTCGCCCCTCCGCGCACATGCAGGGCGAGCTCGGCGCAGAGGGACCCATCGAGGATCACCCGCATCGCATGGGTCCCCGCGACCTGCACGGGGAGGTCGATCGCCGCGATCACCGGCACATCGAGTTCGATCGCCCCCGCCGGCGGGGGCCCGACCTCGAGCTCACCCGAGGAGGACCAGAGCTCCTGCTCCCCCGGCCCCACCCAGCTGAATCCCAACGTGTGGCGCCCCGCATCCTCGGCGTGCGCCTTGAGCCGCACCACCATCGTGGCACGCGGGTGGACGGCGGGAAGGGCCGCGACCTGGAGGGCGTCGAACACCCCGAGGATATTCAGCTTCCCTTCCTGGGAGATGTTGGCCGCGTCGGCGAAGAGGGCGAAGGAGACGTGCATCGCCGAAAGATACGGGGGCGAGGTCGGCCCCCGTTAGACTTCAGGGATGTCAGAGATGCCTCCCGCCTCGCGCAGTTGGTTCGGACTCCATGCCACAGAGATCGGTCTGGTGGCCATGGCGATGATCTGGGGGGTCAACTTCTCGGTGATGAAGTACGGCACCCAGGTGATGGAGCCCCTCGCCTTCAACGCGCTGCGTATGGGGCTCGGGTGTGCGGTGTTGATGTCGATGGCGCTCCTCGGGTCGAGGGCGCTCCCCACCCTCGCCGATCGCTGGCGCCTGATGGGGCTCGGTGTCGTGGGGCACTGCATCTATCAACTCTTCTTCGTCTTCGGTCTGGCGCGGACCCGTGCCGGTACGGCGGCGCTCGTCGTCGCGGCGAGTCCGGCCGCCGTCGCCATCGTCGCGCGTGCGTTCGGCCATGAGCGCCTCAAGTCCCGCGCCGTCTGGGGGATCGTCGCCTCGATCACCGGCGTGATGTTGGTCGTCGGGGCGAGTCTCACCACCGATGGCACCGGACATCTTGTCGGCGATCTCCTCGTCCTCTGCGCGGTGATCGCCTGGGCCTTTTATACCAGCGGCCTCCTCCCACTCGCCAAGCGCAACGAGGCGGTGCAGGTGGCGGCGTGGACCCTGTGGGGTGGGGTGATCCCGCTCTTCGCCTTCGCGACCCCGGCGCTCCTTCGCACCGACTGGGGTGCCATCTCCCTCAGCACCTGGGGCGCGGTGGTCTATGCCGGCGTCTTCGCGATGGTGATCGCCTACCTCTTCTGGTACCGCGGCGTCCATCAGCTGGGCCCGACCCGCACCTCCATGTACTCCAACCTGCAGCCGATCGTCGCGGTCCTCTTCGCTTGGGTCGCCCTCGGGGAGATCCCGACCCTCGTGCAGGGCATCGGCGCGGCCTCCGTGATCGGCGGACTCTACCTGGCGCGGACATGAAGACCGTCGTGCTGTTCGACATCGACGGCACCTTGCTGCTGAGCGGTGGGGCAGGGCGCCGCGCCATGGAGCGCGCGCTCCATGCGCATTTCGGCGAGCGTGGCCCCAGCACCATGCGCTACGATGGGAAGACCGATCCCTGGATCGTGCGCGAGTCGATGCGGCATGCGGGGTTCACCGACGAGGTGATCGAGGCGCGGATGCCGACGGTGATCGCGCACTATCTCGAGCAGCTCGAGCACCATCTCGGGGAGACGCGCGCTCTGCCGGGCATCCACGCCGTCGTCGATGCCGTCGAGGCCGCCGACGATCTCGTCCTCGGGCTGCTCACCGGGAACGTCGAGCGCGGGGCGCAACTCAAGCTCAGCGCCATCGGGCTCGCCTTCGAACGCTTTCGCGTCGGCGCCTTCGGATCGGATCATGAGGAGCGTCCCGCGCTCGCGCCGATCGCCCAGGCGCGTGCGAGCGCACACCTCGGCTATCCCGTGCCGGGTCATCGCCTCGTGATCATCGGCGACACCCCCGCCGACATGACCTGCGGGCGAGCGGTCGGCGCGCGCGCGATCGGGGTCACCACGGGGTCGTATGGGCATGACGACCTCCGCGCGTATGACGCCGTCGCGACCTTCGATGATCTCAGCGACACCGCGGCCGTCCTCGAGGTGATCCGCGGTGCGTGAAGTCGAGCTCAAGGGAATCCTCTCCGATCCCGACGCCGCCGTCGCCGCGCTCGAGGCCGCCGGCGCGACCCTCATCTTCCGTGGACGGCTCGAGGATCGCCGCTACGACACGCCGGAGCGCGCGCTCGCCCTGCGTGATCATGTGGTGCGCCTGCGGATCTATCGCACCACAGCAGGTGCCGAGGGGCATCTCGATTGGAAAGGCCCCACGCGATACGAGGAGGGCTACAAGGTCCGCGACGAGGAGACCACCACCCTCGGGGACCCCGCCGCCCTCGCGCGCATGCTCGAACAGCTTGGCTACGTGGTCACGCGGGAGATCGATCGCGAGATCGCCCAGTATCGCGTCGCTGGGGCCGTGGTCCGCATCGAACGCTACCCGCGGCTCGATGTGCTCGCTGAGGTGGAGGGAGAGCCGGTGGCGATCGAGGCGGCGATCCAGGTGCTCGGGGTCGCGCGCACGGCTTTCACCACCGGGCGGCTCCCTGACTTCGTGCGCGAGTTCGAGGCGCGCACCGGGGAGCGTGCCGCACTCTGCGATCGTGAACTCGCCGGTGACTACCGCTATTCCGCCGCAGATGCCTGAGCTCACCCTCCCCGAGTTCATCCGCAGCACGCGATCGGTGGGTGCGCCGTCCGCACCCGACTCCGACCATGCGCGGGTGATGCGTCCTCTGCTCGCGGCGCAGCGTGCCGCGCAGGAGGCTCAGACGCTCGAGGCGCAGTGCAAGGCGTTCGAGTCGGTGGCGCTCGAGCAGGCGTGGCGGGCCCTCATCACCGAGTTCGCGGCCGAGCGTCATCCTGATTCGGCGGCCGACCAGCGCGCCCTCGTCGCGGAGCTTACGCAGCAGGGCGCCGCGATTTGGGCCGCCCTCGCCGAGCTCTCGTTGGCAGCGGAGTGGTCGCGGATCGCCGCGCAGACCTCCGAGCGGGTCGCCGCCGAGGCGCGGACGCGCTGGCTCGACGCGGTGCGGGCGCTCATCATCGCCGTCGATGGATGGTGGGGGATCATCGTCCCCATCCTGGCCGAGAGCGCGGGACGGCGTGGCGCCTTCTGGCGTCGCGTGCTGCAGAGGTCGGCGTGATCGTCGGTGTCGGGATCGATCTCGTGGCGATCGTGCGGATCGAGGCGTTGGTCGCGCGGCATGGCGCGCGGGCTCAGGATCGGCTCTTTACCGCGGGGGAGCAAGCCTACGCCGCGGCGCGCGGCCGCCCTGGGATGCATCTCGCCACGCGCTTTGCCGCCAAGGAGGCGGCCTACAAGGCGCTCGCGGGGAGCGAGGAGGCGCGTGCCATCAGTTGGCAGGATATCGAGGTCGTCCGCACTGATGGGGCGCCAGCGCTCGTACTCCATGGCCGCGCCGAGGCGCGGGCGCGTGTGCTTGGGGTCCGGCGGATCCATCTCTCGTTGACCCACACGGACGACACGGCGGGCGCCGTGGTGGTGCTCGAGGCCTAGGCCTTCTTGGTCCGCATCCCCATCCAGACGCCACCACAGACCACGAAGGTGAGCGCGATCACCTGCGCTACCGTGAGTGGCCCCAAGAAGCGATCGTCCTTGGCGCGCAGGAACTCCACGAGGAAGCGCTCGACCCCCTGCAGCACGCAGTAGGCGCCGAAGAGCCACCCGGCGGCGTGCTTGTGATCACGCAGCCGCCAGAGGATCGCGAACATCACGAGCCCCATCGCCGTCTCGTACAACTGCGTGGGATGCACCGCGAGCACCTGGGTGGCCGGCAGATCTGCGTAACCACTCAGCCCGAACTGCTGCACGAGGTTCGCCACCGTGCTCGGCGGCGCCCCCTCGGGGAAGGCCACCGCGAGCGCGCCATTCCAGGGGCGGCCATAATCATCACCCACTGCCCAGCAACCGGTGCGGCCTACCGCATATGCCGCCGCGAGGGCCGGTGCGGTGGCGTCAGAGATCTCGGTGAAGGAGCGCCCCTTGGACTTGATGACGATCACGCTCCCGAGGATCCCGCCGATCAGCCCGCCCCAGTAGACGAACCCCGCGCGGCTGAAGATCGCCCCGGGGTCCCCGGTGAGGATCGCATAGTAGAGCTTGGCGCCGAGGAGTCCGCCGACCACCGCCCCGACGGTGACATCGGCCATGATCCCACTCTCCTGTCCGCGGCGATCGAGCTCCTCGGTGGCCGCCATCTGGCCGATGATGAAGGCGAGGAGCATGCCGAGCCCAAACCCGGTGATCTGCAGGGGCCCGAGGTCGTAGGCGAAGGGGTGATGCGTGATCGGTGTCATGTGAAGCGAATCCTAGCGGCGCGGGGCCGTCGCGTCGATGAGGCCGGGGATCGGGCGGGTCGCGTAGGCGTTGAGGGAGGCATCGTGCCGCACCCCGCGCTCCAGGTGGAAGAGTGCCGCCGCGCCGATCATCGCGGCATTGTCGGTGGCGAGCCGCGGGGTGGGGGCGAAGACCGTTCCCCCAAACGCCGCCGCGGCCTCGCGCATCGCTGAGGCGAGGGTCCGGTTGCACGCCACCCCGCCCCCAAGGACGATCCGTGTGCGGCCATGCGCCCTCGCCGCACGCACCGTCTTGGCGACCAGCGTGTCGACCATCGCGTCGTGGAATCCGCGAGCGATATGTGGTCGGTCACGGTCGAGGTCGTCACTCCCACGCACCGCGAGGAGCACCGCGGTCTTGAGCCCGCTGAAGGAGATGTCGAAGTAGTCGGCATCGCCGAGCTTCTGTCCGCCGTTGAGCATCGGGCGTGAGAAGCGGAACGGCGTCGGGTCCCCCTCGCGTGCGAGCGCCTCCACATGGCGACCGCCAGGGTAGGGGAGCCCTAAGAGCTTCGCGACTTTATCGAAGGCCTCACCGGCCGCATCGTCCCGCGTCGCGCCGAGGAGGCGGTACTGGCCCCACGCTTCGACGTCGATCAGGAGGGTGTGGCCGCCAGAGACCAGGAGTGCGGTGAAGGGCGGCACCGCCTCAGGGTGCTCGAGCGCGGTCGCGAAGAGATGCCCCTCCATGTGATGCACCCCGATCACCGGGATCTCGAGCGCCGCGGCGAGCGCCTTGGCGTAGCTCACCCCGACCAGCAATGCCCCGACCAACCCCGGCGCATGCGTCACCGCGATCGCGTCGATCCCGTGCGGTTCGCCGTCAGCTTTCAGCATTAAGCTTCCAGCCTTCAGCGTCACCCCCGCCTCGCTCAAGGCTTGCCTCACGACTGGCACAATCGCCGTCAGATGCTCCCGCGACGCGATCTCCGGCACCACCCCGCCGAAGATCCGATGCACATCCTGTGAGAGGATCACGAGCGACTCCAGCCGCGGTGCGGCGGCCTCGCCGTTCACCACCGCGGCGGAGGTCTCATCACAGGAGCTCTCGAGGGCAAGGACGCGCATCGATCGTACGGTCGGAAGCATGATTGGAGGAATCGACGCGCGTTACGGCCGCGGCTCAGCCAGCAACCGCTCGAGCTGCGCGACATTCGCCTCGCTGTCCCACGCCTCGGCGCCGATGCTGCGCCGGCGGATCGTCCCGTCGCGCCCAATGATGAAGGTCTCCGGCACACCGGTGGTCTGATAGATCCCCTCGATCGCCTTGCTCGCATCATGCAGGAGCTCGAAGGAGAGCCCGAACTCATCGGCGAACTCGCGGATCCGGCGCGCACTCCCGGGATCGTCCACGCTCACTGCGACAATCTTGAGCCCCTTGGGGCCGAGCCGCTCATGGAGCCGCTGCATCGAGGGCATCTCGACGCGGCAAGGACCGCACCAGGTGGCCCAGATATTCAGAAGGACCACGTCACCCTGATACGCGTCGATCCCCTTGGTCTCCGGTGCGCCGGTCACCGGCGTGGCCGCACCCGTGGCGCCGCTCGCCGCCACCGGGATCGCAGAAAAATCCGGCGCCGCCCCGCCGATCCTGAGCGGAAAGAGCTCCGGCGCGAGCCGGAGCATCGCCACCCAAAGCGCCACACCGAGCGCCACGGAGGTGCCAAGGATCACCATCCACTGCTTCCGCTCCGTCATGCCTGCACCTGACACAGCGCCCGCAACGCCCGCACCTCGGCGGCCGGATCCGCTGCCGAGAAGATCGCATTCCCCGCGACGAAGGTGTCGGCCCCCGCCTGCCAGCAGGCGGTGATGGTGTCACGCGCGATCCCGCCGTCGACCTCAAGGACCGCCGTGCTCCCCACGCCGTCCAGCAGCTGCCGCGCCCGCTGGATCTTGGTGACGGAGTTCGGGATGAAGCGCTGCCCCCCGAACCCGGGGTTCACGCTCATGATGAGCAAGAGGTCGATGTCGGCCGCCACCTCACGTACCGTCTCGAGTGGGGTCGAGGGGTTCATCGTCACCCCCGCCATCACACCTAGCTCCTTGATCCGTATCACCTGCCGATGGAGATGCGGCGCCGTCTCTACGTGGATGGTGAGTGTCGCCGCACCGGCTTGCACGAACGGCTCGAAGTAGCGCTCCGGCTGCTCCACCATCAGGTGTACATCGAGCGGGAGCTTCGTGAGGCGCTTACAGGTCTCGATCACCTTCGCACCGAAGGTGAGGTTCGGGACGAAGTGTCCATCCATCACATCCACATGCAGCCAGTCGGCGCCCGCGGCTTCCAGCATCGCGAGTTGCTCAGCGAGCTGTCCGAAGTCGGCGGAGAGGAGCGAGGGGGCGATACGTACGGAGCGAGATGTCATATCAAGCAGGTCCTCGGCGGAGGCGAGCGGCGAATGAGCCATCGGTCCCATGGCGCTGTGGCAGCACGCGGAGCCGTCCCGCGTCGAGCACGGCGGCCGGCACGGTGCTGGCAGGTGGGGGATCGAGCGTCCAATCGGGGTGATCGGTGAGGAACGACTCGATCTGCGCGTCGTTCTCCTCGGGTTCGAGCGAACAGGTGGAGTAGATCAGCAGCCCACCGGGGGCGACGGCCTGGGCGGCGGCCCTGAGCATCGCACGTTGCGTGGCCGCCATCACCGCGAGGTCGGAGGGCTTGAGTCGCCACCGTGCATCGGGGTGGCGACGGAAGGTGCCGGTGCCGGTGCAGGGGGCATCGACGAGCACCACATCGCAGGGGGCGAGCGAGCCGGCGTCACGCGCATCGAGCACGATCGGCGTCACCGTCTCCAGCCCCAAGCGCGCGACGGTCTCCTCCACGCGTATGAGGCGATGCTCCGAACTATCAGCGGCGATCACCTCGCTGGCGGTGCGGGCGAGCTCCACCGCCTTCCCACCGGGTGCGGCACAGAGGTCGGCGACGCGCGCACCCACCGGGATCGCCGCGTACTGCACCACGAGGGTGGCGGCGGGATCCTGCACGAAGCAGCGCCCCTCGCGGAAGGCGGTGAGGCCCCGCAGCGTGGTTCCCGCGCCGAGCTGAATCGAGTCGGGGACGAGGGGCGCATCGGCGACGGTCACGCCATCAGCCTCGAGCATCGCCTCGAGCTGTTCGCGCACCACCCCCCACGGGCGCACGATCATCGGCGCCTCCGTGTTGTTCGCGGCGAGCAGCGCACGGGTCTCCTCGGCGCCCCACCGCGCCACCCACCGCGCGACGAGCCACCGTGGGTGCGAGGACTCGAGGGCGAGCGCATCGATGGGGTCGGTCGGCGCTGTGGGCAGCAGTGCCTCGCGTTCACGATCCACGCGCCGCAGCACCGCATTCACCAGCTTGCTCCCGCCGATGCCATGCCGACGCTTCGCGAGCTCGACCGTCTGTCCGATCGCCGCATAGGGGGGGACGCTCCCCATCTCGAGGAGTTGATAGACGCCGAGCCGCAGGAGATCGACGATCTCAGGATCGAGCTTCGCGAGGCCACCGGTCGTGCGTGGCGCGAGGATCGCATCGATCCAGCCGCGCTTCCGTAGCATCCCCCAGAGTAACTCCTGCGTCCACCGGCGATCGCGTGGGTCGAGCGCGGCCGCACGCCTGTCGAAGGCGTGATCGAGCAACGCACCGCTCCGGATGTCCGCCAATGTCTCAGCGGCGGTGATCCGACTCGGGGTGATGGACGCGAGGGCGGTGGGCATCGGCGCTTACGCGGGAAGGTCCCAGCGATCGCCTACCTGCACCCCACGCCCCTGATGCCAATCGAGCGACGCGACACGGCGCTTGCCTGCGGGGTGCACCGTCTCGATCGCGACCGCGCCGCTCCCGCAGGCGATGATCATCCCCATCTCTCCGATCTCCAGCACCTCACCCGGTTCCCCATGGCGATCGGTGATCGGGCGCGCGCCGAAGCAGCGGACCTCGGTGCCACGGAGCACGCCCCAGGCGCCAGGCTTGGGATCGTACGCACGGATCGCACGCGCCACGTCCACGGCCGGTGCTCGGAAGTCGAGCCGCGCGGCGGCCCGATCGATCTTCGCGGCGTAGGTCACGTGCGATTCGTCTTGCGGCGTCTCCGTCACCTCACCGAGCTCGAGCAACGCCAGCGCCTCGACGATCCCCTCTGCCCCCACTTCCGCGAGGCGCTCGGTGAGCTCTCCGCCGGTGGTCTGCGATTCGATGGGCACATGCTCCACATGTAGCACGGGCCCCGCATCGAGCGCGAGGACCATCCGCATGATACTCACCCCCGTCATCGTATCGCCGGCGAGGATCGCGGCCTGGATCGGTGCGGCCCCACGCCAGCGTGGGAGGAGCGAGGCGTGGATGTTGAGCGTGCCGCGCGTGGGGAGGTCGATCACCTCCTGCCTGAGGAGATGCCCGTACGCGACGACCACACTGAGCTCTGGTTCGTAGGTGCGCAGCGTCGCGAGGAATTCCTCCCCGCGGGGGCGATCCGGCTGGTGCACCGGGATCCCCTCCTCGAGGGCGACGACCTTCACCGGCGAGGGGACGAGCGTGGAGCGCGATCGTCCCTGCGGCCGATCAGGCTGCGTGATCACCGCGACGACGTCATGTCCCTCTTCGATGAGCGCACGAAGGGCTGGGGTCGCGAACTCCGGTGTCCCCCAGAAGAGGAGGCGCATCTAGAGGCGCTGGTCGTGGTCGTGCGCGCCATCGGCCACCGGGGTGGCGGGCGCCGCGGCGAGCACGCGGCGCTGATTCGGGTACTTCCCCTTCTCCTCCTCCCAATCCGCCATCGCGCTGCGCCGCTTGAGGAAGCTCAGGTGATCGATGAAGAGCTTCCCATCCAAGTGGTCGATCTCATGCTGGAGACAGACCCCGAGCAGCTCGGTGCCCGTCACCTCGAAGGGCTGTCCGTCGCGATCGAGGGCACGTACCGTGACCTGTGCGCTCCGCTCCACCCACCCGAACACCTCGGGGATCGAGAGGCACCCCTCCTCCCACTTGATCTTCCCCTCGCGGGCGATGATCTCGGGATTGAACAGCGTGAGCGAGGTCTCGCCGACCTCCACCACGCAGAGGCGCTCGGAGCGGCCCACCTGCGGCGCCGCGAGTCCCACGCCATCGGCGGCGCGCATCGTGTCGATCATGTCGTCCGCCAACCGCCGCAGTGCATCCGTGACCGCCGCCACCGGGGTCGTCACCTGGCGGAGGATCGGATGGCCGAGGACGATCAGCGGAAGGACCGCCATCAGGGCTGCGCCTCGGGGCTCCCGCCGACGGAGGCGATGCGCCCCCGCGTCACGACGAGCTTCGACTCCCCGCTCTTGATCGTGAGGTGGTCGCCGAGGCCGGCCTTCTCGCCGATCTCCTTGAGGTGCACCACCTCGCCGACGATCCCGCCGGCGGTGACGATCTGATCCCCCTTCTTGATGGCGAGGATCGCCGCCTCATGCGCCTTCCGCTGCTTCTGCTGCGGGCGGATCATGAGGAAGTAGAAGATCGCGAAGATCGCCCCGATCTGGAACAGGAAGGGTGCGAGCGCGGCACCGCCGCTGGGGGCGGCCGTCTGCAGGAAGAGCGTGGGGAGGGACATCGTCGAGTGGGGTGAGGGAACGGAAGGTAGAAATCTACTCAGCGAATCAACATCGCGTCCCCGTACGAGTAGAACCGATACCGCTCCTGGACCGCCACCTCATAGGCGTGCCGGATCAGGTCATACCCCGCCATCGCCGCCACCAGCATGAGGAGGGTGGAGCGGGGGAGGTGGAAGTTCGTGACCAGATGGTCCGCCCCGCGTACCAGTTGTGGCGGGCGGATGAAGATCGCTGTCTCCCCTGTGGCCGCCCCGTAGCGGCCATCGGCCCCGACCACCGTCTCCAGGGTGCGGAGCGCTGTGGTCCCTACCGCACAGATCGTCCCCCCCGCCGCGCGCGTGGCGTTGAGCAGCTCCGCCGCCCCCGCGGGGAACTCGTACCACTCGCGGTGCATCGCATGCTGCGCGGGATCATCGACCTCCACCGGCTTGAACGTCCCCGCCCCCACATGCAACAGCACCTCGGCCCGCCGTACCCCCTGCGCTGCGAGCGTGGCGAGGAGCTCGGGGGTGAAGTGCAGTC
The DNA here is from genome assembly GCA_041178365.1 of Gemmatimonadota bacterium. Classification (GTDB taxonomy): domain Bacteria; phylum Gemmatimonadota; class Gemmatimonadetes; order Gemmatimonadales; family Gemmatimonadaceae; genus Pseudogemmatithrix. The sequence goes on along the minus strand of JBEGVM010000185.1, from coordinate 9,230 downwards.
CCGCCGTCGGCGCGGCCACGGAGCCCTCCTGTTTCGCGAAGACCGTCTGATACCGCTCCACGTCATTCGCCCCATCCGCCCGATCGATGTACGGCGGCAGCGGCACATGTCCATGCTGGGCGATCGCCTCAGCGGGGTGCGCGGTGAGAAGCCGCACGATCCGAGTCCCACCGTCGAGCACCTCCCCGATCTCCACCGCGAAGTCCGGAGTGATCGTCACCACGCGCCCCGACTTGAGCTTGGCACCCGGCTGCACCATCGCCTCCCAGTGCGTGGCGTCGAGCGAGTGCCCCTCGATCGGATGCAACAAGAGCACCTCGGCCGGCGCCCCCGAGGCGCGCGTCCCCAGCAACCGCGCCCGAAACACGCGCGTGGTGTTGAGCACCAACGCATCGCCGGCGCTGAGATGTTCGGGGAGATCGCGGAAGATGCGGTGCGTGATCGTTCCGCTCGCGCGATCGATGACCATCAAGCGACTCTCGTCACGCCGCGCCGCTGGCGTCTGCGCGATCAGCTCGGTCGGGAGAGGGAAGTCATAATCGGCGGTGCGCGTGCCGTCCGAGCGGCGGGTCATGCTAGAAGAGCTCGGGCTGCGCCCCACTCGCGGCGGCCGGCGGTGGATACCCGAGATGCCGATACGCCTGCGCGGTGGCCATGCGCCCGCGCGGCGTCCGCTGCAAGAAGCCATGCTGCACGAGGAAGGGCTCGTACACCTCCTCGAGCGTGTCGGCTTCCTCTCCCACGGCGGCGGCGATCGTCCCCACGCCCACAGGACCACCCTCGAACTTCTCGATGATCGCCCGCAACAAGCGCGTGTCCATCTCGTCGAGCCCGAACTCATCCACGTCGAGCATCGCCAGCGCCTCGCGCGCCACGGTGCGGGTGATGTGCCCCCCCGCCTTCACTTCCGCGAAGTCGCGCACGCGCCGCAGCAGCCGGTTCGCCACGCGCGGGGTCCCGCGCGCGCGCCGCGCCAACTCCTGTACACCGTCGGCATCGATCGACGAGGCGAGCACCGTGGAGGTGCGATGGATGATCTCCTCGATCTCCGCCGCCTCGTAGTAATTGAGGCGGAGCTCGATCCCGAAGCGCGCACGCAGCGGTGCCGTGAGCATCCCGAGACGCGTCGTCGCCCCGATCAGCGTGAAGCGCTCGATCGGCATGGTGATGGTCTGTGCCTTCGGCCCCTCGGAGAGGCGGATGTCGATCTTCGCATCCTCCATCGCGGGGTAGAGGAACTCGTCGATTACCGGCCGCAGGCGATGGATCTCGTCGATGAAGAGGATGTCGCCGGCCCGCAGGTTGGTGAGTGTCCCCACGAGATCGCCGGGCTTCTCGAGCGCCGGTCCCGAGGTGGTGTGCAGGTTCACCCCGAGTTCGCGTGCGATCAGTTCAGCGAGCGTCGTCTTCCCGAGCCCCGGGGGGCCGAAGAGCAGGGTGTGATCCAGTGGCTCGCGCCGGGCGATCGCCGCATCGAGATAGATGCGGAGCGCATCCTTCACCTTGGCCTGCCCGATGAACTCCGCCAGCCGCTGCGGGCGGAGCGAGAGCTCGACGACCGACTCGTCGGCGAGCGATTCCGGGGTGGTGATCTCGGGGCGGGACATGCGGGGAATCTATGGAAATGCGCTAGCGCCCGAGCGCCGCCAGCGACCGCCGGATCAGATCCGCCGTCGACTCATCCTTCGGCGCCTCCTCCAGCGCCCGACGCACCGCCCGCTCCGCATCGCCCGGCTGATACCCGAGCGCCACGAGCGCCCGGACCGCATCGGAGCCTGGGCCACCCACCGGTCCACCGCGCTCCGTCGCACCCCCCGCGGCCCCGAGGGCCTCGCCCTCGAGCTTGTCCCGCAACTCGAGCACCAACCGTTCGGCGAGCTTCTTCCCCACGCGCGGGACCTGCGTCAGCGTCGCCAGATCCCCGTCACGCACCGCGCGGATCAACCGCGCCCCGGTCAACGTCGAGAGGAGATTCATCGCCAGCGCCGGCCCCACCCCGGTGGTCCCGAGCAGCCGCTGAAAGAGCCGCCGCTCCTCCGCGGTGGCGAAGCCGTAGAGCGACCAGGCGTCCTCGCGGATCACCTGCGCGATGTGCAGCGCGACCTCGCCCCCCGCACGCGGGAGCGATTCCAAGACCGAGAGGGGGACGAGCACCTCGTACCCCACGCCGCCGGCGGTCATCACCTCGATCCGGTCGAGCGCATGTGAGACCAACGTCCCCTGGAGCCGCGAGATCATCGCACCCGCCTCGTCACGGTGCGTGCGGCGACCGTCCGCTGCGCCAACGCCCGTGCCAACGGTTCGCGTAACGCGCAGGTGAGCGCCGCCGCCACCCCATCGGCGGCGTCGTTCGGTTCGGGAGCACGCGTCAATCGCAGCAACTTGGTGAGCATGAACTGGATCTGGGTCTTGGTCGCGGCACCGGTCCCGGCCACCGCCTTCTTGATCTCTGCCGGAGGATACTCGTGGATCGGGATTCCCGCTTCCGCCCCGGCCAAGAGGATCACCCCGCGCGTGTGCCCGAGGACGATCGTCGTGCGGACGTTGCGCGCGTAGAACACCGCCTCCACCGCCATCGCATCGGGACGGTGCCGCGCGAGGAGCTCACGCACCCCCTCGCTGATCTCCCGCAATCGCTCTGGCAACGGGGTCTCGGCCTTGGTGCGGATCACCCCACACTCCACCAACGTGGGGCGCGGCTCGGTGCGCACCACGCCGAACCCGGTGACGGCGGTGCCCGGGTCGATGCCGAGGATCAGCATGGGCACCACCGCAGCACATGCCTCACTCCGCGGAGAGCTCCGAGACGTCCATGTCGAAGTTCGCGTCGACCTTCTGAATGTCGTCCAGGTCCTCGATCGCCTCGAGGAGCTTGAGCAGCTGGTCCGCCGTCGCGCCTTCCACACGCACCGTGTTCCTGGGGATCCACGAGAGGGTCGCATCGATCGCCACGAGGCCCACGCCCTCGAGTCCCTGCTTCACCGCATGCAGGTCGGCCGGCGCGGTGGTGACCACGAAGTGCTCGTCCTCGCGCGTCAGGTCTTCCGCTCCCGCCTCGAGCACCGGCTCCATGATCGCGTCCTCGTCCCGTCCGTTCGTGGCGATCGTGATGATTCCCTTGCGATCGAACATGAAGGCCACTGAGTTGCTCATCCCGAGGTTCCCTCCGCCGCGCGAGAGCTTGGCACGGATCTCAGCGACGGTGCGCGTGGGGTTGTCGGTGAGCGCCTGGATCATGAGCGCCACACCCCCGGGCCCATACGCCTCGTAGAGCACCTCGACGTAGTCGACCCCTTCGAGCTCGCCCGTCCCCTTCTTGATGGCGCGCTCGATGTTCTCCTTAGGGCACGACTGCGCCTTGGCGTTCTCGATCGCGGTGCGCAGGCGCGGGTTGCCATCGGGATCACCGCCCCCCGCCTTGGCGGCGACGGTGATCTCGCGCAGCAGCTTCGTGAACATCGCACCACGCTTGGCGTCAGCCGCCGCCTTGTAGTGCTTGATCTGCTTCCATTTGCTGTGACCAGCCATCGGACATCAGAGGGAGGAGGGGGGACGTCCGGTCCTCAGCGCCACCGAACGGTCAGGCCGCCACGGAATCCGGAAAGGCTCGTCTGGGTGCCATCGGCGGTGGAGAAGAGCGCGCCGGTGCTGAGCCCGACCGAAGGATACACCGCGAGGGCCCCGAGTCCGAGCCGCGCGCGGATCCCGACGTTCACCAGGTTCCCCGCTTTGATGCCATCCACCTGCCAGAGCCGAAGCTCGGCCGTCGGCTGCAGCAGGATCCCCTTCACCTCGAGGCTGGCCCCACCCGACACGTTGAAGACGTTCTCGCCCGGCGCCGGCCCCCCCAGCTGCTCGCCGGCGAGCCGAAAGAGGTTCCACGCCGAGAGGTACGCTCGCACCCCCTTCACCGGGAAGCTCCACCCCGCGGTGGCGATCAGGCGGTCCCCGGTGCTGTAGGTGGTCGTGTCGGCCACGTCGACGCCGAAGGCGCTGTAGGAGAGGCCGAGGTCGACCTGTCCATCCCCCACGGGGCGATCCACACCGAACCGGAGCCGGACCTCGTCCGAGGGGGTGAAGCGGAGGGGCGCCGAGTCGACTTCGAAGGCCTCGAACCGCGTCGCCTTCCGCAGGCTCGAGCTGAGCCCGAGGTTCCAACTGCCGATCGGCCGCGCATACGCCACGCCGCCCGTCAGCGCGAGCCCCGACCCCATCGACGAGACGCTGTAGTTCAGGAAGTCATTGCCGATCTGGCCCGCAGCTTCCTGCTGCCCACTGGGGATGAGATACTGCCCCGTCGGGAGGTTGAGTCCCGCGGTGATCAACATCGACTCGCCGATCGTGTAGTTCCCGCGCAGCTGCGTATCGGTGAGGCCGGAGATGGTACTCACGGCCGCGCCGGCGACCGAGACCTCGCTCGTCGCGAAGGCGGTCGCGAGGTCCATCGAGAACCGCTCGCTGATGGGGAGGAGGAGGACGATCGGCATCGACGTCTGCGAGACGGTCCGCTTGCCGGCGCCGGCTCCGAAGCCAAAGGAGGTGACCGAGGGAGCACCGATCAGGGCGAGATTGATCCGGTCGATGAACGACCCGAGGTCAGGTCCCGGTTCTTCAACATCGGGTGTGGTGGTAGGCGCCGCGCTCGGCGCTGTCGCGGGAGCTGCGATGAACTCCAGACGTACCGTCCCGGTGACGGCCGGAGTTGGTGCCGGCGCTGGTGCTGGTGCTGGTGCCGGTGCTGGTGCCGGTGCTGGTGCCGGTGCTGGTGCTGGCGCCGGGGCCGGGGCGTCGAGCGGCATGCTCATCAGCACCGTCGCAGGGCGCTGGACCTTCGCGAGTGCCAGTGGCACGATCAGCTCCGCAGGCACCGTGTCCGACGCCACGGAGTCGATCGCCGTCGCCACCGGGGGCGGAGCGAGGTCCACCGTGGTCGGGATCGTCCCGCTCTCCGCCCCGCAGCCAAGACTGCAGGTGAGCAAGCCGAGCGCGATCATGCGACGGGTGAGGGGGGACCCCTCGATGTGGGCGCTGATCATGGGCGGCGAATCACGATCGTCACCGAACCCGTGCGATTCGGGGCGTCGGTGCCAGTGGTCGAGGTCGAGGCATCCCGCTGCGGGGTCGCCGGGGGTGGTGGCGCGGCGGCGCTCGTGGTGGTCTGCACGGAGATCGCTGGCGGGTTCACCGACTGCGCGGCGGTATTCAGCGTGTTGGAGACCGGGGTGTTCGACCCGCTGCTCGACGACCCAGTGCTCCCCGAGGTCGTATTCCCCGTCGTCGCCGCGGTCACCGCCGCGCCCTCGGTCGTCGTCTTGAGGTTCGACTCGATCGCGACCACCGCCACCTCGACCGATTGGGTCGCAGCCTGTGCGGCGGCCTGCGTGCTCTGGGCGCGGACCGCGGCGAGCCCGAACCCAGGATCCAACGATCGCGCGTCGTTGAAGAATCGCGCCGCATCCTCGAACCGACCATCATCCGTCGCCTGCAACCCACGGCTGTACTGCAGGAAGGCGTTGAGGTTGCTGGTCGGGCGCCGTTCGATCGCCTGTCGCTCCGCCGGCGTGAGCGTCACGCCCAGCTGATCGAAGAGCTGGAAGACGAGCGCCTTCTGCATCGTGAAGAGCGCATCCAGCGCATCGGTCACCGTCGAGGGGGCGCCGAGCGAGCCATCGGCCACGCGCACGAGGCGCGCATCAAGGCTCAACCGATCCCCCCCCTCCTGCACGATCACCCCGCTCACCAACGTCCCCGCTTGGATCAATCGCCCCGCGCGCACCGCGGTCGAGGAGTCGACCCGCCCTGACCCCGACAGCCGGATCTCATCGGCGATCGCCTGCATCCGATCGCGCTCCACCACCGTCAGCTGCCCCGATCGGCTCAGGTCGGTGATCAGGAGCTCCGCCACCCCGCGCTCCAACGGCTTGAGCGAGCTGTCGCTCCCGCTGAAGACCAGCGGGGGTACCGCCACCACGCGCGGTGATCCCCCCGTACCGGTCAGCGCGCTCTCATTCGCCACCGCCGCCCTCGCCGACGCCACCGCCTCATTCCGAGCGAGGCCGACCAGCCGCGCCTGGATGTCCTCCTTCACCTTCGCCGTCTTCCCGACGTCGAGATACGTCGCATACGCGCGTCGCGCCGCCGTGAGGTCCCCCATCGCTTCGGCGGCCAGTCCCGTGTACAACGCACTGACACCGTCCGTGGGATCGAGTTGCCGCGCGGCATCGAGCACCGTGCGCGCGTCCTCGTACCGCTTCGCCTTGTAGTACGCGATCCCGAGCGCTCGGAGCGCCGGGACGTTCCGCGGCGACTTCGTGCGCGCCGCCTCGAGCTTGGAGATCGGGTCGCGACCCTGCGCGGTCACCGCCATCGGCGCCAGGAGCAGGAGCGTCAGCAGGGGGGAGAACTTCACGAGGCGCGACGACACCATGGCGATCTCCTACCGGTCAGGGTCGAGCATGTCTTCGAACCGTAGCCACTGCTTGTAGAAATAGAGATCGAGGTAGCCGAGGCTGCCGTTCCGATGCTTCCGCACGAGCAGCTCGGTCGCCCCCTCCACGCCATGGTCCGGCGCGTACATCTCCTCACGGAAGAGCCCGAGCACCACATCGGCGCTCTCCTGGATCGCCCCCATCGCACCGAGATCCTCGAGCACAGGGCGCGGGTCAGGGCGTGGGGTCCAGTGTGGGAGATGCGAGACGGCGACAATGCACACCCGATGCGCGAGGGCGAGCGCCTTGAGCTGCCGGATCATCGAGGCGAGCGCGGCATCGGGGTCGGGGCGCCCCGCGAGGAGCGCCTGGATCGGATCGATGATCAGCACCTGGAGCTCGTGCACCCGCACCAGCGTGACGAGCCCCTCGAGACCATCGGGAGGCATCACCTCGATGAGCGGGGTCTGGTCGCGTAATCGCATCGCCACCGCACCGACCGCGGCCCGTGAGGCGTCGTCGAGACGCCCCTGCCGAAGGTCATCCACGCGCACCCGCCCCTCGATCGCGAGCGCCCGCTCCATCTGGCGCTCCACCGTCATCTCCCCGCTCACCACCGCGACCTTGGTCCCCGCCTCGGCCATCCGGAGCGCCATCGCGAGGGTCAACGCCGACTTCCCACTCCCGATTGCCCCCGCCAACACCACCAGATCCCCCGGACGCACCCCACCCCCGAGCCAGCGATCCACGCTGGGGAATCCTGTCGCGAGCGAATCACCGCCCGCGGTCCCATCCACCGCGAGATCGATGCGGCGCATGACCTGGGAGATCGGGGAGATATCGGTGGGACGCACGGAGCCTCGGTGGCGGCCGACTATAGAGAAAGGAAGGGCGACTGCCCAATCTTACGGGTCGCGCGGCGGAGGGAGCAAGGCGATGGGCGCCCCCTGGAGCCCCTCCAGCAATCGGCTCACCTGCCGCCGCGCGGTCCGCTCGAGCGGGGTCGGCACCAACCCGAGTAGCGCCACGAGGGACTCCGCCGCCCCCTGTGGACTCTGCCCCTCGGAGCTCGCGAAGCACCGGAGGATCGCGGTGCGCAACTTCGCGGGGAGGGTCACCGAGGCGAGCCAGCTCCGCGCCGACTCGGCCCGCGCCGAGCGCGTCGCCGCCGGCAGCGGCTGATCGGGACAGAGCCCGGTGGCGAGCCGCGCCGCCATCAGCACCCCGAGCAGGGTCTCCCGTTCGCCGCCGATCGGGGCCCGTGCCGCCGCCGCCAACAGCGCGGGACAGGCGAACGCCGGTCGCGTCGGCGTGAAGGAGGGGAGGGACGGCGGCACCTCGCCAAAGTGCGTCGGGAGTAGGGGACGGCGGAAGGGGCGCGTATCTTTGAGCGATGCGCGTGTACCGGCGGCTCCTGCGGTTCCTGCGACCGCATGCGTGGCGGCTCGGCGGCAACGTCGTCCTCAACGTCCTGGCGGCCGCCCTCGATGGCGTGGCCTTCACGCTCCTGATCCCCTTCCTGAACACCCTGTTCGGGCTCGAGTCGCAGGTCGCGACCGGGATGGGGTGGCTCACCGCGCTCCAACAGGCCCTCATCGGCCCCTTCCTCGATCCCGCCGATCCCATGGGATCGCTGCGGGCCGTGATCCTCGTGATCCTCGGGATGGTCACGCTCAAGAATCTCTTCCTCTGGGGTGGGGGACAGTTCGGCGCCTCCCTGCAGGAGTACATCACCCGCGATCTCCGGCACGCCGTCTTCTCGCATCTCCAACGCCTCCCCCTCACCTGGTTCAGTCGGACGCGCACTGGGCAGGTGATCGCCCGCGTCCTCACCGACACCGAACAGACCAAGGCGGTGCTGGCGGAGGTCGCGACGCGCTCCATCCAGAACCTCGCGACGATCCTCGTCACCGTCGTGATCCTCTTCCGGATGTCACCGCGCCTCACCCTCGTGGCCTTGGTGATCGCGCCGGCGGTCATGGCGGTGCTGCAGCCCTTGCTGCGTAAGTTGCGGAAGGGGCATCGCCGCCTCCGGCAGGAGTACGGGGAGATGACGAGCGTGCTCCAAGAGGTCGTGAGTGGGATCCGCCTCGTGAAGTCATTCCGAGGGGAGCCCTACGAGGACGCGCGATTTCTCGGGGCCTCCGCGCACTACTCGCGCGGGATGACGCGCATGCAGCGCCTCTCCCTCCTGGCGAGCCCCCTCACCGAGGTCCTCGGCACCGTCGTCGCCCTCGGGGTCCTCTGGATCGGGGCGGGCGAGGTGCTCCAGACCCGCACCATGGACGGCGGGATCCTCATCACCTTCATGGTGCTGGTGATGCGGCTGCTGCAGCCGATCAAGCAGCTCTCGCAGGCGCCGACCACCGCGCAGCAGTCGCTCGCGGCCGCCGAACGACTCTTCGAGATCCTCGATCAACCCATGGAGACGGCGACCGATCGTGGGACGCGTCATCTCGACGGCGTGCGCGAGGGGGTCGCCTTCGAGAGCGTCGACTTCTCATATGGTGGGACGCCGGTCCTCTCGGAGATCACCTTCACCGCGTCGCGTGGAGCCGTCATCGCCCTGGTCGGCGCGAGCGGAGCGGGGAAGAGCACCCTCGTCGATCTCATCCCGCGCTTCATCGCGCCCACGGCGGGCCGCATCACGATCGATGGGGTCGACACGCGCGAGGTGACGTTGGAATCGCTCCGCGCCCTCACCGGGATCGTGAGCCAGGACACCGTGCTCTTCCACGACACGGTCCGCGCCAACATCGCCTACGGCGCCGAGTCGCGGTACACGCAGGCGCAGATCGAGGC
>JBEGVM010000184.1:0-2556 GCA_041178365.1 Gemmatimonadota bacterium | reverse complement strand
TGTAATCAGGACGTCGTCCCGTGCGTGGCGAGCTGCTGCAGTCTGGTGCGGAGGCCTTCGGCGGTGCTCCCGAGCGCCCAGCTCCCATTCCGCTCCTGCAGCACCCCCTCGCGGTGCAGTGTCGTCAGGATGTACAGGACCCGGCGAGGGATGCCGTCACTGGCGGCGCGCAGCCCGTCGATGAGGGCGTCACTCCATGGCGCCTCGGGGAGCCGGGCCAACTCATCTACCATCTGACGAACCCGGAGTGGAGTGATGGGGTCGAGGATAAGCGCCGGCGAGGTGAGCCGCGTCGGAAGCGACGGCGTGGGGACGGCGACGACGGCGACGAGTGCGGGGGGGCGCTGCTCGTCGAGTGCCGCGAGCAGCGCACCGAGCTCTCGGCCCTCATACTGATGGCCATCGTCAATCAGGAGGACCAGCGGTCCCTCGGCGGTGATCGCGATGGCGAGATCGAGGATGGCCTCGACCGCCTCGCTGAGCACCGGGTGCACCGCGCCGCGGGTGAGCCGCTCGATGATCGGCCCATGACGGGGGTCGTGCCCGGCGGCGCCTCGGAGGGCACTGAGTGCCACGGCCAGGTCTCGGCAGCAGGACGGGGGGAGGCCGAGGGGGGGAGCGTCCGGGCCGACGAGCGCCGCGCGGAATCCGCCGGTGCCTGAACGGAAGGCCAGCTCTCGCAGGAGGTGAGACCGACCGACACCCGTGGGGCCCGACACCCAGATGACGCCGCCCTCCCGCTTCGCATCCGCGAGGCGCTGCTGGATCGCACGGAGCGCGTCCTCATGAAGGGATGGTGGACGGAGATGGGGCGCCGCCGCGCCTGCGGCAAGACGCTGCCGGAGCTCCGCCAGACGCTGGGTATCTGCGGGGAGGGTCGGGGCGCCGCGCTGGAGCGCGCGCAGCTCCTGCAGGTGACGGTCGAAGGCCGCGGACTCCCCCTGCCGGGCATCGAGCTCGAGCTGGATCCAGAGGAGATCCACCGAGGTTGGGAGGAGCCGACGCACGATGGGAATCGCCGAGTGCAACATCGCGAGGACGGCCCCGGAGGCCTGTCCCGACCATGAGGCGCGGATGAGCGATTCGAGTCGCTCGTCCAGCTGACTGCGATAGCGCTCGAGCCAGTCCCGGAGCGCGGGGCCCGCCACATCGAGGGTCTGGCCGAAGGGGGTGGTCATGAGGTCGAGCGCGCCAGGGAGATCGCCGCGTTCGAGGCGCTGTGCGGCGTCGACGACATCGATCGAGACGGGGAGGCGGAGGTAGAGGCGTCCCGCGCGGTCCTCGATCGCGTCGAGGCCCAAGGCCCGCCGGAGTCGGAAGAGGGCTTGGCGCAGGCTGTTCGACCCATTGCCATCCGAGGTCTCTGGCCAGAGCAGGGAGCGGATGGTGGAGCGGGGGATGCCAGCTTCTCCCGCCAGGGCGAGGATCACCAGGAGGATCCCAGGCTTCTCGCCGACGGGGACCGGGACCTGGCGTGCCGCCTTGCCCTCCGTCCGGAAGACGCGCAAACCCGTGAATGTCTCGACTCGGACGGCCTGGGAGCTTGGACGCTGGGTGTGTGTCATGAGCGCCAAGATGAGCGTCAAGCGTTATTGAACCGTGAAAGTTTGGGGATTTTCGGGTTCGGTGGTTGATTTGACGGCCCATTAACGGTGCGTAACGGACACCAGCTGCCCTTTGCGGGGGTACGTGACCAAATCTTTCATTGTGCGGACACGACGAAGCGATTAGATTCCCTCAACGCCCCGAGGACCCCGGGGCGTTTTTTTGTGCCCCTCCCTTTGCCCCCCGGAGCCTTCAGGATGTTCGACACCACGACCCGTACCATCGTCATCGTCGGCGCCCAATGGGGGGACGAGGGGAAGGGGAAGCTGGTGGATGTCTTGGCGGAGCGGGCGGATTGGGTGGTGCGCTACCAGGGGGGGGCCAACGCCGGCCACACGGTCCATGTCGGGGATGCGTCGACGGTGTTGCATCAGGTCCCGAGTGGGATCCTCCATCCGGGGGTGCGGTGTGCCATCGGCAATGGGGTCGTGCTCGATCCCGAGGGGATGTTCGAGGAGGTTGATGGGCTCGTAGCATCAGGGGTGGATGTGGCGGGGCGCCTCTATCTCTCGGATCGTGCGCACCTCGTGATGCCGTATCACAAGCTCGTGGATAAGGAGAGCGCGGCGAGCAAGGGGATCGGGACCACGGGGCGCGGGATCGGACCGGCGTATGAGGATAAGGTGGCCCGCCGCGGCATTCGCGTCCTCGATCTCCGACATCCGGCGCGTCTGCGTGCGCTCGTGGAGAAGGGGACCGAGCATGCGAATCAGATCCTCGCAGGGTTCGGCTCCAGCAAGCGGGCGGATGCCGAATTCACCTTGGCGGCGCTCGAGCGGATCGCGCCGCGGCTCTTAGCGGTGGCGGAGGATGTGGGGCTCGCGATCAGTCGGGCGCAGAAACAGGGGGCGGCGGTGGTGCTCGAGGGGGCGCAGGGCTCGCTCCTCGACGTCGACCATGGCACGTACCCCTATGTGACCTCGTCCAGCACGACGGCGGGGGGGGCGGCGA